>CAYGBP010000013.1:7766-12379 GCA_964348105.1 uncultured Nitrospirota bacterium
AAGCTCCCTGAAGATTTCTTCATCCGAAGGCTCGTAGAGATAAGAAGCAGCCGAGCCCGTCCCGGGTATTTGCGCGGCTTCGATGCCCCCGACCGGCAGAAGCTGCCGGACCGCAACCCTTTGAGAAGAGACCGACCGAAATTCCGTGAAGATAAGATCACAGCGGTCAAAATTCCCCCGCAGGAAGGCGCTCTCGATATCCTCGGCAATCTCCCGGGCGTTGCCGAACTGAAGGCGATCAAAGATTCCCGGCCATGCCTTTCGAGTCGTGTAGGGGCGCTTTCTAAAAAAATCCCGGGCCTTCCTCCCCACAGGGCATAGGCTGACCCGGACACCCTGCCGCTCTTTGGACCTGATCCAGTCCAGTGCATTTCGCATGATGTTGGCATTGAATGAGCCGCACAGGCCCCGGTCGGCCGAAATGATCAGCAGCTCCGCCGTCTTTTCCTCCCGGAGGGTCAGGAGCGGATGGATCTCGCTGGGCACCTTCGGCGCCAGGCCGCTCAGAAGCTCGGCCATCTTTTCGGCGTACGGACGCGCCGCCATGATTCTTTCCTGGGCACGGCGCAGCTTGGCCCCGGAAACCAGCTTCATGGCCCTCGTAATTTTCTGGGTGTTCTTCACGCTGCCGATGCGGCGGCGAATGTGCTGAAGACTGGGCATCTCGACTATTTCGGAATCGTCTTAAAGATCTCTTTGAATTCGTCCAGAACCTTTTTCAGGCTGGCCTTGAACTCATCGTCAATCGCCTTCTTCTTCGAAAATTCCTCCCGGAGGCGAGAATGCTTTTCCTCGATATGCCGGATCAACTCCTTCTCGAAACGCCGGACCTCTTCCTCCGGCAGATCGTCGACGTATCCGTTGACCCCGGCAAAAATGACCATCACCTGTAGATCCACCGGCAAGGGCTGATACTGATTCTGTTTGAGCAGCTGGACCATCCGGGCGCCGCGTGAGAGCATGGCCTGGGTGGTCTTGTCCAAATCACTTCCGAACTGGGCGAACGCCGCCAGCTCCCTGTACTGGGCGAGGTCCAGCCTGAGGCTCCCGGCCACCTGTTTCATCCCCTTGACCTGAGCGGAGCCTCCCACACGGGAAACGGACAATCCCACATTGATGGCGGGTCGGATCCCGGAATAAAACAGGTCGGCACCCAGATAGATCTGGCCGTCCGTAATCGAAATGACATTGGTGGGGATGTAGGCGGAGACATCGCCGGCCTGGGTCTCGATAATGGGAAGCGCCGTGAGAGAACCGCCCCCCTTCTCATCGGACAGCTTGGCCGCCCGCTCCAATAGTCTGGAGTGAAGATAAAATACATCACCGGGATATGCCTCCCGGCCCGGCGGCCTGCGCAGGATCAAGGAGAGTTGGCGATACGCCACGGCGTGCTTCGAAAGGTCATCGTAAATGATCAAGGCATGGCGACGATTGTCCCGAAAATATTCCCCGATGGCGCAACCCGCATAGGGGGCCAGAAACTGCAAGGGCGCCGGATCGCTGGCGGTGGCGGAGACCACCACGCTGTAATCCATCGCCCCATTGTCTTCGAGCGTCTTGATGACGCGCGCAACGGTGGAGCGCTTTTGGCCCACGGCCACGTAGATGCAAATAACGTCTTGTCCTTTCTGGTTGATGATGGTATCGACCGCGACCGCCGTCTTTCCCGTCTGCCGGTCTCCGATGATCAACTCGCCCGTCGAGCGGCTTTCCAACCGGGTCAATCACCCGGCCGATGATCGCATCTCCGACGGGAATCTGGGCGATCCGGCCGGTGCGTTTAACGGGATCTCCCTCTTTGATTCCGCGGTCTTCCCCCAGAAGGACGACGCCGACGCTGTCTTCCTCCAGATTAAAAACGGTGCCGAATATGCCGTTGGAAAACTCCAGCAATTCCCCCGCCAGGGCCGACTCCAATCCGTATACTTTTGCGATGCCGTCACCGACCTGCAGGACGGAGCCCACCTCCTTGACATCGACCGCCTTCTCGAAATCCTTGACCTGCTTTTTAATAACCTCCGTAATCTCCGCCGCTCGGATCTGCATCTGTTACGCCTCCACGAATTTTCTCTTGAAAGTCTCTAGCTGGCCCCGGATACTGCCGTCCACCCGTGCTTCTCCCACCTGAACGATCAGTCCCCCAATCAGGGCTGGATCGATCTTCCATTGAAGGCGCACTTTTTTCCCGGTCACCGACTCCAGCTTGCGTCTGACCGCTTCCTCGTCCTGCGGCGAAGGTTGTGCGGCAGCCGTCACCGGAATCGTCATCACCCCATGGAACTGCTCCACCAGGACCGAGTAGGCGCGGCTGATTCCGGGAAGATGCTGAAACCGATTCTTCCGGATCAGGTATTCGCAAAACCTCATCAACTGACCGCGTATCTGAAGATCTGCCAGCACGGTTTTCGTCACGCCAATTTTTTCCTCACGATCGAAGCGGGGGTTCAGGATCAGGTGCCTGAAGTGGGGCTGTTGCTCGAAGGCGGCCGACAGCGCCTTCATGGCGTCCAGCGTGCCGTCCAGCCCCTCGGCCCCCTCCTCGTCACGGATCACGGCGAAGAGTGCTTTTGCGTATCGCTTGGCGATAATTTCCTTCAAGGCAATGGATCCTTACCCGCACCCATGGGATTGACCGGCAGGAAACGCCGGCTGGCACGGGAGGGCGACACCCCAATTTGAGGGATTCGCTTTATAATTCAATGTGTTTAAATGAGCTAATTTAGCACAGATGAAGGACTGAAGTCAAGGCGCCGTTGTCCTGAAATCCAGAATAATTCCGCCTCCCAGGACATCCTCCCCCCGGTACATGACGAGGGACTGCCCAGGGGTCACGGCCCTCTGCGGCCGATCGAAAAGGACCTCGAGACGGTCTTCACCCGTCCACCGGGCGACGGCCTCGCACTCAGCCGCCCGGTACCGGATCTTGGCCGTGACTTTGACTTCGGAGCGGGATTGAAAAAGATCCGACCTGAGGAGGTTCAGGCGGTGGATGCTGACCCATTGACGATAAAGGTCCTCCTGGGGCCCGACCACGACCTGATTACGGACCGCATCGATTCGCGTCACATAGCGGCGGCGAGACTCATCGCCCGTCTCCAGGGCCAGGCCCAGCCCCTTTCGCTGACCGATCGTATAAAGTGAGATTCCCCCGTGGCGACCCAGCACCCTGCCGTCTTCCCCGACGATGTCCCCCCCCCGAAGTGAAGCGGGCCGCTGTTCGAGCAAAAAATCCCGGTAATCCCGTTGCGTCACGAAGCAGATCTCCTGGCTTTCGGCCAGTACGGAAGCCGGCAGATCAAGGGATTCGGCCAATTCCCAGACCTGAGCCTTTTGCAATCCGCCCAAAGGGAACAGGATCCGCGACAGCTGCGGTTGTCGAAGTCGGTACAAGAAATAGCTTTGATCCTTCAGCCCATCCTCGCCCTTCAGCAGGGAATAGCGCCCGGAATCGGCCTGAAAGGCAACCCGTGCATAATGCCCGGTCGCGAGGTAATCGGCCCCGAAACGATCCGCCAACTCCAGAAGGAAGCCGAACTTGACCCGCTCGTTGCATCGGACACAGGGATTGGGGGTTCGGCCGGCCTCATATTCCCGGAAGAAGTCCTCAATGACCTGATCCCGGAAGGCATCCTGGGCATCCACGACGTGATGTTCAATCCCAAGCCGCTGCGCCACGTGGCGGGCGACCCCCACCTTGCAGCAGGTTCGATCGAGCCATGGACGTTCCACCTCCTCGGATCCCTCCCAGGTAAGGAGGGTCACCCCGATGACCTCATAACCCTGTCGTTGCAGCAACGCGGCGGCGGCCGAGCTGTCCACTCCGCCGCTCATGCCGATCACAACTTTCATGCCGCTTCTCCGCCCGGCCATCCCGAGGCTCAAACCGCCTTGCCGGCCGGCTCTTTGAATGGCTCTTCCTTGGGTCTGGCAATTGCCCTCGCGGGCTCCGCCTGGGTCTCCTCTCTGCCCATATCGCAATTCCCGTTGAATTTCACGCCCTCCTCAACAATGAGGACGGGCGTCCTGACCGATCCGTTCAAGACGGCGGGCGATAAAAGCTGCACCTTGGCCGTGGCCGTAATGTTGCCGTGTATCTTTCCACCGCTCACGACCGTGCCGGCATTGATCTCGGCATCGATGACGGCCGTCTCGCCCACGATCAGGGTCCCCTTCGTGATGATTTCCCCCTCGACCTTTCCGTCGATGCGGACCGTTCCGTCGTAAGTGATGACCCCTTTGAACTCGGTCCCTTTCCCGAGAAATGCGATGATCTCCTCCGGATTTGATCCGGGCCTGTCCCGTTCATCCCTTTTCAGCATATTCTCTCCCCAGCATCCATTGCACCCTTATATGCGTTCTATATAAGGATGATCCCCTTCAGGGATTGATTGGTGCGCGCCCCTATTGAAGAATGATCTCGGAAATCCGCTCAAGATCTTCCGGCGTATAATAGTCTACCACAATTCGACCGCGGGTCGGTCCACCGGCGAGTCTGACCTTCGTTCCGAGCCGGTAGCCCAGCTGCTCCTGCAGGTGCGCCACTTCGGGCCTTGGCCCCCCCGCGAGGCGTTGGCGCCTCTGGCGCTTCGCCCCCTGCTTGACCAGGGCCTCCG
>CAYGBP010000013.1:12484-25158 GCA_964348105.1 uncultured Nitrospirota bacterium
AGAAGAGCCTTGGCGTGCCCCAGTGTCAGCCGATCCGCCAACAGGTCCGCCCGGATCGGCTCCGGAAGGCTCAAGAGCCGTAGACTATTGGCGATGGAGGATCGGTCCTTTCCCACCGCCCGGGCGATCTCCTCCTGGGTAAGCCCGAACTCATCCGCCAGCCTCCGGTAGGCTTGCGCCGCCTCCATGGGGTTGAGGTCCTTGCGCAGCAAATTCTCGACCAGGGCCAGCTCCAGCGCCTCCGACTCGGATACCCGCATGACGATGGCCGGGAGGGTGGATCGGCCCGACATGCTGGCGGCGCGCCAGCGGCGCTCCCCGGCGATCAATTCATAGCGGCCCCCTTCCACCCTTCGGACAAGAATCGGTTCCACCACCCCGCGGGCCTTTACTGACGCCGCCAGCTCCTTGAGTCCCGCTTCATCAAACGATTTCCGAGGCTGATACCTATTCGGTATAATATGGGCCGGATCCACCTCTTCCATCCGCATCGCCTCCGGCCGGCCGATGAACTTTTCCGGAAGCAGCGCCTCCAGTCCCCTACCTAACGCCTTTTTCTCCATATCGGATCATTTCCCTCGCCAATTGAAGATAAGCCTGCGCCCCGCGCGATGCCACGTCATAAAGCAGTACCGGCCCGCCGTGGCTGGGGGCCTCCGCGAGCGACACATTCCTGGGAACGATGCAACGGTATACTTTTTTTTCGAAATGCTTCTGGATCTCCTGAACCACTTGGTGGCAGAGCCTGTTTCGGGTATCGAACATGGTCAGGAGGATCCCCTCGATGGCCAAGTTCGGATTGAGCGTCTGTCGGATCAGCCGGACGGTCTTCAGTAGCTGTCCCAATCCCTCCAGGGCATAATATTCACACTGGACGGGCACCAAAACCGAATCGGCAGCCGTTAGGGCGTTAATGGTCAAAAGACCCAGGGAAGGGGGGCAGTCGATCAAGAGGTAATCGTAATGGTCTGTGACGCCTTCCAGGGCCTGCTTGAGCCGGATCTCCCGGTCCGGGAGCCCCACCAACTCCACCTCAGCACCCACCAGATCGACCTTGGCCGGGACCAGGTCCAGGCGGTCCATTCCGGTCCGGTTCACAATGTCCGGAATGGTCTTTTTCTGAATCAAGACTTCGTAAATGCTGGCCGACAAGGATTCGCGATTGACGCCGACCCCTGCCGTGGCATTGCCTTGAGGATCGATATCCACCAGCAGGACCCGACGACCGGCAACGGCCAACGATGCGCACAAATTGATCGCCGTCGTGGTCTTGCCAACCCCGCCTTTTTGGTTGGTAATGGCGACGATTTTCCCCATCGAACCTCAGGTTTGTGATGGTCGCCCTCGAGCAGCCGCAGGCAAAAATCGGGTTATGGTAGCATAGATCGTCGCGAAAGAAAAGCCCATGAGGTTGCAATGTTCCACGTGGAACATTTTTGCCGCGGGGTGTAAGAACCGCCTTTCCCCGGACGAAAAAATCCCTGATGAGAGCCCGCGAGCATAAATGCCCTCAGTCTGGGGTCAGCACGATCAGGACGCGGTCCTTCTCCTCAGAGCGGATGCGGTAGACCAACCGCCTCGCAACTCGCCAGGATGCGGGGAGACCTTCGGGTCCCCAGTCATCGGCCCGGGCCTGACTTTTCCAGACCAGGACCCGGCCGGCGGGCGCCAGGAGTTTCACGGCATACCGAAGGGGCCCCCCCGCAGCGATGCCCCGCAGCGTTATGGCGTCCTGGCCGCTCCGATTCCGGGGATCCCGGGCCAAGTCCTGAATGGAGCGCGTTAGAATGGCCACCTGCTGGAGACCCAAGCGCCCGCAAAGATTGTGCAGGAATGCGGCCTTTTTTTTCTTGGGCTCGAGGAGGGTCAGCCGTAGCTTAGGAAGGCAGATTCTGAGCGGAATACCGGGAAAGCCGGCACCGGTTCCGACGTCCAGGACCCGGAGCTGTTTTGAAGGGAGGTCGGGCAGGGCGGCAAGCCCTGCAAGGGAATCCAGAAAGTGGCGCGCGATGATCGCATGATCTTCCCGGACGGCGGTCAAATTCATCCTGGCATTCCACCGCTTCAGTTCCTCGAGATAGACCATGAAGGCCCTCACCTGCTCGTCGGACAGGGAGATCCCCCATTGAATGGCCCCTTCCCAAATCTGTTTTTCGTTCTCCTCGGTCACGGCTGAATGTTCCACGTGGAACATTTTTGATGAATCGAAAAGGGCTGGCCGGTTGAGGGGGTCTCTTTGCCCCGGGTGGAAGGGTTCTGGGGTAGGGTAGGGGGTTGTCAGGCCGTCTGGACCTTCTTGTACCGCTCCACCGCCACCACCAGAATAGTGATGGCGGCCGGGGTGACCCCCGAGATACGCGAGGCCTGCCCGATGGTCGCCGGCCCGATTCTGCCCAGTTTTTCCTGAACCTCTTTGGACAGGCCCTTTACCGCCTCGAATGGAAAAGCCGCCGGAATTTCCTTGGTTTCTAATTTCCGGGCCTTTTCAACCTGTTGAACCTGCTGACGGATGTACCCCTCGTATTTGACCTGGATTTCAACCGCCTCGGCCAACTCCCTTTCGGTCTCTTCCATAGCGCCCCGACCGATGGGGACCTGTGCGTCCCGGGTCGACCCGATCATCCGTTCCAAGGATGCAAGATCAACCCGTGGTCGCCTCAGGAGCTGGGCCAGGCTGGTATCGGGAGCCAGGCCGCCGATGCCCAGCGAGTCCAATGCCTGGAGCATGGTCGGCGTCAGGCCTGGGCGAGTTTGGCTGAGACGGGCCACCCGCCGTTCGATCTGGTCCCGCTTCACATTGACCCATCGGAGGAGCCAGGGGGGGATCAGCCCCAGCCCATATCCGATAGGGCTCAGGCGCAAATCCGCATTATCATGCCGAAGGAGAAGACGGTATTCCGCCCGGGAGGTAAACATCCGGTACGGCTCGTCGGTTCCCAGCGTGACGAGGTCGTCAATCAAGACGCCGATATAAGCCTGGTCGCGCCCCAGGACCACCGGGGGCCTGCCATGCGTCATCAAGGCGGCGTTTACGCCGGCGATGAGTCCCTGGGCCGCCGCCTCCTCGTATCCCGAGGTTCCATTGATTTGGCCGGCATGAAAGAGCCCCCGGACGGCCTTTGTCTCCAAGCTGGCGAAAAGCTGGGTCGGGTGGACATAATCATATTCAATGGCATATCCTGGCCGGAGCATTTCGGCCTTTTCAAGGCCCGGGATGGAATGGACCATCCTCGCTTGAATATCGACCGGAAGGCTGGTGGAAATCCCGTTCGGATAATACATCTTCGTATCCAGGCCCTCGGGCTCCAAAAAGACCTGGTGGCGCTCCTTGTCCCCGAACCGCTTGATCTTGTCCTCAATCGAGGGGCAGTACCTCGGACCGGTTCCCGAAATCCGGCCGTTGAAGAGGGGAGAGCGGTCAAGATTATCCTCAATAATTCGTCTGGTCTCGAGGCTGGTGTAGGTCAGATGGCAGGCAACCTGGGGGAGCCTCGCAGCGGCCGTTCGATGAGAAAAGCGGGGAGGAGGGTCGTCTCCCGGCTGGGGCTCCAGGATTGAGAAATCGATTGTCCGGCCGTTGAGACGGGGAGGGGTCCCCGTCTTCAGCCGGCCCAGTCGAAAACCGATTTCTTCAAGGCTCCGCGAGAGCCCCTCGGCCGCGCGCTCTCCGGCACGGCCTGCCGGAAACCGCGTCTCTCCGATATGAATCAGGCCTCTCAAGAAGGTTCCGGTGGTCAGGATGACGGCACGTCCCCCATACGAGGTCCCCTCCTCGGTTCGGACTCCGACCACCCTCGAATCCGACAAGAGGAGTCGGTCCACGGCGGCTGGAACAATCCACAGGTTGGGTTGCCGCTCCAGGGCCGACCGCATTGCCAGACGATAGGCCTTGCGATCTGCCTGGGCCCGCAAGGCGCGAACCGCAGGCCCCTTGCGGGTATTGAGCATTCGGAATTGAATCCCGGCCCGATCGGTATTTCGACCCATTTCTCCGCCGAGCGCATCGATTTCCCGGACCAGATGCCCCTTCGCGATCCCCCCGACGG
This sequence comes from uncultured Nitrospirota bacterium, assembly GCA_964348105.1. Classification (GTDB taxonomy): domain Bacteria; phylum Nitrospirota; class Nitrospiria; order DATECO01; family DATECO01; genus CAYGBP01. The sequence continues at coordinate 16,531 of CAYGBP010000013.1, forward strand.
CGGGGTTGCATGACATCTGGGCGATATTCTCAAGACTCATTGTGAAGAGCAGGGTCCGGCAGCCCATGCGAGCGGACGCGAGGGCGGCCTCGCAGCCGGCATGGCCCGCCCCGATTACAATCACATCCGCCTGTTGCTCAAAATGCCTGATCTGCATCGATTATTGTCTCAGTGTTCCACGTGGAACATATCTCCCGATCGCACACCCATCCTGTATTTATTTCCCGATGCAAAACCGCCTGAAGATCCCGTCCAGTAGATCCTCCTTGATGCTGGTGCCGATGATCAGCCCCAACTGGTCGATGGCGGTGCCGAGCTCAAGCGCCAGGCATTCGGTTGGCATTCGCTCCGATTGTGCCCTTCGCGCCCGCCCGATCGCCTCGGCAGCCCCCTGAAGCGCCGATGCTTGCCGCTCCGAGACCACCAGCACGCCCTCGGCCTCCCCGGGCCCTCTGCCGAGTGCCTGCTTCAGGATGTAGTCCCTCAGCTTTTCAATGCCCTTGATTGGGTTTTCCTTTAAACCGCCGGCCAGGCAGGCCTGGACAACCGGACTATCCGGGAGGACCTCCTTGATGGCGGCCGGATCCAATCGGGCCGGCAGGTCCTCCTTGTTCAGGATCACAATCTTTTTCCTTTCCCGGATCCAATCGACGAGGAGAAGGTCCGACGGCTGCAGGTCCTCGCTCGAATCCAGGACAATGAGCAGGAGGCCGGCCTCCTCGATCGCCAGACGTGTCCGGCGAATCCCCTCGCGTTCCACCGAATCCTTCGCGTCGCGAATCCCCGCCGTATCGAGGAGCCTCACAGCCAGTCCATCGAGATTTGCCCATTCCGCTACAATGTCGCGAGTGGTTCCTGGCGTTTCATCCACGATCGCCCGGTCTTGTCCGAGCAGGGCATTTAGGAGGCTCGACTTGCCGACATTCGGCCTGCCGACGATGGCGATGGTTAGTCCTTCCCGGAGAATCCGCCCCTCAGGCCACCGATTGAGCAGCGCCTGTATTCGGGTGCTCGCTTCATCCAGCGTTGACAGGATTTCGGAGGGCCCGATTTCCTGGATTCCCTGCTCTGAAAAATCGATATTGGCCTCAATGGCCGTCAACAGATCTGTCAGCAAGTCATGTAGATTTCGGATCTGCACGCCTAGCCCCCCCTGCAACTGCTCCAGCGCGATCTTCAACCCGGCCTGGGTCTTGGCCCCGATTAGGTCCATCACGGCCTCGGCCTGGCTCAGGTCCAGTCGGCCATTCAAGAATGCCCTTTTCGTAAATTCCCCCGGCTCGGCCGGCCGGGCCCCCGATTCCTTCAGGATCCGGATCAGTCTTTGCAGCAGCAGCGGGGAACCATGGCACCCGATTTCAGCCATATCCTCCCGCGTATAACTGCGCGGCGATCGAAATACCGAAACTAAAACCTCATCGAGCGGGCCCCGCCGCGAGGGATCGACTATGACGCCGTAGTGAATCGTGTGGCTCGGCTGGGCCGCAAGCGACCCCGACGGCAATTTGCGGAATATCCGGTCCACCACCGCGATCGCCTGGCCGCCCGACAGGCGAATCACCCCCATGCCCGCCTCTCCCGGCGGGGTGGAGATGGCGCAAATCGTGTCGTCGCAATGCATTTACCCTCGCTACGCCTTTTTCGGGATAATATACTTCAATGTTATATACTGTTGAAGTATGCTTAAGCAATTGTTGACCAGCCAGTAGAGAACCAGTCCGGAAGGGAAGAAGAGGAAAAAATAGGTGAACACGACGGGGAGGAACATCAGAATCCGGGCCTGGCGCGGATCCATGGCCGTGGGCTGCAGCTTCTGCTGCACGATCATGGAGATGCCCATCACGATCGGCATCACGTAGTATGGGTCCTTGTCGGACAGGTCCCTGATCCACAGGGCGAAGGGGGCGTGGCGAAGCTCAATCGTGGTGTAGAGGATGTTGAATAAGGCAATGAATACCGGGATCTGCAACACCATGGGAAGGCAGCCCCCCAGGGGGTTGACCTTGTTCTTCCGATAGAGATCCATCAATTCCTGCTGAAGCTTCTGGCGATCGTTCTTATATTTTTTCTGAAGGGCCGCCACCTTCGGCTGCAGCTCCTGCATCCCCTTCATGGAGACGTAGCTTTTATGCGTCAGCGGGACAAACAACAGCTTGATGGAGGCCGTCAGCAGGATGATCGCGACCCCGTAGTTGTTCGTAAAATCATGGAAGAGCCTCAGCACCGAAAAAAGCGGCTGTGCGATCAGCCGGACCATGGACCAGCTTCCATAAATAAACCAGCCGAAATCGATCATCTCCTCCAGGTTGAGACGATAGGATTTGAGCCGGTCAAACTCCTTCGGGCCCGCGTAGAACCGGTACGAATGGACTCCCGCCACCGGGTCGGGGCGCTGGCGCAGGCCCACCGATACCCGCTTTTCCCCATTTTCTACGGCCACGACCGCATCCGCGCCCTTCTCCGGGATGAGGGCCGCCATAAAGTATTTGTCCTGCAGCGCCGTCCAGGCCATCTGGCCGGTGTGCGACACCGAGCCCTCGATTTCCGAGGGTTTGTCCTTAACGATCCTTCCATCCACCAGGCTGGTGGGCCCGACAAAGCTGACGAAGGTTCTTTCCCCCCAGTCAAGGATCGCGAAGTTCGTACCCACGAATAGGGTGTAGTCCTGCGTGAATCCTCCGGCCTCCACCTTGACCCCGACATCATACCGGTCCGAATGAAACGTCAGCTCCTTTCTCAGATAACGGCCTGCGCCCGGGTCCTTGGCGATGAACACCAATTTCTTGCTCCTGTCTTCGCCCTCCAACCGCATGGATTCGCCCTCGACTTCGTACAGGCTCTCCGCGAAATAGCGATCCGTGCCATCGCCCACTACAACCTGCAGAGGCAATATCCCGCTTCGGTTTTTGGGCTCCTGATAAAGGACGATGCGCGCGCTGTCCCTGGTCACCCCCGTCCTGTACTCCTTCAGCTCCCAGCGCTTGATGACGCCACCCCGATTCGACAGCACCGCCCTGTACAGGTCTGTTTCCACCACGATTTCCTGCTCCGCCACCGGTTCCGCCCCCACCGCCAGCTCCCGCGGCAATTCCCGCCCTTCACGGCTTTTCGCCTCTCCCTCCTGATCCACCACAGCGGGGGGGAGGGGTTCTTCGGCCGGCGGCCGGGGTTGGATCTGATCCAGCCGGCTCCTTTCCTTTTGAAATTCGTAATAGGAATAAAGGTAAAGAATCGCTACCGACAGGATCAGGAAGATAATGGCTCGCTTGTCCATGGTCAGCTACTTGATCGGGTCCACCCCGCCCGGATGGAATGGGTGGCATTTCCCGAGCCTCAGCAACACGTAGCCCAGGCCCTTCACCGGGCCATACGCTCTGATCGCCTGGATCGCATACTCCGAGCAGGAAGGATAAAACCGGCAGGAGGGGGGGAAGAAAGGGGAAATGTACCCCTGATAGATTCGAATGACGCCGATGAGCAGCCTACGCATCGGGCTCGCTTTCCATTACTCCGATTTGCTTCAGAAGCCTCTCCAATGCCCGCCTCTTCTCACCGTAAGAGAGCCTTTCCGCTCCGGCCCTGGGCATCAGCAGAAGATCCATTCCACCCGAAAACCCCATGACCCATCTTCTGATAATTCCACGGACCTGCCGTCGCGCCCGATTCCGCTTCGCCGCCTTGCCCCATCTTCGGGGAATGATCACCCCAAATCGGCTGACGGGAAGCCCGTTTCTTAAAAAAAAAACGGTGAACTCCCGCTCCGCCCGCCGCTCCCCGCGCCGGAAAATCTCGTCTATTTCGGAGCGATGCCGAATGTATCGATTCCGCCAGCCAGTCTCCAAGCCTTCACCCGAGCCGGCTCCCCTCGGCCGCCAGGGCCGGCCCCTCGAATCCGCCTGATCAAACCTTTAGGCGACGCTTAATCGCTTCCGCCCCTTCGCGCGGCGGCGCCGGAGCACTTTCCGGCCTCCCTTGGTTTCCATCCGTTTCAGAAACCCGTGCGTTCGCTTTCGGCTGAGCTTGCTGGGCTGTCGGTAGGTCGTCGACATTTCCTTATCCTTCTCGGTTCAGTATGGTCCGCCGCGGGAAATCCGCGGCAAAAATACTGTATTATATCCAAATGGTTAGGCCTTGACAAGTTCATAAAATAAAATGTACTCTTTTATAAAGAAGGGGTTCGTTTCGATCCCATTTAAACCGCGGAGTTTCCATGCAAGTCTTTAAGCAATTGATTTTCTTAGCACTTCCAGCGCTTCTCCTGCTGTCGATCAACCCCCTCGGACAAGCGGAAGAGACCGGATCCGCTGCCGAGGAGGGGCCTTCGGTTCGGGAAATCGTCAAAAGGTCCGAGGATGTGCATCCCGGCAAAGATCACGCCTCCCGACTGATCTTCACCATCCGGGACCGCGACGGCAACGAGCGAAAGGAGATCCTGCGCCGGTACTGGAAGGGATATGACGGCAAGGGGGATCTGAACTATAAGCTGATCGTCTTCAACGAATATCCGCCCGACAAGAGGGGCAACGCCTTCATGGAATGGTCCTATATTCCGGCCTCCGGAAAGGAAGCGGATCGGAAATTCTACCTGAAATTTCTCAACATGCTCAATAAGGTTCCCAAGGGGTCCGGCGAGGGGTTTGCCAGCTCGGATTTGAAACCCTCGGAAATGTCCCCTCGGCCCGCCCGCCTGGACAAGCACGATCTCCTCAAGGAAGAGGTGATCGAGAGCCGATCCTACTACGTGGTGGAAAGCGCCCCCAAACGGCCGGACCCTTCCTATCCATACTCCAAGGTCGTCAAATGGATTACAAAAGACGATTTTCTGAAGGAAAGGATCGAGTATTTCGACCTGGAGGGAAATTCCTTCAAGGAACAGGTCATTTCCTGGAAGAAGATCAAGAATGCCTGGGTCTGGGAAAAGGTGGTCACGACAAATTTTCAGACCGGGGCACAGACATTCCTCACCATCAGTGATATTCAGGTGAATACCGGATTGCCCGAAAGCCTCTTTACGGAGCGGTCTATGCGCCGGGGTTCCGACAGCGCCCCCTGATGAAAGGACGTTCATATTCCGATTTCGTTTCGCCCAGGCCACGAGCTCGACGGATGCTGATCCCGGGCCGTCGCCTCTGATGATTGTGCCGCGGGAAACAGCATTTCTCCCGTGGCACCGGCGGACGATCTATTCACGCCAAATCCGATCGATTCGGCCATGATATCCATGCTCAAAGAAATGAAGTTCCTTACGAAAAGCCTAAAGAGCAAGATCGTCCTCTTCAACCTGGCGGTGGGTCTAGTCTCGGGCCTGGTCGTGCTCTCCTTCATCTACTTTATCGGGACGCACACACTGAAGCGCACGATCGGGGCCAATTTTCAGCAGGTAGCCCAAGCCACGGCCGCAAATTTGGAGGCCATGATCGAGCACCATACGGAGGTGTCCCGGCTCCTGGCCACCTCCTCGTCCATCTTATCGGTCGTGGAGGACTCCAACAGCTTTTACACGGGACAGAGCCCCGAGGCGGTCCAACGCCGGATCCTTGAAATCGAGGAGCGCTGGGTTACCGCCCAGGGCCAAGATGCCTTCCTCCTCGAAGCACTGAATAACAAGGCCTCCCTGTTCCTCAAGGACTTTTTCGGCGCGGACCTGGATCAGAGTCCCTATCACGCGGTCTTGGTCACCAATGCTCGAGGGGCGATCGTCTCGGCCATCCAGCGGCCCCACCACTACTACTACGGAGACCGAACCTGGTGGCGGGAGGCCATCGCCGCCGGAGAGAACCAGCCCTATATGGGGCCCATCGAAATGGACCCCGATTTGGGCAAACGCGTCTTCGTCACGGCCATGCCGATCATGAAGGATGAAAAGACCATCGGCGTGTTATCGATGATCCACAAAATTGAAATCTTTCTGCAGGCCCTGACCTCGGCCAAAGTCGGCAGCACGGACCACACGATGCTCGTCGGGTCGGGCGGCAACATGCTTTTCTGCCCGGCGCATCCTCTGGAAGAACACCGACTCACGCCCGAGTTGACCCAGGCCATCTTCAAGCCAACCTCGGGCTGGACCGCCACCAAGGCGGATGTTCATTATTACGGCGCCGAGGCAATCAACGGCTATACACCCGTCCCGATTACCATCACCGCGGATTCCTCCAACTTCGGGGGGGAAAAATGGTATATCTTTACAAGCCAGGACCCGAGCGAAACCTATGCACCCGTTTACACGCTGCTGGCCTGGATCTCGCTGGGCGGCCTGGCCGGACTCGGGATCTTCGCCTTCCTGGGCAACATGATCTCAACGAATATCGTTCGTCCCATCCAGGAGCTCCAAAAAGGGGCCGAAACCATCGGAGGGGGAAACCTGAACTACAGGATCTCGATCCAGACCGGGGATGAGATCGAAGATCTGGCCGCCCGCTTCAACAAGATGGCCTCCAAGCTAAAGCTCTTCTACATCGGACTTGAGGAAAACGTCAAAGAAAAGGGATGGAAGATCGAGCATCAAAGCAAGGAGCTCTTCACGCTTTATTCCATTGCCGCGATCCTCAACAAATCCCTGGGGCTCAAGGAATTGCTCAACGAAACGCTTCACAAGATGCTGGAGGTGATGGAGGCGGATGCCGGTATCATCTGGATGCCCGAGAATCTGACGGGAAAGTTAACCATTACGGCCACCCGCGTGGAAGACCTGCCGCCCGAAGCCATGGGAACCCTTGTCGAGCTGATCCACCAGCTGGGTAAGGAAATTCTACAATCGGGCGAGCTCTGGGACACCGAAAACATCGCGGTCGACTCACGCCTTGAAAAATTCGGCCCCATCGATACCACATTCATGTCTTTGGTGGGTATCCCCTTGCGCTCCCGCAACCGAGTGCTGGGGGTCCTCTTTATCCTTCATAAGAATATTCACGCCCTCACCTCGCGGGAAGAAAAGCTGTTCGCCTCTATAGGCGATCAGATCGGGATCGCGATTGAGCATGCCATGATCACCGAACAGGCCGTCTCCCAGTCGAAGGACCCGGGGGCAATTTCCTAAAATCCAAGACCTAGGAACGCCTCCGGGCGGCGGCATCGAGAAAAGCCTGGAAGATTTTGCGGTTGAAGTCATCTTCCCGGTAAAGAAATTCAGGGTGCCACTGGACCCCCAAGGCAAATGCCGATCCGGGCAGCTCAATTCCCTCGATGATCTCATCCTCCGCCCTTGCATTCACCCGCAGGCCTTTTCCGAGGGTTCTGACGGCTTGGTGGTGCGAGCTGTTCACCTGCATATCCTGCCGGCCGACGATCTCGGCAAGTAGAGTCCCGGCCTCAATCCGGACCCGATGCGACGGCCGGGTGGCTGCTTCTTTTTGCTGGTGTCTGAGGGGGCGCTCGCATTCGACCCCGATGTCCTGGATCAAGGACCCCCCTAAAGCCACGTTCAGGACCTGCATGCCGCCGCACAGACCCAAGATCGGCAGATCTTCCTGAGCCCCCCGCCGCGCCATCGTCAGTTCAAATTCGGCTCTGAGAGGGCTCATCACCTTGTACTTGAGCCGCTTGAGCTCTCCATACAGGCTCGGGTCAAGATCAGGACCGCTCCCGGTCAGAAGCAACCCGTCGATTCGACCCAAGACCTCGCCCATTGCTTCCTTGCTGTCTGTGAGGGGAAGGATAAAAGGAAGGCCACCCAGGTCTTGAATGGCCGAAACGTAGCGGGCTCTCAAAAAATAGGTGGGTTCCCGGGCTCCCAAGACCCTTTGCTTCCCGGGATTAAAATCGGGAGAAATCCCAATAACTGGTCTCGTCGATCGCACCGTCAATTCCGCCCAGCCGGGCCTTTCCCCCCGCGACCGAGCGACATCGGAATGAAGCAGGGAGGAGGCTAGGCGGACTTGACGCCCTTTTCATTCTCGTACAGAAGCACGGGCTTACCGGACCCCGAGATCACCTCCTCGGTAATCACGCACTCCTTGACGTTTTTCATGGAGGGGAGCTCGTACATGAGGTCCAACATGACCTCCTCCAGGATCGCCCGAAGTCCCCTGGCTCCCGTCTTTTGGGCATTGGCCTTTTTCGCGATCGCGGCCAATGCGCTGTCGATGAACTTTAGCTTGACCTTTTCGAGGCCGAATAACTTCTCATACTGCTTGATCAAGGCGTTGCGGGGCTCTGTCATGATACGGACCAAATCCTCGTCAGCCAGATCATCCAGCGTGGCAATGACCGGCAGCCGCCCCACAAATTCCGGAATCAGGCCGTACTTGAGCAGGTCTTCCGGCTGCACCTTGGCCAGCATCTCGCCGACCCTCCTTTCATGGATGCTTCGGACCTGCGCCCCGAAACCCATGGTTTTGTTGTTGGTCCGCTGCTCGATGATCTGCTCCAGGCCCACGAAGGCCCCGCCGCAGATAAAAAGGATATTCGCGGTGTCCACCTGGATGAATTCCTGGTGCGGGTGTTTTCTGCCGCCCTGGGGAGGGACGTTAGCCACGGTCCCTTCGATGAGCTTGAGCAGCGCTTGCTGGACACCCTCGCCCGACACATCCCGCGTGATCGAGGGGGAGTCGTTCTTGCGGCTGATCTTGTCAATCTCGTCAATGTAAACGATTCCCCGCTCGCATTTCTCGATATCATATTCGGCCGCCT
>CAYGBP010000013.1:25215-31333 GCA_964348105.1 uncultured Nitrospirota bacterium
GAGCTTGAGGATGATATTCTCGACATCCTCGCCGACATAGCCCGCTTCCGTCAGCGTGGTTGCGTCGGCAATGGTAAACGGAACGTCCAAGATCCTCGCCAGCGTCTGCGCCAGCAATGTCTTTCCCGTTCCGGTGGGACCAATCATGAGGATATTGCCTTTGTGCAACTCGACCTCGTCGACCTCCGCAGGTGCATTGATCCTCTTGTAATGGTTGTGCACGGCCACGGCCAGAATCTTCTTCGCCCGGTCCTGACCGATCACATAGTTGTCCAGGATATTCTTGATTTCGGCCGGCTTGGGAAGCTTGGAGGCCACCTCACTGCGATCTTCCTCGCACTCCTCAGCGATGATCTCATTGCACAGGTCGATGCATTCGTCGCAGATATACACCGTCGGACCGGCAATTAGTTTTTTGACCTCTTCACGGCTCTTCCCGCAAAATGAACACCTGAGCGGATCGTGCCTATCCTGTTTCGCCATTACGATCCTCCATGCGCCTTTTCTTTGGGCTTGATCATCACGGCCCGCTCGATGACCTCATCGATCAGGCCGTATTCCTTTGCCTCGTTCCCACTCATGAAATTATCGCGCTCCGTGTCATGCTGGATACGCTCGATCGGCTGGCCCGTGTGCTTCGCCATGATCTCATTGAGCCTCTGGCGCATTTTCAAAATCTCCCGCGCGTGAATATCGACATCGGTGGCCTGTCCCTGAAACCCGCCCATGGGTTGATGAATCATGATTCTGGAATTCGGCAAGGCAAATCGCTTTGCTTTCGCACCGGCCGTCAGCAACAAGGCACCCATGCTGGATGCCTGTCCGATGCAGATTGTGGAGACCGGCGGCTTGATGTACTGCATCGTATCATAGATGGCCAGCCCGGAAGTGACCAGCCCGCCGGGCGTATTGATGTAAAGATTGATATCCTTTTCGGGGTCCTCGGCCTCCAAAAACAGCAGTTGCGCGATGATCAGATTGGCAAAGTTGTCTTCGATCGGCGCCCCGATAAAGATAATCCTGTCCTTTAGGAGTCGTGAGTAGATGTCATAGGCGCGTTCGCCGCGGTTGGTCTGTTCGATCACAATGGGAATGAGCATTCAGTTGACCCCTTTTCTGATGAGTCTATTGTTACTCCTCGACAATTTCGGCTTTTTCATGGAGCAGGTCCAATGCCTTTCTTTCAATGATCCGGGTCCTTAATCCCTCCAGGGAGCCCTGACGCGCAAGAACCCATTGTTTGACTTCCTGGGCCGTGGCCTGCATGCTCCGGGCCATCAACCCGATCTCCTCGTCCAACTCCCTTTCTTCTACCTTGAGCTTCTCCTGTTCGGCTATGATCTGCAGCAGGATCCGGCTGCGCGCCCGTTCCTCGGCCACGGGCATATACTCCTTTTGAAGCGCCTCAAGTTTGAGCGGGGCATCCTGCTGGGAGCCACCCCCCATCCGGCGGTGGCTCTCGATCCGGCTTAAGATGTCCTCAAATTCCCGTTCGACCAAAGAAGGCGGCACTTCGAATCGGTGCTGACCGATGAGCGTTTTGATCAGCCGCTCCTTCTCTTCCGAAGTTCTTTCCGAGATCAGCCGCTTTTCTATCTCCTCCTGCAATCGCCCCCGCAGCTCCTTCAGCCCTGCGACACCCAGGTCCTTGGCAAAGTCGTCGTCGAGTGCGGGCAGCACCTTGCGTTTGACTTCGCCCACCTGGATCTTGAACTGCACGTCCTTCGCTGCCAATGCTTTTTGCGGATGATCTGGCGGGAGGGAAACGTTCGCCTCGAATGCCTCGCCGGCCTTTCGCCCGATGAGGGCATCCTCGATCTCGGGCAGCAACACCCTGGCCCCCACCTCCAAAAGATACCCTTTCTGGCTCCCGTTTGGAACCGGTTCACCGCCCGTAAACCCTTCAAAATCGATTATAACATAGTCCCCCGTCTGAATGACATGATCCGGTTCGCAGCTTTCAAGCTGGCCGTGCTCCTGCTGCAGCTGCAAAAGCGCCTTTTCCACGGCATCGGCGGGGACATTCACGGGCTTGCGGGTCAGCTTCAGACCGAGATAATCGGACAGGGTCAGAGACGGCCTGATCTCCACGGTGGCACGGAAGGAAAGGGGCTCTCCCTTCTTGACCGAAATCTGCTCGATCGAAGGAAGCTCCACCGGATGGAGACCGGCCTCCCGCACCGCCTTGCGATAATAGTCGGGAACCAGCTTTTGAACGATATCTTCCTCGATTTCGCGGGCGTATTTTCGCTCCAGCAGGGAAAGAGGGGCCTTTCCCGGTCTGAATCCGGGAAGTTTGACCTTCCGCTGAAGCTCGGCATAGGCATGTGAAAATTCACGCGTGACGACTTCCGGGGGGACCTCCACCTTCAATATTCGCTTGACGGGATTGAGTTCCTCGATTTCCAGTTTCATTCTACCGATTCGGTCTGAAGCTATTGTTCTCCGCCCTGATACGCCAGATCCTAAATCCGCCAGCCTAGACATTCGTGCGGGCGGAGGGACTTGAACCCTCACGGGCTGACGCCCACCAGCTCCTAAGGCTGGCGCCTATGCCGATTCGGCTACGCCCGCCCGGCTTCGGCTGAACCCGATTCCCAAATTATTCATTGGTGAGCCGTGCAGGGGTCGAACCTGCGACCCGCTGATTAAGAGTCAGCTGCTCTACCAACTGAGCTAACGGCCCACACTCTGATCAAGGCTTGTCGGGCGGTGGAAGGGTTTCCTCCCTGCGCCGATCCCGCGCGCCTGGAGGGAATTGAACCCCCGACACATGGCTCCGGAGGCCATTGCTCTATCCGCTGAGCTACAGGCGCGAGTCATGATCGCCGCTCGCCGCGTATTGGATGAATTAGCAGGTATTATAGCACACACCGCATGCGAATGGAAAGACAATGTCTCCCGTCATCCGCCGATTCATCCCGATGGGTGATCCATCTCTTGAAAGGCCTCCTCGATCTCTGCGGCTGTTCTTCGTGCCGCCTCTACCGGATCCGGGGCGCGCGCAATCGGCCTCCCGATAACCAGGTAGTCGGCCCCGTTGACGATCGCCTCCTTCGGGGTCGTCACCCGACGTTGGTCGTCATGCGCAACGTGCGCCCACCGAGGACGGATTCCTGGCGTCACCACGATGAATTCATCTCCCTCCGCCGCTTTAACCGCCTTGGCCTCCTGGCTGGAGCAGACCACCCCGGCCCCTCCGGCGCGCTTCGTCCCCCTGGCCAGGAAAAGAACCCGCCGTGAGATCCCTTCGCTCGCTCCGATCTCCGAGAGGGACTTGTCCGTCATATGGGTCAGAACGGTCACTCCCAAAACCCCGGTATGCCTGTTCACCCGGCGCACGGCCGCCCTGATGATATCCTGTCCGTCCGAAGCGTGAACCGTCAAGAACCGGAAGGTGATACCGGACTGTGCCAGCGCCGAGGTGGCCTCGGCCACCGTCTCCGGGATATCGTGCAGCTTCAGGTCCAGGAAGAGCCGATCGCCCACCAGTTGGTGGATTCGCCTAATCCCCTCCAGGCCTTCGCTGATAAAAAAAGTCAGTCCGATCTTAAACAGAGCCACTTCCTGCCGCAGGCTTCCGACCAGCTTTTCCGCCTCGCCCATCGAGGCAACGTCCAGAGGGAAGATAATTCTGCCCTTGCCGCCATCGTTTTTTGGCTTCAATCCTCTCTCCCCCTTAATCGGCCGGCCATCGACCTCATCGAAGTTCGGACCAGAGACGAAGACCGGCTCTGAACACCAGCTTTCTGACCGGCGTGGTCAGGATCACGATATTATCATTGACCACGGTATCCACCACCGATTCCTCGGGAGGCAAATCTTGCTGGAAAAATCCGCCCGAAAAAGCCGAGAATGCGAGGGCCCGCTGCTCCGTGACCACCACGACCACATGCTCGCCTCGCAGGATTTCAAGCTGTTCCTCCCGAGGCGCGATTTCGACCATCGACCAACGCCCCGATACCCCCTCGAACCCGTACAGTCTGCGATCCGTCCGGACCAGGATTAGGCGGGTGGTAATGTAAACCTCGGTCACCTTTTCGTAGATATGAAGCCGCCTCTCGGCCCAGCGTTTAGCCTTGCCCGAAAAACCGAGCAGCCGGACCGATGTCTGCACCACCGCATTCAGGCCGCGAGAGGAAATCGCGAGGACCTCCTCGCCGGCTGAGAGATCGATCCGATGCTGGCCCTCGCCCAGTGTGAGCGCGATCACCTCTTTTCGAATCACCGTCACCGCCACCTGATCGGAAATCAGCTCTTGCGGAAAGGTGGGACGGGAAAGGAAGAAAATTCCAAGGGCGAGTGAAACCGTGATCCACCGGATACGTGACCCGTTGGCGGCATCAGGCCCCCGGTCGGCCAGGGGCCTCTTTGGGTCACCGAATCTCAAGTAGGGCGTCATTGGCTCGAGGCGGGCCGCTCGCGTTAGGCTGGCGCGCCTGGAGGGAGTCGAACCCCCGGCCTACAGATTCGAAGTCTGCCGCTCTATCCTGCTGAGCTACAGGCGCGCTCGATTCTTTCTTTTTCTCGGTGTTCCGGGCAGACGGGGAGCGTTTCCAACACAGGCCACAATAGGATACTGGAGGAGCCCCAGATCGCTCCCAAACCCGATAAATCCGCACACCAAGCAGTGCCAGTAACCATTCTCGGCATCCCAGTAGATCGAAATGGTCACATATTTCCCCACGATCAGTTCACCGCCTTCCTTGCAGTGCGGGCAGGAAGGGAATTCTTCGTTCCGGCGGACCACTCGGCGGGCGGTGTCCTGAAGCTCATGAGATGGCGGATAGGGCATGATCTCGGGCGCCTGCGGTTATTTCGACTCGGCTTGAGTGGGCTGTCGCGCCGGCCTCAGAAAACGACAGCGCCAGCAGACTACCTTGGTCACGTTAAAATCCGACACGCTGGAAGGCAATGAAATGAAATATCCTTTCCAGAATTTCTTTCCGCACTGCTCGCAAATTTTAACCTTTTCATACTGCGGATCCATGCATGGGGCTCCAACTGATCATCGACCTGAATCACAAAAATCCGAATGGGTGAGTGAGGGGAATCGAACCCCCAACACCTGGGGCCACAGCCCAGTGCTCTGCCGTTGAGCTACACCCACCGTATGGATTATCTCGACCGCTTCGGGTTTTTGTCCGGTTGCCGCCGGGTCAAAATCCGAATTCCGCGGATCTGCCAGAATACTACCACTGCACAGCCTGCCTGGACAAGGGTTATCTTGCCCTGATCTTCGGGCGTCAAGGATTCCTTCGGAACCCCAATCAGAAGAAGAAACACGCCCAAAGCCAGAAAGAGAAGACCAAACCGCCTCATCAGGCCTTGAACATGGCTGATCTCCTCCGGGGATTCACCGAACCTGCTGGTAAACCTTTTCATCCATTCCCATCCCAGGCCCTTCGAAAGGTAGAGAAACAGGACCAAAGCAAGGCAGAAAAAGGCGACCCAAAAGAACATGTATGCAAAGAGCGTCCAGACCATGCCATTGCCGCGGGATAAAGTGAACGAAATCGTCCTATCGCAAACCGGGGTGCGCCCCCTGAGGGATTTGAACCCCCGACCCACAGCTTAGAAGGCTGCTGCTCTATCCATCTGAGCTAAGGGGGCAAATGATTCGGAGCCGCGAAGTCCAAACCCGGCCCCAGGTCTTTCTTTCGGGGACCAAATCCGGCGCCGTCCGTGCATTGGGTCTACAAAGTCTATCGGGGTGCCCGGATTTGAACCCCCACCGCTCCGAAGGAGCGGAATCCAATTGGCGCCGCCAGGCATACCCCCCGGGACCAAATCCGGCGCCGTCCGTGCATTGGGTCTACAAAGTCTATCGGGGTGCCCGGATTTGAACCGGGGACCTCGTGCTCCCAAGGCACGCGCGCTAAACCATGCTGCGCTACACCCCGCCGCCTAGGCTTTTTAATATGGCCTTGATCTGCTCGAGCGCCCTGGCTCGATGGCTTAAGCGATTTTTCTCATCAAAATTCAACTCGGCCAGCGTCTTCCCGTTCTGACGGAGACGGAATACCGGGTCATACCCGAAACCCTCCTCTCCCGTCTGGGCTAACGGAACATCCCCCTCGATCACACCTTCCACGGTGTGAGTCCGGCCGGAAGGATG
>CAYGBP010000013.1:31464-35220 GCA_964348105.1 uncultured Nitrospirota bacterium
CTCGCCGAGTAGAGGCCCGGTCGACCCTCAAGGGCGTCCACTTCCAGGCCTGTGTCGTCGGCAAGCGCCAGGCGCCGGGTGGCGCGACAAACCGTCACCGCCTTTTTCCGGGCGTTCTCTTCATAAGTGGTCCCGTCCTCCTCCACCTCCGGGACCTGCGGAAATGCCTCCAGGGTGAGGACCGACCATCCCAGGTCATCTAAGTAAGCCTTGATCTCTCTGGCCTTATCCGGGTTACGGGTGGCGAGCACCAGTTCCATTGCTACTCCAGGGGGCCCAAAAGCTCTTGCTGATGTCCGATCAACCGCTGTACCCCCCGGGAGGCAAGGGCGAGCAAGCCTTGCAGTTCCTCCTGTCCAAAGGGTGCGCGCTCCGCGGTTCCCTGGACCTCAACATAACGACCTTGGCCGGTCATCACCACGTTCATATCCACCTCGGCCTTCGAATCCTCTTCATACGTGAGGTCCAGCAGCAGAGCCCCCTCGACCCGGCCGACGCTGACGGCGGCCAAGTAATCGACCACAGGCATGGTCGTGATCAGGCCGTTCTTCTTCGCCAGACTGCAGGCGTCCACCAGGGCAACAAAGGCCCCCGTAATCGCAGCCGTCCGCGTCCCCCCGTCGGCCTGGATGACGTCACAATCAATCCAAAGGGTACGCTCACCCAATCGGGCCCGATCCGTAACGGCCCTCAAGGAACGGCCGATGAGCCGCTGGATTTCATGCGTGCGTCCACCCTGCCGGCCCCGGGATGATTCCCTGGCATTTCGCTCCGCCGTCGAACGCGGGATCATTCCATACTCAGCCGTGATCCAGCCCAAGCCCTGATTTTTCAAGAACGGGGGGACCTTATCCTCGAAGCTGGCCGAGCAGACGACCTTTGTATCGCCCATCTCGATCAGGACCGAGCCCTCCGCATGCTTCAGGAAATTACGCGTGAGCTTAACCTGCCTGAGCTCGTCGCCCAGCCGCTGATCCATTCTGACCGTCGAATTCATTCAAGATACCCCGTTCCATGCCCGTCCCCGAACGACGGGCGCGCATAAGTCCTAGAATGTTTAAGCATTATATCCTATTTCTCTTTGACACTTCAACCCACGGTGGGCGGTTCGGATTCGGGGAACAGGGTAGGTCAGGATATGGGAGGTGGACCCTCCATGCTTTGCCGATCGGCCTTCCTTCGCTCATAACGGAGGGGATCCTGAGGGATCTGGATGGTGAAGGTGGTGCCCTTACCCAGCTCGGACCTCACATCAATCGTGCCGCGGTGCTCGTCTACGATGTGATGAGACGTCATCAGGCCCAGCCCGCTGCCTTCGCTTTTCTTGGTGGTAAAGAAGGGTGTAAACAGCTTTTCAAGATTTTCCTCCGAGATCCCGGCACCGGTGTCGGAAATCGCCACCTGCAGAAACCCGACCCCCTCGGCCTCGGATACTTCCCGGCTGGACACGACGATACTTCCCCCCTTGTTGCAGGCCTGCACCGCGTTGAGGAGGATATTCAGGAATACCTGTTTGATGCGGTTACGGTCCATCAAGCCCGGGGGCAGGTCGAGTCCGAACTCCTTCTTGACATGCACACCCTTTTTCTTCGCCTCGTTTTCAATGAAAAGCACCATTTCCTGGAGTATGTCGTTGACCTGGGTCGATTCGAATTTTCCGACCTGCGAGGTTTTCGAATAACTGAGCAGTTGCTGGACAAGCTGGCGGATGCGCTCCACCTCCCGCGTCGCGACCCCGTAAAGCTCATCCCAGTATTCCCGGTCCTTCGTGGGCTCGGCATACTTGCTCGGCAGCATCTGCAGGAAGGTACTGATCGCCACCAGGGGGTTATTGATCTCATGAGCCACCCCGGCCGCCATCACCCCCATGGCGCTCAGTCGGTTCGCCCTCGCGATCTTGCGCATGGTCTCCACCTTTTCGGAGTACAGTCTCTCCCGCTCCTTGACCAGAAAGTATCGCTCGATGGCCTGCCGGATGGTGGTGCGAACCTCCTCCTCGTTATAGGGCTTGGGAACATATCGATAGACATTGCCCTCATTGATGGCCTGGATGACGACCTCCAGATCGGTGTAGGCGGTGATCAGGATGCGAACGACATCCGGGTGTGTGGACATCACCTGTCTGAGCAGCTCCACCCCGCTGATCCTGGGCATTCGCTGATCCGTGATCATGACCGCGATTTCCTCCTCGGACAGGACCTGAATCGCCTCCTCCGTGGTCTTTGCCGTATAGATCGTAAAATCATTGCAAAACTGGACCCTGAAGGTCTGTAGGGCCAGCTCTTCGTCATCCACGTATAAAACGGGGTGTTTCTTGTATTCGAGGTCTTTCAGCATCCATCCACCCGCTTAATCCGGCTGGTCTTGCCGCTGTCGGATCGGAAGACTGATCCGAAATTCGGTCCATTGGCCAAACTCGCTGTGGCATTCGATTCTGCCTCGATGGTTCTGGATGATCCGGTAGGTTACGGCCAGGCCCAGTCCCGTCCCCTTGCCGACATCCTTGGTCGTAAAGAAAGGCTCGAAGATGCGCGCCCGATCCTCTTCGGATATCCCGGTTCCATTATCCCAGAATGAAACCAGGACCTGCGGGCCTTCGCGCCAGATCCGGATTCGAATCAAGCCCTCGTCCCCCCTCTTCGTCCGGATGGCATCGAGGGAGTTATGGACCAGATTCATAAAGACCTGGTTGATCTGACCCGGCACGGCCTCAACCGGACAGATCTCCCCATAGTCCTTTTCGATTCGCGCCGCGGCGCGAAGCTCATGTCCGAGAAGGGTCAGCGTCGATTCCATGCCCTCCCGAAGGTCCGTCGGACGAAAATGTCCCTGGTCTTTGCGCACGAAGTTCCGCAATTCATTGACGATCGTCTCGGTCCGCTCCAACCCGGTCTTGATGATCGAGATCGCCCCTTCGATCTGCTCCGTCTTGCCCTGCATCGCCTCCAGGACCTGGCTGTCCTGGAAGAAGCCCTTCGCCTCGCCCACGAACCTCACAAGGTTGGAAAGACTGGCCTTGGCAAAACTGACGGGATTGTTGATCTCGTGCGCGACGCCGGCCACCAGCAACCCCAGGGCAGCCATCTTTTCTGAATGGACCAACTGGGCCTGGGTTTCCCGCAGCTCTTCGATGGTTTTTTGCAGATCCTGATTCCTTACCTGTATTTCCCTTTCCAGTTGGCGAAGTTGCAGAAGGGAACGCACCCGTGCCTTCAACTCCTCCGAGCTGAATGGCTTGGTCAGATAATCGTCCGCCCCGTACCGGAGCCCCTCGATCTTCATGGATAGGTCGGCCTTGGCCGTCAGGAGAATCACCGGGACATGACGGGTTAGGGGTTCCTGCTTGATTTCCTGGCAGAGCTGATAGCCGCCCTTGATGGGCATCATGACGTCTGAAATCACCAGGTCCGGATTCTCGGCAAAGGCCATCTGCACCCCCTCCTGGCCGTTTCGGGCCGTGCTCAGCCTGTATTCGTCCTTGAGCTGAAGCACCAGGAAGTTCAGCATGTCCGGATTATCCTCCACCAGCAAAAGGTGATGCCCATGCTCCGGCGCGGCCGGCGTATCATACCTCTCGGGCGCTTCATAAACCACATCGGCTCCACTATATTCGGCCTCGCTGTGCAGGGCGCGGGTCCAGTCCTCGCCGCGCCTTTTGTCCTCGACATCCTTCGATTTCACTCGGCGATCCGCAGGAAGGTCCCCCTCCTCCGTGATGAACGGTAGGATGTCCCGCCCGAAATCGTGGCCGCTCTC
>CAYGBP010000014.1:0-1409 GCA_964348105.1 uncultured Nitrospirota bacterium
AGCCAAGCAAGAAAAAGCCGGCGAAAAAGAAGCCGGCAAAGAAAAAGGCAGTCAAGACCCGGCCCAAGCCGAAGCCCTCGGCCAAAAAGGGGGGCAGCGCGGTGAAGCCGAAGGCCGGGGTGACGCCGATGGCGCCGGCCGTATCGCCGGCGGCCTACGTGCCCGCCCCGAACGAGATTCAGGTCGGCAGGGTGACCCATTACTATTCACACCTGCTGGTGGCGGTCATTGAATTGGACCGGGGTTCTCTGGAGGTGGGTGATACCATCCATATCAAGGGACAAACGACCGACCTGCATCAGACGGTCGATTCGATGGAGATCGAGCATCAGCGAATTGATCGCGCCGAGCCGGGGGATGTCTTTGGACTCAAGGTGATCGACCAGGCGCGGGAGCACGATATCGTCTACAAGGTACTCCCTTAGTCGGGGGCGCCGACCGGCTGGGACTCGCTTTCCTTCCCCGTGCGTCTGAGCGGTGAGGTCTGCAATGCGTGGTTGCTGCGGGGGGTGAACCGGTGCTGGAACTGCAGCGGTATTACGACGAGATCAAGGATTGTCGCCGCTGTGAGCTGGCCTCCGGGCGGACGCAGGTCGTGTTCGGGGAGGGCCGGGCGGATGCGGATATCCTTTTCGTGGGGGAGGCGCCCGGATTCCACGAGGATCGGCAGGGACGTCCCTTCGTTGGGGCCGCGGGTCGGCTCCTCGACGAGATGCTGCAATCCATCGGGTTATCGAGAAGCGAAGTTTACATCGCCAATGTGCTCAAATGCCGGCCTCCCGGAAACCGCAACCCGGAGGCCGGAGAAATCGAATCCTGCCTGCCCCATCTGAAACGACAGATTGAATTGATTCAACCCAGGGTGGTCTGTGCCCTGGGAAATTTTGCCGCGCAGGTGCTTCTGGGGCGCAAGGTGGGGATCACCAAGGTCAGGGGCCGCCATTTTCAGGTGGCCTCCTATTTTGTATTTCCGGCGCTTCACCCCGCGGCGGCCTTGCATCAGGATGGTCTGGCCGCGGCCCTCAGGGAGGATTTCCAAAACCTCAAGAAATTCCTGGAAAGCGATCCGCGGCCCCAAACGCAGCCGGAACAGATTGGCCTGCTTTAGCGGCGGCTACCCGCGCCATTGGACGCGTGACCTCAAATGCGGATTCGCCGGCTTCATGCCTGGAACCTGAACCCTCAATCCGCCATTCAAGCACAAGAGAAACTGGCACCTCAGGTCGTCCAGCGGGGAGTCCCCACGCAGGTTCGTTATATCGCGGGAGCCGACGTCTCGACCCAGAAGGCCAGCTCGCGCGCCTTCGCCGGAGTGGTCCTGATGCGCTATCCTTCAATGGAGGTCGTGGAACGGATGGGTTCCGCTTTCAAGATCTCCTTTCCCTATATCCCGGGACTGCTGGCGTTTC
>CAYGBP010000014.1:1419-7963 GCA_964348105.1 uncultured Nitrospirota bacterium
CCGGATCTGGAGGCCATCTCCAGCCGCCAGCAGGCGGTCAGCGAGCTGGCCAGTCTGACCCGTCTGCGTACCCGTCTGCTGCTGGCGTTTCGGGAGGCGCCCCCGTTGCTCCAACTGTTTCGTCGACTGCGGCGGAACCCGGATTTGATTCTCTTCGACGGACAGGGAATCGCCCACCCCAGGCGCCTGGGCATCGCCTCTCATATGGGCCTGCTTCTGGACACCCCTTCTATCGGGTGCGCGAAGACCCGGTTGATCGGCCGGTTTGACGTCCCGGCCGTGGGCCGAGGCTCTTTTTCATACCTGTATCATGAAAAGGACGGTTCGGTCATTGGGGGGGTATTGCGGACCCGGACGGGAGTCCGGCCGGTTTTTTCTTCGGTCGGCCATCGGATCAATCTTTATTCCGCGATGGAATGGATCCTGGCCACCTGCCGCGGCTTCCGCCTGCCCGAGCCCATTCGCGAGGCGCACCGATTCGTGAACCGTCTTCGGCTACAGGGCTGATTGGAAGATCAGCCGCCTCCTCCCGAAAGCGTGGTGCCCGGCTGTGTCATCCGCCAGGCATCCAGGACCTGTTTGAGCCTTGCCTCGGGCAGGACTTTCTGCTCCCGCGCGATCTCGCGAACGGTCCGGCCCGTCTGATAGGCTTCCTTGGCGATTCGGGCCGCGGCGTCGTACCCGATCACGGGCGCCAACGCCGTGCACATTGCCAGGCTGAGCTCGATGAGCGAGGCGCACCGTTCCGCGTTCGCCCGGATTCCGGCGATGCACTGCCGGTCGAAGTTACGCGCGCTGCAAGTCAGCAGGCTGATCGATTCGAGCAGATTGTGCGCCATAACGGGTAGCATGGTATTGAGCTCAAAATTTCCACTCTGCCCGCCAAGGGTGATGGTCAGGTCGTTGCCGATGACCTGCACGGCCACCTGGCAAACCGATTCGGCGATGACCGGATTGACCTTGCCGGGCATGATCGAGGATCCGGGCTGAACCTCCGGAAGCAGGATCTCCCCGATCCCGCACCGGGGGCCGGACCCCAGCCAGCGGATGTCATTTGCGATTTTCATCAGGCTCACGGCCAGGGATTTCAAAGCCCCGCTGAGCTCCACCAGCGAATCCTGGGCGCTCTGCGCCTCGAAATGATTCTGCGCCTCCCGGTAGGTATGCCCCGTTTCACGGCAGATTTTCGCGACGACCTTCTGGGCGAATTTGGGATGGGTGTTGATTCCCGTCCCCACAGCGGTTCCACCGAGCGGGAGCTCGGCCAGGTTGGAAAGCGCCGCGTTGATTCTTCGGATCCCGAGCTCGATCTGTCGTGCATATCCTCCGAATTCCTGTCCGAGGCGGATGGGCGTTGCGTCCATGAGGTGCGTTCGGCCGATCTTCACCACACGATCGAACTCCCGGGCCTTGCGCGAAAGGGAGCGCTGCAGGCCTTGAAGCGCGGGCAGAAGCTCCCGTTTGATCTCTTCCAGGCAGGCGATATGGATTGCGCTCGGGAAGATATCGTTGCTGGACTGGCCGAGATTCACGTGGTCATTGGGATGGACGGGTGATTTCGACCCGACCTTCCCCTTGAGAATCTCGATGGCGCGGTTGGCGATGACTTCGTTGGTATTCATGTTGCTGGAGGTGCCGGATCCGGTCTGAAAGATATCCACGACGAATTGCTCGTCCCATTTCCCTTCGGCCACCTCGCGGGCGGCCTGTTCGATGGCGCGCCCCAGGCTCCTTTCAAGAAGGTCAAGCTCCTGGTTGGCCTTGGCGGCGGCCCACTTGAGTAGGCCGAGGGCGCGGATCAAGGGCCGCGGGATACGCAGCGGGCTGATCGGAAAATTTTCAACCGCTCGCTGGGTCTGCGCGCCGAAATAGACGTTTGCCGGGACCTTGACCTCGCCCATGGAATCTTTTTCCGTCCGGAATGTCTGTCGCGGTTTCGGCATGGCAACCTCTCCCTGAATGTGGTGGGTATCTTTTCAGAAATCTTCCAAAAAGGCAAGGGGGCCGGCCGGGCCGACCAGCGTCCTGATGCGGGCGATCGGGAAGGAGGGGGGGTGGTTCAGGGCTTCATTCCGCAGGCCTTGGCGACCCCGTCACGGAAGGAGAGCCACAGTTCCAGTGACTTTTGGACGGCCTGATGAATCTTCTTCTTTTCGGTCGCGGTGCGCGCATGCTCGATCACCATCTTCCAGGCGGCGATTCGGTGCGTGCCCTCGATGCTGTGGTGCGCCCGGACCAGGTCCAGATACATCGGATCAACCTTGTGAAATTTCACCAGGGGATGACTCAAAATCTTCTGCTTGATGTCGGTGTCATCGGGGGTCACCTCGGGATTCAGATCCCTGCGGTCCTTGATGCTTCCTTCCACGAAGATGGTGATCACAGCGGCCGCCTCGATCCAGGTCCCGTCCAGGGTGATGCGGTCGAGCCACTGGCGGTAGCGCTGGCTGGACGGAAGCAGGGTGATACGCTCGAATTCATCCGGTTTGAACCCTAGCCCTTCCATCATGTACAGAAAGAGCTCGGGGTGGGAGCGGCCTACGGTCAGGCCGCCCGTCTCCTCCTCGTAAAGATTCTCCGCCAGGTCCTTTCGGACCTCCATCGGAGGGTTTTTGCCGTGAATCCGCGCGAGGAAGACCGGGAAATCGCGCACGTAAACGGCGTACTCCTGTTGAAAATGGGTCCTGAGCTGATCGCGGGATACCTGGTGGCTGCTGAAATATTTCCAAGCCCAGTGGTTTTTCTGGTCCATGATCTTCAGCAAGGATTCGCTGAAGCCGTTCGCGGAGGCTTTTCCTTTCATTCAAGATGCTCCCGTTCTAAGAGTCCGGCGCGGGTAATGGCTATAAGCATACCAAAATTCCGTACCGCGTCAAGATTGATTTTAAAGGGGAAGCTGGTTAGAATCAAACCGGACGGAGAGAAGAGGTGAGAATGGAGCCGATGACCTTGAACAATCCGCAGGAGATCCTCAAGACCCTGGAGCAGATTTCGCTCAAGGGAAAGGGATTCAAGACGGACTGCCTGCTCGAAGAGGTGCTGGAGGCGGGATTTACCGAGCCGATTTATTTCAATGCCACGGGGGAGGACCCGGAGGCCTATTTTCAGGGCAAGCCCAACGCCTGGGCCGTCTATCAGATACGCGAATGGAAGCGGGTTTTCATGGTCTACGGCGGTCCCGGCCAGGATCGCCGTTACCAGATTACGGAGACGCCCTGATTCGCATATCGTCCAGGGGATACGATCGGAAACCGCTGCTGGACGGCCGGCCGGGGACAGGTGCCGCGATGCTTGAAGAAGTCGATGACGATTCGTTTGATCGGGTGGTCACCCGCGAGTCGCGCCCCGTTCTGGTGGATTTCTGGTCGCCCCGGTGCGCTCCGTGCCATGCCTTGGCCCGGGAGCTGGAGGCGTTGCAGAAGCAGGTGGGTGAGCGGCTGCGGATCGTTAAGATCAACGTGGACGAAAATCCTCAGATACGCGGCGAATATGAAATTTATCACCTGCCGGCCCTGGGATTGTTCGAAAACGGCGAGTTCATCCGCTTCATCGGGGGCATCGGAAAGAGCGATTCGATCCGGCGTCAGTTGGGGATGTGATTGCCCGATGAGCGTTTCGTTGCCGCGCGTTGTCGCCCGATTTGATCCATCAGGATAGACCCGTAACGCCTGATCTGCCACCGGCGAAGAAATTCGAACCGCTCGAGCGACTCAGGGTTCGAGGGCCAGGCCTCGATGTCCCGGCCGCAGGCCTCGGCCATTTGGCCGATCTGCCGGGTGGAGAGGACCAGAGCCGGCTCGACCCCTTCGCGTTGCGCCTGCTCGTGCCGCCAGACCCGAAGCGAGGTGAAGAGGGTCTGTTGGGCGTTCGAAAACCGGGTCCCCCTGTTTTTGGAGGGGGACGGCAGGGGGGATTGATCCCTCAGCCCGTCTCGAACAGCCGACAGCCAGTATTCGGCCCTGCGGCGGATCGAGTGGTTTCGATTTGGAAACAACTCGGCCAGCACCTGGGCCGTTTCGGGCATGCGGGTGGCCAGGGCCGCCAGATCCCGGTCTCCCATGATCTTGAACGGGGGCCTGTTCTGTTCCCGGGCCAATCGATCCCGCGCGACGGCCAGCGCGCGGGCGACGCGCTGTGATTTTTCGGGCAGCTTGGAGGCCCCCTTGATGCGGAGGAAATCGTCCGGATGGAAGGACTTTCCGGTCCATTCCCGCTGCCCGGCGAGGCGGCACTCCTCCTCGATCATGTCCATCCGGTCTTTTTTTCTGACCTCTTCGGACAGTATTTCGTACAGACGCGGAAGGTACTGGGTGTCCATGGCGGCATACTGAAGCCATTCGGGCAGGAGGGGGCGCGAGGACCAGTTGACCTTCTGGTATTTTTTTTCGGCATGCAGGCCGAAGTATCGGTGCAGGAGGTGGGCCAGGGAGCATTGCTCCAGCCCACAGGCCCGCGCCGCCAGGGCGGTGTCGAAGGCGGGGGCGATCCGGAATTTGAAGTCCCGGTGAAGGGCCACGACGTCGTACTCCATCCCGTGCAACACCTTCATGATCCCGGGAGCGGTCAAGAGCTCCCCCAAGGGCGACAGGTCGTCCAGCGCCAGGGGATCAAAGATGAAGTTCTCCTCGTTGCCGCTGACCTGGATGAGGGAGACCTTCTCTTCATAGCTGTGAAGCGAATCGGCTTCGCAGTCCAGGCCGACCACCGTTGCCGGTCGAAGCGTTTCCATTGCCCTGGAAAGCCCGTTGGGAGTGTCGACATATGTATAGGATAGCGGCGGATTCATTCCGAGCGATGTCCGGTGGTCGGGCGAAGACCGTCTATACTGTACCACCGATGTCCCCTCGGTGCAAGGACGGCCGCCCGCGCAGGGATCCTGTTTCATGATCTACAAGCTGGCGGCCGATTTCCTGGTTCTGATCCACCTCGGATGGATCCTCTTTTTGATCCTGGGGGCGGTGATCGGCGTGCGCCGGATCCTGGTTATGTGGGTGCATCTCGGGGCGATGGCCTTCAGCCTGGTTCTGCAGATCTTTTCCTGGATCTGTCCCCTGACGCATCTGGAATTCTGGCTTCGGCAGCGCCATGACGCCTCACTGGCCTATCCGGGCTCCTTTATCGCCCACTACGCCGAGGAGCTGGTCTATCTGCGGGTGGATCCGGCGCATGTCTTCGTCGCGACCCTGGGGATTGTAATGGCAAATTTGTGGCTCTATGGCTGGGCGTGGAAGCGCCGTCGATCCCGGCCGGACTCGGGGCGCTCTTCCCGGCCCGTTGCGTGAAGGCACCCTACGGCAAATCCTACCGATCCGATCCAATCCCACCCGAACAAAGGCTTCATTGCTTGACACAAACTGTATTTCCATTATGATTAGACAGAATTTGCAATCGCAGGTTTCAGTGGGAACGGCTGGGGGCTTGATCGATTGGCTCGAGAATGAGAAAGAATAATCTGATCGATCTGGTGACAAACCGCAGGATCGGCGTCGTCCTCCTGTTGGGTTTCGCGTCGGGGCTGCCATTGGCGCTGACCTCCGGGACTTTGCAGGCCTGGCTTGCCACCGAAAATGTGGATCTATCCGTCATCGGTATTTTTTCACTCGTGGGCCTGCCGTATACCATCAAGTTCTTTTGGTCCCCGCTCATGGACCGGTACGTGCCACCTTTGTTCGGGAGGCGGCGTGGCTGGATGCTGGCCACCCAGCTTGGACTCATGATCGGTATCGGGGCCATTGCCGGCACTTCTCCCACCGAGGCCACCTGGATGCTGGCCAACCTGGCCTTAATGGTTTCATTTCTATCGGCCTCTCAGGACATTGTTTTTGACGCCTACAGGACGGACGTCCTCAGGGCGCCGGAGCGGGGCTTGGGGGCTGCGGTTTCGGTTGGCGGTTATCGCGTGGCCATGCTCGCCTCGGGCGCCTTCGCCTTGCTTCTTGCCGACCAGATTGGCTGGCAGAGCACTTATGTCGTCATGGCAGCACTGATGAGCGTGGGAATGGTGGGGAGCCTGCTTGGGCCCGAACCGCAGGAGAACTTCAAGCCTCCAAGCACGATCGCCCAGGCCGTTTGGGGTCCCTTGTCGGAGTTTTTCAGCCGAAAGGGTGCCATCCTGTTGCTGATCCTCATCGTCCTTTATAAAATGGGAGACGCCTTCGCCGGGACCCTGACGACTGCCTTTCTCCTTAGGGGGCCGGAATTTTCGTTGACCGACGTCGGGGTCGTGAACAAGGGGATGGGATTCGGTGCCACGATGTTTGGCTTGTTCTTCGGAGGGATTCTGCTGGCAAAGCTGGGCCTGTATCAATCCCTCATGTTCTTCGGCATCCTTCAGGCCTTGACGAATCTGGGATTTATGGCGCTGGCCGCCGCCGGGAAAAACTATCCGCTGATGGTGGCTGTGATCGGGATGGAAAACTTGGCCGGGGGAATGGGCACCGCGGCCTTCGTTGCGCTCCTCATGTCGCTTTGCGATCATCGCTACAGCGCCACGCAATACGCTCTGCTGTCCGCGCTCGCCGGGCTGGGCCGGATCTATCTGGGC
>CAYGBP010000014.1:7973-25464 GCA_964348105.1 uncultured Nitrospirota bacterium
CGTCGCCTGATCGAGATCCTCGAGGAGGTTGGAGAACCTCAGCGGGCCCGGAATTGACGAATCACCAGAGTCTCGCCGTGCTGGGCCGGATCTATCTGGGCCCTTCGGCCGGATTTCTTGTCGAATCGGTCGGCTGGTTATATTTCTTTCTGATGACATTCCTTGCCGCCTTGCCCGGCCTGGCCATGCTGTGGTGGTCGCGTTCCGTTGTTGAAGAGATGGAATACCGAACGGCTCCGAATAGCCAACATGGATGATCCGAGCAAGTCGGCGGATTTCCAGGTTTACAGTTTTAGATCCGGTGTGTTATAAGTTCGAAGGAAGCTCAATGGTCATCAATGCGAAACTCTTCATGGCCGTTATCCTGATCGGGTCCCTGGGTGCAGCCTGCGCAGGGCCGCCGTCAACTCCCGCGCTGCGTGATTCACCCTACGGGACCATTGAATCCGTTGAGCCGGGCCGGATCATTCACATTGCAACCGGCGTGGAACTTTCGAAAGATGAATTGTTCGACCTGCTCGCCGATAAGCGAATTATCTATGTCGGCGAAGCGCACACCAACGTCGCGCACCATGAGGTCCAGCTCGAAGTCCTGAAAGCGATGGCGAAGCGGCATCCCGGGCGGCTCGCCCTGGGCCTGGAGATGTTCGAGCGCAGCGCCCAACCGGTTCTGGATCAGTGGCAGGCCGGCGAGATCAACCAAAAGGCCTTCCTGAAGCAGTGGTATGAAAGCTGGGCGATGGATTATGAATATTATTCGGAAATCCTCGAATTCGCCCGCGACCATAAGATTCCCATCGTGGCCCTGAACGCCGACGACGAGGAGATCAAGGCCTTCGCCGCGATGGAGCCGGAGGAGATCTCCCGGGCGCTTCGAAAGAAGATGCCGGAGATCGACCTGGAGGACCCCTATCATCGTCGGGCCCTGGAGGCGGCCTTCAAGGGGCATGGCCCGGGAAGGGGAGACGGGTCGAGAAGCTTTGAGCGATTTTATCTCACCATGCTGCTTTGGGATGAGACCATGGCCCAAAGCGTTTCGGACTACCTGAGCCGGCCGGGCGGCAAGCAGGATCGCATGGTGGTGTTGGCGGGCGGGTTTCACGTGGCCTACGGCTTCGGGATTCCGCGGCGGGTGTTCCGTCGGCTGCCGGTCAGCTATGCGATCGTCCTGCCCCGGACGGAGGAGATCCCCGAAGGGAGGCAAGAGCTCGAGATGGAGCTTGACCTGCCGGAGTTCCCCCTCCAGGTGGCCGATTTCGTCTGGAGCACCGGATATCGCGATCTGGAACATGACCGGGTCCGCCTGGGCGTCATGATTGGAATGACGGATGGCGGGGTTGTAATCCGCAGCGTGACGGAAGGGTCTGCTGCGGACCGGGCCGGGCTGAAAGCCGGGGATGTCATCCTGGCGATCGGAGGGGAGAGGATTCAGAGCTCATTTGATCTGGTTTACACGATCCGATCGAAAAAGCCGGGCGACAAGGCCTTATTGGAGTATCGTCGCGACGGAAAGACCGGCGAAGTGGAAGTGACCTTTCAGCGCCCGGAAAATCCATAGCCCGTGCCTGGGTTGAAGGCTGAGGGCATTTCAGGAGCGGTTGTTCTTCCAGCCTCGACATTTGATCCTTGAGCTTTGACCTTTCACCTTAGGCGGGTGTTCAAATGCGGTGACCCTTCCTGTATAATGGGGTGCCATGAAGGGGCTTTTGATCCGTTGGGTCATCTACGCGCTGTCGCTGCTTTTGATCAGCCAGATTCTCAAGGGGATCGAGGTGGACAGCCTATTGGCCGCCTTCGTGGCCGCGGCCGTACTGGGAATCATCAACGCCGTCCTGCGCCCCATTCTTCTCTTCATCACGCTGCCGCTGACCATCCTGACCCTCGGCTTCTTCGCCCTGATGATCAACGGCTTCATGCTGTACATCGCCGGATCGGTGGTGGAGGGTTTCCATGTCGAGGGATTCTGGTCATCCATCTTTGGGGCGCTGATCCTCTCGGTCATCAGCTGGATCACCAACGCCTTCATCGGTGATCGTGGACAGCTCGAGTACATCGAGGTCCAATCCCGTTAAGAATGTCCTCCTGACCGGACGGCCGGGGGTCGGCAAGACAACCCTGCTCAGACGCGTCGTCGGGAATCTGAAGATTGCCGCCGGCGGTTTTTACACCGAAGAGATCCGGGAGGGAGGCGCCCGTGTGGGCTTCAGGCTGCGGACCTGGGAGGGGAAGAGCGGCGTTCTGGCCCATGTGCGGTTCGAAGGCCCGCCGCGCGTCGGGAAATACGGCGTGGACCCGCGTGTGATGGACGAGATCGGTGCTCCGGCCGTCATCGAGGCGATTGGACACGCCCGACTGATTGCCATTGACGAGCTGGGGGGAATGGAGCTTTTTTCCCGTCGTTTCCGTGAATCCGTCCTGGCCGCCCTGGACAGCCCCGTCCCCGTGTCGGGTGTGATCCAGGATCGGGCTCATCCTTTTCTGAATCAAGTTCGGACCCGGCCGGATGTGGAAATCCTGCGGTTGCGCGTGGAGAACCGTTCCCGCCTGGAGCAGGAGCTCAGGGAGCGCCTCGAGGAATTGCTATGCCGGTGACGAATGAAGAGATTGCCCGGGCCATGAGAGAGGTCGCGATTTTTCTGGAGATGGAAGGCGTCGCCTTCAAGCCGCGCGCCTACGAAAAGGCGGCCTACGCCATCGAGGCCATGGAAGATTCGATTGCTGAACTCCATCGTCAGGGCGGGACGAAGGCGATCGAGGGCATCCCGAGCGTGGGCAAGAACATCGCCGAGAAGATTTCGATGCTCATCGAGACCGGCCGGCTGCCTTATCTGGAGGATCTTCGGGAGAAGGTCCCGGTGGACGTGTTGGGGCTGGCGTCGGTCGAAGGCCTGGGCCCGAAGATGATCAAGGCCCTTTATGAAGAGCTGGGAATACGAAACGTGGATGATCTGGAGCGGGCGGCCCGATCCGGAGAGATCCGGGGGCTGGCCCATTTCGGCGAAAAGAGCGAGCATCGCCTTCTGAAAGGGATCGAGTTCCTGAAGAAGGGTTCCGGCCGCTTTCCGCTCGGGGGCGTTCTGCCGTTGATTCTGGAAATCGAGGCCCGTCTTCGGAAAGTCGTCGGCGTAAAGGAGGTGGCGACGGCCGGATCCATCCGGCGCCGTAAGGAGACGGTGGGTGACGGGGACATCCTGGCGGTCGCCACGAAACCGGACCGGGTCATGGATGCATTCGTAAAGATGCCGGAGGTCGTTCACGTCCACGCCAAAGGCTCGACCAAATCGAGCGTGAAGCTGCGAAACGGCCTGGACGTTGATCTACGGGTGGTGGCGGAGCAGAGTTTCGGCGCGGCCCTGAATTACTTCACGGGGAGCAAGTCCCACAATATCGTCCTGCGGCGCCTGGCCCAGGAGAAGCGTTTGAAGCTCAATGAGTATGGCTTGTTCCGGGGAGAGAAGGCCGTGGCCGGGCGGACCGAGGGGGAAATCTATGAGACCCTGGGCCTTCACTACATTCCCCCCGAGTTGCGGGAGGGAGGGGATGAAATCGAGGCCGCCCGAATGGGAAAACTCCCGGACCTGGTCGATTACGGTGATCTGAAAGGCGACCTTCAGACACAGACCAACTGGACCGACGGATCGAACTCGATCGAGGAGATGGTCGAGGAGGCCCGGCGTCTGGGGCTGGAGTATATCGCCATCACGGATCATACGCGGGACCTGGCCATGACGGGCGGCTCGGACGAGAAAAAGCTGGCGCAGCAGGGAGCCGTGATCGATCAACTGAACCGCAAGCTGAAAGGGTTCAGGATTCTGAAAGGCGCCGAGGTGAACATCAGAAGGGACGGAACGCTGGATATCGCCGACGAGGCCCTGGCCAAACTGGACGTGGTCGGGGCGGCCGTGCATTCGCACTTCAATCTTCCGAAAAAGGAAATGACCCGCCGCGTCATCCGCGCCCTGGAAAATCCACACGTGGACATCCTGTTTCACCCGACGGGCCGCGTCCTGCAAAAGCGCGAGGCCTATGACCTGGACCTCGATGAGGTGATCGAGGCCGCCAAGCGCACCGGCACCGTCCTGGAGATTGACGCGTTTCCGGACCGCCTGGATTTAAAGGACGAGCACGTCCGAAAGGCCGTGGACGCCGGGGTCAAGCTCGTCATCGACTCCGACGCGCACAATACGAACCAGCTTCATTTTCTGCATTTCGGCATCGGGACGGCCCGCCGGGGATGGGCGAGAAAATCGGATGTGATCAATACGCGGTCCCTGAAGGAGTTCTTGGGCCTGCTGAAAAAATCCTCCTGAGCCGTCATCCGGGTTGGCAGCGGCTCATCGCTTCGGGGGAGCCTTCTGGGAGCGGGCGGCCTTTCGGGCCCATTCGAGCAGGAGGGCGGGCTCCTCCAGGATGTCGGGGGGGACCTCGTAGTAGGTCTTGAGCGTCTGCCGGGTGTTGGGCCGGAAGGGCTTCATGCCGGCCTTTTGGTATTCAGGCTGCGTAGTGGCATCCGTCTTGAAGTACAACCGCCCCTTGTGGATGATCCCGAAGAAGACGGCGTTTCGATAGAGGCCATAGCCGCCGAACATCCGGCGAGCGCTGATCCCCTCCAGCTTGCTCATCTGATCCAGGACATAATCCTTGAATGAATCGTTCTGATCTAAACGCGGCATGACTTGAAATGCGCTTTCCCGCGCCCCGCCCGAATCCGGGGATCTCACGGGTCAATAGGTGTAGGACAGACCCACCAAGAACCGATCGTCATTGTTGAAGACGGCGGTCGGATCTTCCGCCGCCGCTTCAATCACGTCCAGCGTCGCCTTGACCTTGATCCGGTCGAAAAATCGCTCCGTATACTCGATTCGCCACAGCTGAGATCCGTTGGTCAGGTCGACCAGGACGCCCCCCAAGAGCTTGCCGTCCCCCGGATTGTTCCGCGTCCATCTCATGCCGACGAACAGATCGTTCTGAAAGGGCCGGAAGGCGACCGCCTTGAGATCCTGCTCCGAATCATACAGGTATTCGGCCATGAGTCCCAGGTCGCTCTTTTTCAGAATGGCGAAAAGGGTATATTCGACGCCGCCCACGAAGGCGTAGCGATGATCGGGTACATGGTCTCTGAGGGCGACGCCCCCGTCCGGCAACAGGGTGTTTAGAACGATACTTCCTGCGATGGCCGTGTTCTGGTAGAGGGCTTCACCCTTGATCATCCAGTCGCCCAGGCTCATCTGCAGGTCGGCGCCGATCTGCTGCATTTCGTAATAGACCGGGACGGCCTCGGGGCCGCCGGGCGGGAGGTTCAGGGTCGGGAACTTCTCGTATCCGTTAAAGTAGGACAGGCCCACGTCCGACGGCCCGACGGATCGCTCCCAGCGAAGGCCCGCCTGCTGCCTTAGCCGTTCCGTCCCGCTGGTATAGACCGGATCATCCGACGGTTCGATCGCCCCGTCGAAGAAGTTGAACCGGTTGGCCTTCCCGGGCAGCGGCGCCGGTGTGAAAAAAGGAAACAGGTAGAGATCCAGACGGTTCTCGCCGATCAGGAGACGGGTGCGGATGGCGGGCTCACCGATCTTGCCGGGGTCGAGAAAATCTCCCTTGAAGTCCTCCTGATTCAGGATGTCCACGATGTTGAAGGATTCGACCGTGCCCCAGAAGAAGGTCTGGTAACCGATGCGGGCTTCGAACCGATCCGCCACGAACTCCAGATAGATTTCGTCCGGCGAAAACAGGTTGTATTCCGGGTCGGTCAGTCCGCCGCGCAGTCTCGGGGCGATGACCGCATACCAGGAATCGCTCATGCGAACTCCCAGGTCCGGCTTGACCTGGGCGGATACCGCGATGTCTTCCTGGTCACCCTTGCCCGTTCGGTCGAAAAAGGCGGCCTCGGTGGTCAATGTGATTTTCAGGTCGGATTCCACTGCGGCATGAAGCATTCCGATACGGAAAAAGACCGGGATGATGAGCAGCGCGCCGGTTGCAACGGCCAGGAAGGCGGGCAATAGGCGGGGGAGCCACGCGCCGCGCGTCCGATCCATGAAATGGTCAATGTGCCGATCCATGCCGGTTCCGGTGCCCGGAGCTCAGGTGGAACGCTCTGGCGCCGTTTGCCGCGACGGGCTGCCCGCCAGCGCCCTTTTGCCATCGAAGCGCAACAGCAGCCCCGGCAGGAAGACAAAGTCATAGAACAGGGCCAGCGCGATCGAGGTGCTGATCATGATGCCCATACTGGAATTGATGCGGAAGCCCGAAAGCAGAAAGAGTCCGAAACCCACCACCAGGATGATCGTGGTAAACAGCAGGGCATGACCCACATCCTTGAGTGAATAAAGAAAGGCCGCGTCCGATTCCATCCCGGCCGCACGGTTCCTTCGGTATCGGACCATGAGGTGAATCGTGTCATCCACGATGATGCCCAGCGCGGCCACCGCCACGATGGAGACGGCAAAATCGACATAATCACCCTTCATCCCCCAGACCCCGAAGGTGAGGATGATGGGCAGACCGTTCGGCACCAGGCTCAGAAGCCCCAGGCGCAGCGATCGGAAGGTGACGATACAGACCAGGGTGATCAGGAGGAGTGCGACCGCCAGGCTTTGCAGCATCCCCCGAATGACGCGGTCGCTTAAGTAGGTGAACATCACCCAGGTCCCCGTTCCCTCCACCACCAGATCTGGATATCGCTCGGCCGCCCATTGCTCCACCCGCTCCAGGACCGCCATGTGCCGTTTGGCCGACATTTTCTGGGTGGTGACCGTGACTCGGGTGCTGGACCTATCGATATTGATTTGGTTGTTCAGATCCAGCCCGAAGGGCAGCGACATTTCGTACAGGAGAAGATACTGGGCCGCCAGCTCCTGCGATTCGGGCAGGCGATAATAGGCCGGCTCATCCCCGTGCAGGTTCTTGTTCAGCCGCTTCATGATCGGCACGATTGAGCTCACATGCACCACTTCGGGGATGGTCCGCGCATATTCGGTGAAGTCCTTCACCTTGGCCAGGAATTCCGGGTCGGTAATTCCGTCGGGCGTTTTGCTGTCCAGCGAGTAGTCCGTATAGCTGACGCCCGTCAGGTTGTCGTCGACGAAATCGGCCACGTCGCGGAACCAGGTCCCTTTCTTAAAATAGTTGATGGGGTTGTCGCTCAGCTCCAGCTTGGTAATGAAGAAACTCACCACCAAGGCGCCTCCCAGCAAGGAATAGAAAATGGCGGTGTGGTGGCGCAGGACGAAGCCCCCGAGCCGATCCGTCCATTCCGTCCCGGTCTGCTCCCGTCCATGGGCCTCTTGACGGGGCTTGACCCGGCAGGGACAGACGGCCAGCAGCCCAGGAAGCAGCGTGACCGAGACGACGAAGGTGAACAAAACCCCGATGCCCACCAGGATGCCCAGGTGCCGCACGGGCGGGACCTCGTTGAGCAGCATGGATAAAAAGCCGATCGCGGTGGTCAGGGCGGTCAGAAAGATGGGGGTGAGGTTTTTCTCGAGCGCCGTGACGACCGAGTCTTCCCGCGAATGCCCGTCGCGGCGCAGGCGCGTGTAGCTGACCACCATGTGAATCGAGTAGGCGATGGCCACGGCCAGGAGGATCTGGGGGAAGGAGGCCGACACGGGGGTCAGCCGGATTCCGACATGGCCGGATAGGCCCAGGGTGAAGAGGATCGACAGCAGCACCATCAGCAGGGAAAAGACCACGCCCGCTGTGGTGCGGACCAGAAAGATCATGGTGCCGATGATGAGGACCAGCATGGCCGGCATCATCTTCTTGATCTCGTCCTCGGGTGTCTTCGAAAAGGCCGTGTTCGTGGCGACGATGCCGCTGATCCGGTACTCGATCTCGGGATGCCGCGCCTGCTCGGCGGCGATGAGCGCCTCGACCTCCTCGTAGATTTCCCGAGCCACGTTGGGATTCTCGTCCAGGGGGGGAAAGAGCACCCGGGCGTTGACCTGCGTCACCCGGCCGTCCCGGGAGAGCAGCAGCCCGGAGAGCAGCGGCTCGTCTAACGCGATGCGCTCCTTTTCGGCGAGCTCCGTAGCGGTGAGCGGCAGATCGCTGACGAGGTCCTCGACGATCAGGTCGTCCTGATCCACCGCGGTGTGCTGATAATTCGTGATGGAGTCCACCCGGGTGACATGGGAGGTCTTCCAGAGCCCCGCCGTGACGGCCCGCACCGTTTCGAGCACGTCGTTTGAAAACACCGGTTTTTTCGGATGCCGGATGACCACCGCGACGTTGTCATCCTTCGTGTAAATCGCCTGAAACTCGTCGAAGGCATTGAGCTGGGGATTTTCCGCGCTGAAGAACACGCGGTAGCTCGAATTGAACCCCGTCTTGGGGATCCCCGAGATCCCGGCCGCAACGAGCAGGAGGGGGGCCACGATCATCAGCCATCGGTGGCGCACCACCCACTGGCCGAACTGCCGGGGAAGGCGCTGGACCGATTCATTCGCTTCGGTTTCGGTGGGCATAACCGTTTCCTACCTTTGCCGCTCAAGTGAGCGCTTCGTAAAAAATGCGGGCTCCAGGCCGGTCCCCATTGTCCATCCTTCGAACTTCAAGATGCTCTTTTTCCGATTCTGCACATTTTGCATTAAGATCTCGTCCGGCCGCCAGTACCGGTCGAGGTATCGGGTATGCCCGTTGGTGTATTGGATTTTCAATGGCGATCCCTTGCGGTCGAAAAATTCGTCCTTCAGGGGCTGGTGGTTCGATTGATCCACCCAGGAGATGATCTTCGTATAGCCTGAATGCGGGTCCTTCGGGTAGCGCTCGACGACCCAGACGGTCTTTCCCTGGTAGGCGTCTTCGCGAAGGTATCGATAATCGTATTTCTGAGGCTCGTTGGAAGATATGTCCTCGTAACTGAACTCCGACCCGACGAAGCTGCCGCTCTTGTTTTTCGATGCAATGCGTTTGACTCGTTTGAGGGCGGGGAGGTAAAGCCATTGATCGTCCTCACGATCGAGGTGCTCGAAGGTCAGGAGTCCCGTCCCCTTGATATCGCGGGGGTGCTGGAAGGTGATCATGGTCTTGTCGCCGTCTCCCTGCACCTCCAGCGTACGGTATTCCATCTCCCGCAAGCTTTCCTCACCGGCGGCATTGACCAAAGTCATGGTCAGGGTAACGCTGGCGTCCCGGTAACCTTGATCGATCCGGTCCTGCTCCATGAACACGGCCAAGCCCTGAAGCTCAGGGGTTGGCCCTGGAGGCGGGGCGGCCGTCGCCTGGGGACCGGGCAGGAGGGTCAGGCAGAGCCAGACCGCCACTGCCGTCAATCGAATCTGATGGCCGCGTCGAAGCAAGGTGGTCCGAAACATTTGCATGGCAGTGCTCCTTTTCGACGGAGGTGTGCTTCAGGTTGCCGTCACGCCGCCGTCCACGGCCAGGATGCTCCCGGTCGTCCAGGCGGATTCATCCGAGGCGAAATAGACCGCGGCCGAAGCCACCTCTTCCGACCGCCCGACGCGACCGAGGGGATGCATTGCGTCCATCGCGGCCCTTGACTTGGGATCTCCCAGAAAAGCCGCGACGCCGGGGGTATCGACGGCGGCGGGGCAGATGCAGTTGCAGCGAATGAGCATCACCAAGCCGGCCTTTGTTGCGGCGTAGGGGTGGGCCTCCAGGCCCTGGAGGGCCTTCAAGCCGGCCACCGTCGAGATATTGAGGATGGAACCCCCGTTCTGACGGAGCATCTGGGGGATGACGGCGCGAGTAAAGCGAAACACCCCCTTAAGGAAGATATCGAACGTATCGTCCCAGATCTGATCCGACAGATCGTGCAACCGGCCGGCATGGAATAAATTGCCGGCATTGTTCACCAGAATGTCGATGCTGCCCGTGGCCTTCAGGGTGGCATCGACGGCCTGCCTGACATCGTCCTCCGAGGTGACGCTCCCGGGAGCGGCGATGGCCCGGCCCCCCGTCTGGGCGATGGACTGCACCACGTCTTGCAGAACCTCTTTTCTTCGACCCGTCAGGACCACCGTCGCGCCTTCTTTCGCGTAGGCGCGGGCAATCGCTTCTCCGATTCCTGTCCCCCCACCGGTGATGATTGCGGTCTTGTTTTCTAATCGCATGGAAACGACACTCCTTTCATTTCTTGGGGCGCAAGATGCCCTTGAGATAGCTCTCGAAATGCTTGAGATTCCTTTCGATGACGTCCGGATCGTTCTGGACGCGGGCCAAGATCAGTGACCCTTCCACCACCGCGATGAAGTGGTTCGCCACGCTGCGCGTGTCCAGGGCGGCGCGGGGCGCATGCAATGCCTTGGCTTTATCCAGGGCGGATTGAAGGAAACCGGCCCAACGATCGAATTGCCGCGCACAGAGCGAGCGGATCCGCGGATGCGTGTCGGACAGCTCCTGGGCAAAGTGCCCCAGCAGGCAACCCTGCTGTACCTCGGGATCCTTGGAGCGCGCGATCATGAAATCGATGTAGCCGTAGATGCGTTGGAGGGGGTCCGGGTTTCGAAAGAACGGGGCTTCCCGTGCGGCCTGCGTCATCCGATCGGCATACGACTGAAGGACGGCCTTCGCCAGGTCTTCCTTGTCCTTGAAGTAATGGAAGAAGGATCCCTTGGTGAGTCCTGCAGCGCGGCAGATCTCGTCAATCGTTGTGGCGGGAAAGCCCTTCGTCAGCATGAGGGCCTTGGAGGCCTCCAGCAGCTTGGATCGGGTCGGGTTTTGGGTCTGGGCGGTTCGCATCGACATACCGACTGGTTGGTATGATCCTAATCCGATGCGCCATCCGTTGTCAAGCGCCGGGGCGCGATTTTTTTTTCGCCCGCCGCCCGGACGGCGGGGGTCCCTTTGAACGCATCCGAATCGTCCCGAATCCGCTCCGGATTACGGCGCCCCCCGACGCGGTCCGGTATCCCGCGGGCATGTAGGGGGTCGTATGCGCGACTGTAAACCGCCCGTCGGGCAGCAGAAGGATGCACCCCGCCTTCCCGCGGACCCGCCGCATCATCCCGATCAATGCCCGCCGGGCGGCCTGGGCCGGAACGACCCCCGCCCGGATCAGACAGGTCACTTCCTTGGCAAGGGCGGTCCGCAGGATCGCCTCGCCCCATCCCGTGAGGGCGACGGCCGCCGAATCGTTATCGGCATAGAGGCCGGCCCCCACGAGTGGCGTGTCGCCGACCCGGCCGGGGAGCATGGCACCGATCCCGCCGGTCGAACTGGCCGCCGAGAGATTGCCCCGCTCATCCAGCGCGACGGCCCCGACGGTCTCTTCACCGTGGTCGGTGCCGTAGGCCCGCAGGGCGTGGTCGGTTGCGGCGTCTATTTCCTTTCCCCGTTCCGGCGGCGAAAGTCTGGGCGCCCTTTTCAGCCCAAACCGGCGGGCCAGCCCGGCGGCCCCCGGCCCCGTCATCAGGGCATGGGCGGTATGCTCCATGACCAGACGGGCGGCGCGAACCGGGTGGACGAATCCCTCCAGGGAGGCCACGCCGCCCGCCTGAAGGCTGGATCCTTCCATAATTGCGGCATCCATGCGTTGACGCCCGTCCATCTGAGACCGGGACCCCAGCCCGGCGTTGAATTGTCCCGTCTCCTCCAGGGCGGCGACGGCGGTCTCCACAGCGTCGACGCTTCTGCCCCCGCCCGCCAGGACGGTGTAGCCCGCTTCGAGGGCGATCTTGAGGTGATTGAGTATTGCGCGTCCGGGCCGGGACGATCCGGCCCCCCCATGGACCAGGATCGCGACCGGACGCCTTCTTTTCGATGAAGGGTGGCGCATCGATGGAGGGATAATTTACCGGATTGCAAGGGAATTGGCAATGCAGGCGGCTTGATAATAACGTCGGGCCTGTAATATACTGGCCTCTCTGCAGGAAAACGCGATGCGGCGGGTCGTTTCCAGACTGATTCCCGGCTGCCGGGTCAGGATCGGTGCGGAGCGGAACGACCAGGAGGAGGCGCCGGAGAACAAGACGGAAATCATGGGGGATCGTTTTTTCATCGCACATATCTTTTTTTTGGTGGCCCTGGTGTTTCTGCTTTGCGCGATGGTCACGGTGGCCGTCCGCCAGGGGCGCGAGCCCAAGCCCATGGTCCTGGCCCTTCTACCCCTGGGCCTGATCTTCCTGACGGCCTACCTGGGAAAGAATGCGCCGCAATGGCATCAGGTAAACAATATCGTCTATGACGGGTTGCTGATCTATAACGCCTATTATTTCTTCAAGTCGGGTCAGCGGCTGACATTCTGGTTTTACCTGTTGGCGATCGCGGGGACCGCACTGGATTTTGCAATGCATTTCGTGATTCGCGACCTGCCGGGATGAGGCGGCGGGTTTGAGATGAAATCGGCCGGGACGTTTGGGCCATCCGGATCGAGAGGTGTGATGAGGTTTCGGGGAAAGGTGGCGGTGATCACGGGAGGCGGGTCGGGCATCGGAGAGGCCACGGCTCGGCTGATGGCGGCCGATGGTGCCGTCGTGATTCTCACCGGGCGGCGGGAGGAGAAACTGGCCGCGGTGGCGCGGGAAATCCGGGAGGCCGGCGGAAAGGCGGATGCGGTTGCGGGATCGGTGACCTCGGACGGGGACGTGCGGGCGGCGGTCGAGCTCGCCGTGAACCGGCACGGCGGGATCCATGTGCTGGTCAACAATGCCGGCAGCTTCATCGAGGCGGGCTGGCTTCACGAGACTTCTGATCAAGGCTGGACGCAGACACTGGACGTCTTCTTGAACGGAACCTTCAGAACCTGCCGGGCGGCCATTCCTCACATGCAGGCCGGCGGGGGCGGAGCGATCGTGAATGTCTCCAGCGTGTCTGCCCTGGTGGCGGTGCCCGGATTTTTCGCGCATGCCTACGCCTGCGCGAAGGCGGGGGTGAACATCCTGACCCGGAACATCGCGATTCAGTATGCCGAATTTGGCATTCGTTGCAACGCCGTTTGTCCCGCCGCCGTGGACACGACGATGCTGGACGGACTTCGCGCCGACGCGAAGGTCTGGGAGGCCTTCAATGCCTCATATCCCGTCGGCCGCGTGGGCAGGCCCGATGAGATCGCCCGCGCGATCGCCTATCTCGCCTCGGAGGAGGCGGCTTGGGTGACCGGGACCGTCTTGACGCTGGACGGGGGGATCACGGCCAAGACCTCCTGAAGGCGACCCGGATCCGGGGGAAAGGAGTGCCGATGAAGGCGCTGGTGATCGGTTCGACCGGACAACTGGGCGCTAACCTGGTCCGGGCCCTGCTCCAGCGGGGCTACGAGGTCAAGGCCCTCACAAGAAAGACCAGCGACCCATCCGTCCTCCGCGGCCTGCCGGTCGATACCGTCCTGGGGGATGTTCACGATCGGCCCTCACTGTCAAATGCCCTCAAGGGATGCGACGCCCTGTTTCACGCAGGGGCTTATTACCCGGTGCAGACGATCGCCGTGGATCGCGCCGTGACGCTGGGGCTCCAGGACGTGCGTAACTGCCTGGAGGCGGCCGGGGAGGCGGGTATCCGGCGAATCGTTTACTCCAGTACGCTGACCACCATCGGCCCTTCCACCCGGGAGGACGGCCTGGCGGATGAGGAATGCCGGTTTGTCCCCCAATATCCGCGTAATCCCTATCTCATGGCGAAGGCCGCGATGGAGGACGAGGTGCGCCGCTTCGCCGGGCGCGGATTGAACGTGGTGATCGTGAACCCGACCGCCTTTTACGGCCCTTACGACGCCCATATGACCAGTGGAAAACAGATTGTCATGATCGCGCGAGGACAGATGCCGGGCTATATCGAGGGCCTGATCAATGTGATCGATGTACGCGATGTGGCCGCGGCCATGGTCAACGCGCTGGAGCGGGGCCGTGTGGGGGAGCGGTATATCCTGGGGCACCTCAATACCACGCAATCGGGGTTGAATCGGATGATCGCAAAAATCGCGGGCGTGAGGGCGCCCATGATCCGCGTTCCGTTTCAGATGGCCCGGTGGGGCAGCAAGGTCGGTGAATGGGTCTTTGCTTCGCTCCTTCGCCTGCCCGCCCCAGTCCCCGGTTTTTTCGTGGAGGTGATGGCCAGTCTTCGCCATTATGATAATCAAAAAGCGATCCGGGAGTTGGAACTCCGCCAGAGTCCCGTCGAGGAGGCGATTCGTGATTCGATTCGATGGTTCCGGGAAAACGGGCGCCTCCCCGCCAAGGCCCCGAGGAAGGCTTCGTGATATCAGAACGGGATCAGCCCCCTGCTTTCCGGCAGGCCATGATTTTCATGCACCGTGGAGATTATGAAGGCGCACGGCGGTGCCTGGAACAGGTCCTGGCCGCCGGGGACGCTTCGAGCGACCCGCGGCGGCTTAGCTCGATCCTGGGCAATTTAGGCAACGTTTACGCGGTGATGGGAGATCGTGAAAAGGCCCGGAGCTGTTATCAGAAAGTGCTGGCGCTGCAAAGGGCCGGGGGTGAGGAGCGGGCCGTGGGACAGACGCTGGCCAATCTCGGAAACCTTTCTCGCGAGGCGGGGGAGATGGAGCGCGCCCGTGCCTACTACCTGGAGGCCGCCGATATCCTGCAACGGATCGGGGATGATTATTCGATGGGTCTCATCCATAACAACATGGGGCTGCTGCAGCGCGATACGGGTGATGCGGAAGCGGCCGTGCGCTCGTTTCAGCGGGCGATCGAGCTTCACCGCAAAACGGGCAATGAAGAGGGTCTGGCCTACACCTGGGGCCACTTGGGCCGGACCTACATGGGGCTGGGGAA
Organism: uncultured Nitrospirota bacterium; assembly: GCA_964348105.1. Lineage (GTDB taxonomy): Bacteria > Nitrospirota > Nitrospiria > DATECO01 > DATECO01 > CAYGBP01. The sequence goes on from CAYGBP010000014.1 coordinate 22,667, forward strand.
GCTAAAGAAATCCGAGACCTGCCTGAATTATTCCTCGATGCATTTCGGTCAGATCGCAAATCCGGGCGGGGAGGTGGAGGCCCTGCGCGGCCTGGCGGAGCTGTACGAGATGCAGTCCAGACCGGAGCCTGCCCTGCGATGCTTCACCCGGATGGCCGAAATTCAGCGGCGGTGCGGACTGCAAATTCCGGAAGGAGATCTCTCGGCGATCGAGCGACTTCGGCGGCTCTGCTATCCGGGCCGGATCAAGCCGTGACGGCATCGCAGGGCTACTCAACGGCTGCGGCCGCGACGGCGCTTCACCGGCCGAACCGCGCAGCATTCCCCCCGGGCATCGATTGAGCGGCCGGCCTTATCGGTGGATCATCCTGTTTCTGGGGCTGCTGGCCTATTCCACCTCCCATCTGGCCCGGTGGAGCTATTCCGGGGTGGCGATGGCGCTCAGCCTGGACCTTGGCCTGAGCAAGACCGCCCTGGGCCTGCTCGGGTCCTCCTTCTTCTATCCCTATGCCTTGAGCCAGGTTCCCTGGGGCATTGCCACCGACCGCCGGGGCGGCCGCCTGACCGTTTCGGTCGGCATCCTGGGCTCGGCCGCCCTGCTTATTTTTTTCGCAGGATCGATTTCCTTTAAGGAGGCGGTGGGCTGGCGGCTCCTCCTGGGGATTATGGCCGCCAGCAGCTTTGTCCCGCTCGCCAGCCTGATGGCCCGGTGGTTCGCCCCCCGCGAGCGGGGGATGGCCAACAGCGTTTATTACGCCCTGGGGGGCGGGGGCGGCGAGGCGGCCGCCTTCCTTCTCCTTCCGGTGATGTCCCTCTATCTGAATGAGGGAAGGGCCTTCATGGGTTTCTCAGGGTGGCGAGGGGCGGTCGTCCTGGTGGCCGTCATCGTCGGCCTCATCGGGATCATTTGTCTGATCGGCCTGCGATCCGCCCCCTCCGCGGCCCATGCCGGGGCCGAAGCGACGGGACGGGGTGCCGGGGCGGACAGCGTCCAGGATGGGCCGGCCCGGGGGTCCTATCGGGAAGTCCTTATGAGTCCGCTGCTGTGGATGTACGCCTTGGTTTTTTCTGGAGGGATCGTGGCCCTTCGGCTTATCCCGGGATGGCTGCCGATTTTCGCCGCGGACGTCTATATTGTCCGGTTGGGAAAGACGCCCGACCAGGCAGTCTTGATGGGAGGAATGACGGCGGCGGCCTACGCGGTGGGCCGGATCGTGGGAACCCCGATCGTGGGCCGGCTCTCGGATCGACTGCTGCACCGGGCCGGGATTACTCGCGGGCTGGTGTGTGGGGTGGGAATGGCCGTGGCGGGAAGTCTTTTCATCCTTTTTTCATGGGGGATCGCGTCGCCCGGATTCCTGGCTGCGGTCGCCTTCTCGATTGGCGTGAGTATTAACACATTTCCTCTGATCAATGCGGCCGTGTCAGAGACCTGGGGTGCGCGGCGCGCCGGCTTCTCGCTGGGGGTGGTCAATACCCTGGGCCAGTTGGCTGGCGCGGTTTCGCTCGCCGCGAGCGGTTTCATCGGCGTGACGCTCAATCCCGACCCGGGAAACAGTCTGACCGAATACGACGGGATCTGGTACCTGGGATTCGCCTTCTGCCTGCTGGCCTCGATCGGGGGCCTGATGGCCCATCGCCTCACCAGCCGGGATGGCCGTTCGCATTCGCGGAGGGGTGGCTCATGGGCATGAAAGCCTGCTGTCTGGCGTCGGCCAGTCGGTACCTGAAGAAGAACCGGGACGTGGCGGTCTGCGACCGTTGCGGCTTTCTCCTTATGGCTTACACCGATCGGCGTGACATCGAGGAGACGCTGTCCCGCCTGCGCTCCTGGGGCGGGGAATTTGCCGTGGCCGAGCTGAAGGGGATGAAAGTCGTGGCCAAGTCCCGATCCCCTCGAAAAGGCTCGTAAATCGTGCGCTCGTGGTGTAAAATAATCGTTTAAGATGCGGGCGAACGCCGAAAAGATTGTTGGGACGCTTCAGCGGGCCGGTTTCAAGGCCTATTTCGCGGGGGGGTGTGTCCGGGACCGGGTCATGGGGCGCGAGCCTGAGGATTATGACATCGTAACCGATGCCCGCCCGGAGCAGGTGATGAGCTTATTTTCGAGGACGATTCCGGCCGGAGTGGCCTTTGGAGTCATCATCGTGATGGACGGGCCGTTCCAGTTTGAGGTTGCCACCTTCCGCGCGGATGGCCGCTATTTGGACGGACGGCATCCCGAGGAGGTTCGGTTTTCGGGCGAGGAGGAGGACGCCCGCCGCAGGGATTTTACGATCAATGGGATGTTTCTGGAGCCGGGGGAAGACCGGATCATCGATTACGTCGGAGGGCGCGAGGACATCAAGGCCGGTCTGATCCGTTCGATCGGCGATCCGCGGCAGCGGTTCCAGGAGGATAAGCTGCGCCTGATGCGGGCTGTTCGGTTTGCCGTCCGTTTCGATTATGCCATCGAGCCGGGGACCTACCAGGCCCTGGTCGCCCTGGCCGATCAGGTGACGGTGGTGAGCGCGGAGCGGATCCGCGACGAGCTGATCAAGATATTGACCGGGAGGTGGAGGCCCTGGAAGGCGTGGAGCAACCCGCAGAATTTCACCCGGAGGGAGATGTCTGGGTCCATACCCTCCTGATGCTGGAGATGATGCCGCAGGGGGTCGGCGCGGAGCTGGCGATGGGCGTTTTGCTGCACGATGTGGGCAAGCCCCCCACCTACACGCCCCCGGCCGGCCCGGGAGACCGGATTCGCTTCGACAACCACTGTCAGGTCGGGGCCGCCATGGCGGAACGGATTTGCGGCC
>CAYGBP010000014.1:25474-33448 GCA_964348105.1 uncultured Nitrospirota bacterium
GGTGGTAGAATTGGTCAAAGACCATCTCCGCTTCAAGGACGTGCGGCAGATGCGCGAGAGCAAGCTGAAGCGGTTTCTGCGGGGCGAGCATTTTCAGGATCACTTGGAGATGCACCGCCTGGACTGCTCGGCCAGCCACGGGGACCTTTCCCTTTGGGAATTCTGCCGACGCAAGCTCGAGGAGATGGGCCCTGAGCAAATCCGCCCGCCCCGTCTTGTCACCGGCGACGACCTGATCGGGATGGGTTTCAAACCCGGACCTTTGTTTTCAAGGATATTGAATACGGTCGAGGATGCGCAGCTGGAAGGGCGCGTGACGGACCGGGACGCTGCCATCGCACTGATTCAGAAGGAATTCGGCGAAATAAGTCACGAACAAGGGGGTTGATCTTCATGACTGCTGACTCTCCGATGGAGGGAATCGATCTCGTCAACCTGACCACCGCCTCGTCGGCCAATTGGGACTCGGTCGTGAATGCGGGCGATCTACCGTGCGTGGTGAACTTCTGGGCGCCCGGCTGCCCGCATTCCGAAAAGCTGTCGGCGACCTTTCAGTCGCTGTCCCACCGGTTTGCCGGTCGGATGAAATTCGCCAGGGTGAATATCGAGGAATGCAAGGATCTGGCCGCCCGTTACGGCATCATGAGCGTGCCGACGCTCCTCTATTTTATCCAGGGCAGGCCTTATTTCATGGTGATCGGGGACGCGCCCAAACACCAGCTCGAATCCGAAATGGAGCACATCCGGGCGCAGCACAAACGCTGCCTCTCGCGATCGACGGGTAGAACGGGCTGAGAGGAGAAAGGGCGCTCAGCCGCGCAGATCGTCGATCTGCCGGGCCAGGCTGAAATCCTTTTCGGTCAGGCCACCCGCCGAGTGGGTACTCAGAGACATCGTCACTCGGGAGTAGTTGATGGTCATGTCGGGGTGGTGGTCGGCCGCCTCCGCGGCTCCGGCGACGCGGTTGACGAACGCCATCGCCTCACGGAAATCGTCAAATGTGAACCGTTTCTGGATGGTGATTCCGGCGAGTTGCCAGCCGTTGAGGCGGGCCAAGCGTTCTTGGATGTCGGCTGGCGTCAGCCGGCCCATGACTTACCTCCTGTCTGCGGGTAACATACCACGGCCGGGTCTCAACCGTCAATCGCGGATGCGAAGAAAGCCGCGCAAACCGTGTCGATTCCCTCAAGGCGGCTTGAAAAATCGAAGGGCGTACGATATAGTGATCGGGGCATAGAGAATGGTTCAGGCCAAAAAACCGGCGAAGCCGGTGGAGATTTCAAAGGAGGGCGATCATTCGATCCGCATCAAGTGGGATGACGGTCATGAAGGGGTCTATCCCAACACGTATCTGCGGCAGAAATGTCGATGCGCCGCCTGTGTGGAGGAATGGACCGGGCGCGTCCTGATCGACCCGAACAGCATTGCGAAGGACATCCGTGCAGTGCGGATCAGTCCGGTCGGATTGTACGCGATCCATATCCAGTGGAGCGACGGGCATGACACAGGAATATATGCGTTCGACATGCTTCGCGAGATCTGCCCCTGCGCTCAGTGCGCCGCCTCGTGAACGCTCCAGCGGCTTGCGCGCCGCCTGACCGAAATCACCCTGCGTACGCTTTTTTTTAGGCAATCTCCAGTTACGGTTCTTGATCGTCGTTCGCCTGTCGGGCTCGGCTGTTTTCCTGCGGCAGCGGGGTTGGAGCGGAACCGGATGGCCTCTGACCGGTTGGCGCAATTTCGCAGACGGGTTGAGATCGATCCGAATGAGGTGACCTTTTCCGGCCGGGGCCGGCCTTGCCTGGATGCGGGGGAAAGGGGTGAGGCCGTCAGGGTCTTTCGCCGCGTCATCGAGTTCAAGCCCGACTCGACCGCCGTCGACCTGCTGCTGGGGGAGAGGTTGCAGGAGCTAGGCGCGCGTGATGAGGCGCTCGACGCGTATGAGCGTGGTGTGGCGGTGGCGAAGATCACGCGCGATGAGATCCCGGGTCGGAAGATGGAGAAACGGGTGGGGCCATTGGAGAAGGGGTGAGACCGGCCGGGAAGGGAGCGGGCGCGGGCGCTTGTTTTTGCCGGAGAAATCGGTGCTCAAGGCGATGGAGGTGCAGGGATGCAGGAGGTGTTACCCGGGATCTACCGCTGGTCCTGGTACTCGCAAGAGAAGGGATATGACTTCAATGGCTATTGCCTGAAAGGGGATGGGGAAACGGTCGTGATCGATCCCCCTCCCCCGACGGCGGAGGATGAAGAATGGATGTCGGGCGCTAGGCCGATCACGCATATCCTGATAACCAACCGGGATCACGTCAGGGAGGCCGGGCGGCTACGCGAGTTGTTTTCCTGCAAGGTGCTGATGCATGAGCTGGACGCCCCGCTGGTGGATCTGAAGGTCGACGAAACCTTTCGGGACGGCGACCGGCTTCCGGGTGGTTTCCGCGCCGTTCATGTCCCGGGGAATAAATCACCGGGTGAAACGGCCTTCTGGCTGGACCGGTTCGGGGGCATCCTTTTTTTGGGCGACGCGCTGATCGGCAAGCCATCGGGCCGCCTGAACCTGATGCCCCCCGATAAATACGCGGATCTGAATAAGGCACGCCAGGGAATTCGGGCTCTGCTACAATATAATTATGACGCCGTGCTGGTGGGGGACGGTGAGTCCGTTTCGACGGGCGGCCGACGAGCGGTGGAGCAGTTCCTGGAGGGGGCAGGCTAGGGGCATGGAATCGGTTTCAATGCGGTTAAATCAGCAGGGTGATCGCCATTTCAGGCGGGGCGATTATGGGGAAGCGCTGGCCTGTTATCGCAAGGCCCTGGAGTTGGATCGCCAGGCCGGAAATCTGCGCCATCAGGCCGTCACGCTGGGCAACCTGGGAAACATCTATGCCAATATCGGCAAGGGGGAGCAGGCGCTGGCGGTCTATCGGGAGGTGATCGAGATCGAAAAGGGCCTGGGCAATGACCGCGGGGTCGGAATTACGCTGGTGAACATGGGGAACCTGCGGGCCGACGCGGAGGATCTGACCCGGGCCGAGGCCTATTACCTTGAGGCGCTGGACCTGCTGCGGCCGCTGGGGGAGGACGTGGCCGTGGCGGTCGTACTGGGAAATCTGGGCCTGATCTATCGAAAAAATAAGGAATATGATCGCTCGCTGCAATCGTTTCACGAGGCCATGATGCTGATGAGGCGGGCGCGCGACGAAGCGGGTCAGGCCGGTCTGAACAACAGCCTGGGTCGCACCCACTACGCCATCGGCAAGCACGAAGAAGGCATTTCATATTGTCAAACGGCCTTGGCGATGTACGACCGGCTGGGCGACGACCGGGGAATGGGCGCGACCTGGTACAACCTCGCTTTTCTCTATGAAGCGCAGCAGGATATCGGCCGCGCGGTCGAGATGATGGAGAAGGTGGTGGAGGTGGACCGTCGCTACGGGCTTCCGAAATTAAAGGAGAATGAAAACCACTTAAGAAGGTGGCGGCGCAGTTTGAAGGGAGACGGGTCATGACGGCCGGCCGGGAGTGGCTGGATGAGGTGATCAAGCAGATGGAGCGGGAGGGAATCACGGCGCCTCAAATGGACCGGGGACGCGACCGGATCGCCCTGATCTGGGATGATTGCGCCTCCCTGGCGCTCGGGGCGGACGGATGGCTTGCCTGCCGCTTCAGGGCCGATCTGGAGGATATCCGGCTGCTTTTGTCGGATGACACCACGGAGGACCTGTCGGACGACGAGTTGTGCCGGAGCGCCCGCGAAGAGCTGCGCCGCGTCGTGGATCCCGTCAGGCGAAAGCTCATTCTGGGAGGTTTTGAGGAAAGCTTTGAGTCCGATCGCGAGCAATATGTTATCCTTTATAAGAAGCGGTTTGCCGAGGCCACACCGAAGGAGGTGTGCGAGGCGATGAAGTGGTGTCGAGAATCGGTGGGCGCAGCCTGAAGCCGGGCAGAGGAAAGGAGCGGCAGAGACATCATGATGACGGGTTTCGCGACGGGAGACGGAACGGATCGGTACCAGAAGCGGATGGCCGGGATGGTCCACAGCTCGCACTTCGTGATGATGGGTGAGCTCTTTGTCTCATCGATCGGCCTCGGGACGTACCTGGGGAATTCGGATGCCGAGACCGATCAGCATTATCAGCAGGCGCTGTCCAGGGCTTTGGAACTGGGCTGTAATGTCATCGACACCGCCATCAATTATCGATGTCAACGAAGCGAGCGGGTGATCGGACGGGTTCTGGAAGATTTGATCAAAGGAGGCAAGATCCAGCGGGAGGAGGTGGTTTTGTCCACGAAGGGCGGATTCATCCCTTATGAAGGTACGCCTCCCGCCGATCCCTGGGCGTACATTCAGGAAAAGTTTATCACTCCCGGCGTTTTCTCACCCCAGGACATCGTTTCCGGATGCCATTGCCTGGCCCCCACATACATCCAGCATCAACTGGATTCCAGCCTGAAAAATCTGCGCCTCTCCGGGGTGGACATCTACTACCTGCACAATCCCGAGACCCAGCTGGAAAGCGTCCCGCGGGAAGAATTCTATTCCCGTCTGCGGGCTGTTTTCAAGCTGCTGGAGGAAAACGTGTCGGCGGGCAAGATCCGGGCCTATGGGACGGCCACCTGGGAAGGATACCGCCGGGCCCCAAGCAGCAAAGGCCATCTCTCCCTGGAGAAGCTGGTGAATCTGGCCCGCGAGGTCGGCGGAGAGGGTCACCATTTCAAGGTCGTTCAGCTTCCTTACAATCTGGCTTTGCCGGAGGCCTATACGGTCAAGAACCAAAAGATCTGTGACCAGGAGATGAACTTGCTGGAGGCCGCACGCCATCTCGGCATTTATGTCATGGCTTCCGCATCGGTCAACCAACGCCACCTGGTTGAGGATCTTCCCGGAAAAGTGCGCGAGGCGCTTGCGGGGCTCGACACGGACGCGCAACGGGCAATTCAGTTTGTGCGATCTACGCCGGGTATCGGGACCGCTCTGGTCGGAATGAAACAGACCGCCCATGTCGAGGAGAACCTGCACGTGGCCCGGTTGGCACCTGTCGGGCCGGAGCAGCTTCATGGCCTTCTGGCCTGAGGCCCATTTTGCACCCCACATTGATTTTTGACGCCCATTGCAGTCTGTGCCTCTTCAGCAAGTCGATGGTGGAGCGCTGGGACCGCCGCAGTGCCGTCCGGTATCTGCATTATGAAACGCCCGAGGCAGGGCGGTTGTCTCCGGACCTGATTGGCTGCGAGCACCTGGATGCGGTCCGGTTCGTCGATGGGGCGGGCAAATCCTGGAAGGGCCCCGATGCGGTGATCCATCTGTTCAGGATTCTCCCGCTCGGTCGGCCCCTGGCTTGGGCCCTGACGATCCCCGGTGCGTACCAGATGGCGGCAAGACTCTATGAATGGGTGGCGCGAAACCGATATCGATGGTTCGGTCGCTCGGCATGATGATCGGGGGGGGTGGCGATCCGTCGCCGAATCATTTTTTCCCATGCGAGTCAGGCACGGAAGGGTCGGGAGGGCCCTTGATGTTTCATCCCCGTCCGGCGTGAGGGGAACGCATATCCAGGAACGGACGGCATAACCAAGGAGGAGACGATGGCGCAAACGCTGGAGCAGTTTAAGGCCAAATTTCCCCAAGTCTGGGCGGCCTACCAGGATCTTCGCAATGTCAGCGATAATCAGGGGCCTCTGGATAAAAAAACAGTCGAGTTGATCAAGATCGGCATCTCGACTTCCCTGGGCAGGGAAGGAGGGCTGATCGCCCATATCTCCAAGGCCAAGAAGGCGGGTGCCCGTAAGGACGAGATCTATCACGCAATCCTTCTCGCCGCGGGCCTTGCCGGGTTTCCCGCGACGCTTGCGTCATTCGCCGTTGCCCGGAAGAACCTCGAAGGATAGCCACAAGAAGAACGGGAGGCGCCGGAGCGAAATGAAAAAATGGCTGTGGATCATCGGGGCCGTACTTCTTGTGTTGGTGGTGGCGGTGGTCATCGCCCTGTCTTTGATCGATCTGGACGACTACAAGGAAACGCTCCTGGTCAGGGCCGAAGAGGCACTGCAGCGCGATGTGGAGATCGGACACGCCTCCTTCGTATTCTGGCCGGGGGTCGGCCTGCGCCTTGAGGGATTAAACGTTCAGGATGATCCCGACTTTTCCGAGGGCCGCTTCTTTTCGGCAAAGGACCTTGTCTTGAGACTCCGCCTGCTTCCCTTGCTGGGGGGCCGGGTCGAGGTGGTCTCGTTGACGCTCCATCAGCCGGCGATCCAGCTCGTTGAAGGCCCGGCGGGCGATCTCAACGCCGAGACGATCGGGGGTGGCCCGGACAGGACCCCGAAGGAGCGACCGTCGGAGGGGGAGGCGCCGGGCGGGCCGGCGAAGATCCTCGGGCTGCTCAAAATGGACAGGCTTCAGATCCGGGACGGCCAGGTGAAATATTTTCGCAAGGCGGGAGCGGGCCCCCCAGGCCTCATCCACGAGTTGAAGGATCTGGACTTGATGCTGACCGACCTTGGCCTGGACAAGACCGCCAAGCTGAAGATCTCTCTGAGCGTGCTCCCATCGGGAAGGCTGGAGATGGAAGGGGAGGCGGGCCCCATCACGATGGAGCTTAGGCCTGAAAATGTCAAGCTTTCCTTGAAGTCCGGCCGGAGCGACCTCAGCCTGGCGGGGGGTGCCCGCGACGGGGGCTGGCTTTTTGATATCGGTGCCCAGCGGATTCAGGCGAAGGATCTGATCGGACCGTTGCAGGGTGCCCTGCCTCCCGGAATGGATTTATCGGTCTTATCCGCCCGTGTGGCGCTGAATGGGAAGACGGCACGGATCAGCGATCTCTCGGTCAAGGCCTTCGACGGTCGGATCCGTGCGAACGCCGAGTTGGATTTATCCAAGGAGGCGCCGGCCTATGAGGGAGACCTGGAGGTGGAGGGGCTTCAAATCGGACAGGCCCTGGACACCTTTTTCAGCCCGAAGGGAATGCTGACGGGGAAGGCCCGGATGGGCCTGAAAATCCGGGGCAGAGGTAAGGAGTGGGAAGCGATGGCCCCCGCGCTGCGGGGAAACGGCACGGTCGAGATTCGGGACGGTCAGATTCCCAAGAGCAGGCTGACGGAGAAGATCATGGCCTCCATCGAGGCGGTCCGGCTGGGCACGCCCCAGTCATCGGTCCGCCGGGGAAACCCGTTGACCGCCTTCTCACTTTTGGAAGGAAGATTCAAGATCGCCAACAGCGTCGTGCAATGGGATCAGTTGAACCTGAGTGCACCGGATTTCGAGCTGAAGACGAGCGGAACGACCGGTCTGAACAAGCAGATCGACCTGGCAGGGAAGGTGTCCCTCGCGCAGGACGTCACCAACCGGATCAGCCTGGGGCCAATCCCGGAGGCGGTGCTGCTCCTGGAGGGTCGGTTCACCGTTCCGGTCAAGATCACGGGAAGCTTCGAGCGCCCCCGGGTCAATGTCGACGCCAAGGCGATCGGAGCCCGCGCGAAGGATCAGCTCAAGCAGGACATCTTCGACCGGCTGTTTCGGTGATTCAAGTCGAATAGCGCCGGTCCAGCTCGTAATGATTGTCCAGGTCGATCACGTCGTGGAATTGGTTGAAAGTGTGAAGGCGGTGGAGAATGTCCCGGGTTGTTCCGGTCGTCCGGAGATTTGCCAGCGTTTCAGTCAGGGTCCGGGCGCTGGCGTAAAGGCAGGTGAGGGGATAGACCACCAGGTGAAATCCCAGTCTTTTTAATTCCTCCCGGTCCAGAATCGGGGTGACGCCCCCCTCCAGCATGTTCGCCACCAACGGAGGCGGCAGCTCCCGTCCGATCCGCGCCAGCTCTTCAACGGACCGGGGCGCCTCGACGAATAATGCGTCGGCGCCGGCCTTTTTGTATGCCTGACAGCGCTTGATCGCGTCGCCGACACCGACATTGCAGCTGAGCTTCAGAAGCCGTACACGCATCCGGTGCTCAGCGGCCCCGAAAGCGCCCACGCTCCGA
>CAYGBP010000015.1:0-286 GCA_964348105.1 uncultured Nitrospirota bacterium
ATGATTCCCCCGATGTTCCTGAGGCGGAGTTGGTAGGCGATCTCCTTGACCGCTTCCAGATTGGTTTTCAGGATCGTCTCTTCAAGATTGCGTTTGCCGACGTATCGCCCGGTGTTGACATCGATCACCGTCAAGGCCTCGGTGTGATCGATGACGATGTATCCCCCTGATTTGAGCCACACCTTTTTGCCGAGGGCCTTGGAGATCTCGATCTCGATTCCGAATGCGTCAAAGATGGGCTCATCCTCCTGATAAAGATGAATCCGGTTCCCGAGCACCGGAAGAT
>CAYGBP010000015.1:296-2320 GCA_964348105.1 uncultured Nitrospirota bacterium
CCCCGCGGTGATCTTCTACAACCACTTCCTCGGCCGACTCCGGAGCATGGACGCCCGCATCGACGAGTTCATCGCCGACCTGATCCATCGCATCCAGGGCCGTCGCAGCTGAGTGCGTCACGATGGCGGCTCAGCGCGGCGCGGGCCTGGATCCGGTCCCCGAGCGCCGGGAGATAGGTGTCGACGAACTCTTTGATCCTGCCGTATTCGGCTTTGGCGTCGATCACCAGACGATCGATTTTTGTCGTGAAGAGGTCACGCACGATTCGGAAGGCCAGATCAAGGTCGGTATGCAGGAGGGCCGGCGGACTGCTCACCTCTTTTTTGGTGAGGATGTTTTGCCAAAGACGCTCCAGAAACTGTATGTCGGAACGAAACTCCTCTTCGGTTAGACCTTCGCTGACGGTTCGAATGATGTATCCGACCCCGGGTTTTCGCAGTTTCAACACCATTTCCCGCAATCGACTTCGCTCCTCCTCGCGCTCGATTCTCCGGGAGACGCCGACGTGGTTGACCGTGGGCATATAAACCAGATATCGCCCGGGGAGGGACAGGTAGGTCGTCACGCGGGCGCCCTTGGTGCCTCGCGGCTCTTTGGAGATCTGGACGACGATCTCCTGGCCTTCCTGGAGAATTTCCTCAATGCTCGGTGTACTGCCCTTTCCTCGCCGGGGGGGGTCTTGCTCGGGCCCCGGCTTATCCTCTTCGACCTCCTCCATCATTTCGGAGTGTTCCTCGACCTGCGCGGCCACATCGGCGACATGAAGGAACGCCGCGCGTTCGAGTCCGATATCGACGAAGGCCGACTGCATTCCGGGAAGGACTTTCACGACGCGTCCCTTGTAAACGTTACCGACGATGCTGTGGTCCTTCCTGCGGTCGATGAACATTTCGGTGAGGATCTTGTTTTCCAGCAGTGCAACGCGGGTTTCCTCGTTGGCCGCATTGATGATAATTTCCGTCGACATGGGTCGTTGTGTCCTTTTCTAGTAAAAAAGTTTAAATCGTCGCATCTTTACATTCATAATGATTCCCAACAGCGCCATGGTGGTCAGCATAGAGGATCCGCCATAACTCATCAGGGGCAGGGGCAGCCCCACCACGGGCGTAACGCCCAGGGTCATCCCGATGTTGATCGCCAGGTAGAAGACCAGGATAGAGACCGCTCCACCCGCCAGGAGGGTTCCCAGGGGGTCCTTGGCCTTGTAGGCCGCCTCGATGCCCCAAAGGATGAGGGTCAGATACAGGGCCAGGACCACCACCACGCCGAAAAATCCCCATTCTTCGGCGAAGACCGCGAAGATAAAGTCGGTGTGTCCCATCGGAAGGAACTTGAGCTGGCTCTGGGTCCCCTCAAGGTAACCCTTGCCGAGGAGTCCCCCGGATCCAACCGCGATCTTGGATTGAATGATGTGATACCCGGTGCCAAGGGGATCGGCCGTTGGATTCAGGAAGGTGAGCAGTCGATCCCGCTGATACTCCTTCAGGGAATTCCAGAAAAAATGCCAGAGAAAGGGAAAGAGCATCAGTACCAGCAGGATGCCGAAGATAACAATGCGGGATTTTAACCCCACCAGGAAGACCATGACAACGAAGACAAAGGCAATAGCGAGCGCCGACCCCAGATCGGGCTGTCTGAGGACCAGGAAAGTCGGGACAGCGACCAGCAGGACGGGAAAGGGCATCTGCGCCAGGCCCAGCCCCTGGCGGCTGTAACGTGCGGCGAATTCCTTGGCCAGGACCAGCAGGAGGGCGACTTTCATCAGTTCCGAGGGTTGAAGATCGAATAAGCCCAGGGAAATCCAGCGTTGGGCCCCCTGACCCACCCGGCCCACGAGGGGAACGGCCATCAGCAGCAGCAGTGCGGTGCCGTAGATGACGTATGCATTGCGACAGAGCGTGTGATAATCGATCATGATAATTCCGAAAAATACGAGCATTCCCAGGGCAATCCAACTCAGCTGTTTGAGATAAAGGGGAATGCCGGCGGAAGAATGGTTCGAGGCGACGCTGTAAATGCACAA
>CAYGBP010000015.1:2330-4762 GCA_964348105.1 uncultured Nitrospirota bacterium
ACGGCGGCGGCGAGGGCGCCGGGCAGGGCGGCCAGGGCCACGTCCTCAGTCTCGGCGCCCCCGCCGATCAAGGCGATGACCAGGAAGAACTTGGTATCAAAGTTGATGATCAGTCGTCGATCGATCATCCCTCTTGAACTCCTCGATGACTTTTTTCGCAATAGGGGCCGCGGCGCTTCCGCCGTGTCCGCCATGTTCCACCAGAACGACCACGACGATCTCGGGTTTGTCCAGCGGGGCCACCGCCACGAACCATGCATGATCGCGCAGTTGGCGCGGCTGTTCGCCCTCCTTGGCGGAGTGGCGCAATGCGACAACCTGCGCCGTCCCGGTCTTTCCCCCGATGCGGACTAGGCTTGATCGTGCCGCTCGACCTGTTCCTTCCTCGTCCTCGACAACTCCGGCGAGGGCCTCATCCAGCCTTCTTAATGTCGTATCCTGGAATTTGACGACGCCGGTCAGCACGGGCGGCGTCTCTCCCAGCGATCCCCTGGGCCCTTCCATTCGCTTCAGGACCCTCGGTTGATACTGGTAGCCCCGCGTCGCCACGGTGCTCAACATGATGGCCGCCTGCAGGGGTGTCACGGTGATGTATCCCTGTCCGATGGCAGCGGAGAGTGTCTCACCGGGATACCACGGCTCTCCCCGGTTTTTTTCCTTCCATGCCGTGGTCGGGATCAAGCCCGGCTTCTCAGAGGGAAGGGGGATGCCTGTTGGCCGACCGAGGCCGAATTTCCTGGAAAAATCCGCGATGGTATCCACGCCCAGCTTGTTGCCGACTTCATAATAGAAGACGTCACAGGATTCGGCGAACGCCCGGCGCAACCCCACTTCTCCATGGCCGGAACGTTTCCAGTCCCTGTACAGTCGCTTGCCGAACCATAGGCCTCCTGCGCACTTGACCCTGAAATTGGAGGGGAGGACGTCTGTTTCCAGCATCGCGGCGCTGACCACGAGCTTGAAAATGGAGGCGGGCGGATACTGCCCCTGGATGGCCCGGTTGTTCATGGGGTGCAGCGGATTTTTGGAAAGCGCCTCCCAGGAGGCGGGGGTGACCACGCCGGACAGCAGGTTGGGATCGAAGGCGGGGTGACTCACCATCGCGAGTATATCGCCGCTCCATGGATCCATGGCGATGATCGTGCCGGCCTCTTTTCCCATCGCCTCCTCGGCCACCCGCTGGAGCCGATGATCGATTGTGAGGTACAGGTCGTTGCCCTTGACGGGTTCATTGACCTTGACGATGCTCCGCTCATGCCCCTGGGCGTTGACCTCGATGCTCTTCTGGCCCTGCTTGCCACGGACCCAGGCGTCATAGGTTTTCTCCACGCCGTACTGCCCAACCATGCTTCCCAAGGTGATGTCCGATCCATAGACCTCCCGGTCCAGCTGTTCGGCCGATACCTCGCCGACATGGCCCAGAAGATGGGCGGCCATGCTTCTATAGACATAATTTCTCTTCACCTCCGCCTCGATCCGCACCCCGGGGAGATCAAGCCGGTGTCCCTCGATGAGAGCGACTTCCTTGAAGCTCAGATCGCTTTTAATCTTGACGGGTCTAAAGGCGGCCATCACCTTCTTGGCCTCGATTCTTTGGCGGATTTCGTCCGGTGTAATGCCGATATATGGACTCAATCGGTCGGTCAATACGTCCAGATCGGGAATGTCTTCCAGCGCCACATACAGGTTGAAGCTGGGTACGTTGTTGACGAGGAGGGTCCCGTGCCGGTCGTAGAGAAATCCCCGGGGGGCCGGAATGTCGATCAGGCGTATCCGGTTGTTCTCGGCCATGCCCCGGTAATGGTTGGCCTGGAAAACCTGAAGATACCAGGCCCTGACCAGCAAGAAGCTGAAGATGACCAGCACGATTGCGGCAAGCCAGGCCGCCCTAGTCCGGATCTCTGTTGTTTCTTCCTGAGGATAGGAAGAATAATTCATGGGTAAACCAACCGCCTGCCGTCGTTTCCTTGGGTTGAGTCAGTCTCGATAATACCAAAAAGACCAGGATGCCGATCACACCGTCATAGATTGCCTGGGGGAGCACGGTATGAACCAGGGAATGGATCACATTTTCGGAACTGGAGGTGAAGAGGGATACCGTGAGAATCACCAGTCCCTGGGCAACGGAATACAGCGCCACAATCATTCCGGTAACGGCTGCCTTGACGTTGAGCAGCGTCCGCCCGAGCATGCCCGCAAGAAAGCCCAAGCCCGCCTTGGTTGCCAGGTGAACGCCCCACACCCCCCCGGAAGCGAGGTCCGTCAGGTACCCCAGGCCGAGGCCCGTCAGCGCGCCCCGCATTTCACCCGCGTACAGTCCCGTAAAATAGACTGCAACGAGGGCCAGATCGGGTTTGACGCCCGCGATCGCGAAATGATGGGCAATCGTCGTCTGTGCCAGGATCACGGCGACGATCCCTAAAATGTAATAA
>CAYGBP010000015.1:4772-6908 GCA_964348105.1 uncultured Nitrospirota bacterium
TCTTCCAGCCGGCTGAAGTCGACGGCGGGCTGAATTCGGGCGACTTGAAACAGCTGATTCTCTTTTTCCTGGATTTCCGAGACCTGTCCGATTACGAGGCCTTTGGGGAAGATTCCGGCCAGTCCCGAGGTCACGACCAGATCGCCCGGCTCCAATTCGGACAGAATCGGAAGATATTTCATGCGGGCCGTGTTGGACTCGCTACCCTCCACCAGCCCTTCGTCCCGTGTCCGATGGATCAGGCCGGCCGCCGAACTGTTTCGGTCTGTGAGCAACATGACCTGTGAAGACCCGGACGTCGTGCGAATGATGCGCCCGACGACGCCCGCGGGTGTGATGACCCCCATGTTGATCCTGATTCCGTCCATTTCACCCTTATTAAGGGTGAGGGTTCTGTACCAGTTGGTGGGGTCGCGCGCGATGACCGAGGCGGCGGTCAATTCCAGGGGCGAGGCCCGCTTGAACCCGAGCAGGTGTTGAAGCCGGCTGTTCTCCAAGGCCTGCTCCTGAAGCCGGAGGTTTTCCTGTCGCGCTCTTTCCAGCTCCGCTACAAGCCTTTCGTTTTCCGCCCGGAGGTCGACCAGCGCGACATAGCCTTTCCAGAATCCAGAGATCCCGTCGGTGACGCCGCTCACACCGGCCTGAAGACGGGCCATCAGGCTGGTCATTGGAACCCCGATGAAATCCAAGGGTTGTTTTTGAAGTCCGGGCGAGACCAGAATGATCAAGGCCACGGCCCCGAGCATCAAAATAATCCACTTTCGATTTGTCATTGATGTCCGAAACATGCGCCTCCGGCGCCCCGGATTTCGAGGGGGCCGTATCGCAGGGTCGAGATGGATTTCGGCCTGGTTTATTGCGCCAATATAGAGACTTTCTTCAGCAGGTCGATTTGATCCAGTGCCTTTCCGGTCCCCACGACGACGGTCGTGAGGGGGTCTTCCACGGGGATGATCGGCAGATTGGTTTCCTCTCGAAGGCGTATATCCATTCCCCGGAGGATCGAACCGCCGCCCGTCAGCACGATGCCGCGATCAATGATGTCGCCCGCCAGCTCGGGCGGCGTGTTTTCCAGCGCCACCTTGATGGCGTTGACAATTGCGCTGATCGGCTCGGCCAAGGCCTCCCGGATCTCGGCGTCATCGATGACCAGGGTTCTGGGAATTCCAGAGATCAGATCGCGACCCTTGATCATGAATGTGCGGCGCTCTTCGGGGGGATAAGCCGATCCGATCTCGAACTTGATCTGCTCGGCCATATGGTCCCCGATCAGGAGATTATACTTGCGCTTGATATAATTGGCGACGGAGTCATCCATCTTGTCGCCGGCCACCTTGACGGATTCGCTGTAGACGATGCCCGCCAGGGAGATGACGGCGACGTCGGTCGTTCCGCCGCCGATGTCCACCACCATGTTGCCCGACGGCTCCGCGATCGGAAGCCCGGCCCCGATCGCGGCTGCAATCGGCTCCTCGATCAGGTATACCTCTCTCGCGCCCGCCAACTCCGCCGAATCCCGAACGGCCCTCTGCTCCACCTGGGTAATCTTCGAGGGGACGCAGATAATGATCCTGGGGCGAACGAATGTGTTTCGATTATGGGCCTTGGTGATGAAATGGCGAAGCATTTTTTCGGCCATCTCGAAATCCGCGATGACCCCGTCCTTCATGGGGCGGATCGCCACGATATTGCCGGGTGTTCGGCCCAGCATTTTCTTCGCCTCCAGGCCGACTGCGAGGAGCTGACCGGTCCGTTTTTCGATTGCAACGACCGATGGCTCGTTGGTGACAATCCCCTTTCCTCGAACATAGACCAGTGTGTTGGCCGTGCCCAGGTCTATCGCCAGATCATTGGAAAACATGCCGAAAAAAGAGCTCGTAATGCCCACGCTGCCTCCTTTTGCAAGCTCGGAACTTGCAAAGATCCGATTGAAGTGGAAATCCTTCCCGTGCCCTGCCCCCGGCCGGGCGACCCTTTAATCCGTACGTTTCATTGCCGGTCTAGTTGGGCGCCTCCGCCCCGGAGACCTTGGAGTCAATGACCTGAGTCCCCGCCATTTCGTCGCCGATCCTCATTCCCGATTCATTGCCGATGATCACCAGGGCCTCGACGGCCAGGATGCAGGCCGTCAGAACC
>CAYGBP010000015.1:6923-8437 GCA_964348105.1 uncultured Nitrospirota bacterium
GCCGAGGTAAGGAACCAGGAGCAGTGTGAATGCCAGGGCCACTGGCACGTTTCGCACGACCGATTCCTTGAAGGCGCAGACCGATCGCCGGGAGGGAACGTAGACCTGAAGATTGATCAGCCATTTACCCGTACTCCTGCCCTGAAACAGCCCGTCGGCGATCAGGAGATATAACAGGCCCGCCAGAAATCCGATGGTCGGCAGGAGCTCCAGCAGAGCCCCCGCGATAAGCAAATCGATGGCCTTGGCGATAAAACGGTTCAAGACGCTTGCTTTTGAAGAATCGCCAGTTGCCATCGGTGTTGAAAGCTCCGGGCATCGGAACGAAAAGGGCACAGACCGACATATTAAGTATAGGCGAAAATCCCATTTTTTTCAACAGATGGGGGCCACCCCCGGGGGGCCGACCGGATTGAAATTTGCCCCGGCCTCAAGTAAAATAAAAAGAAAGTTTATCGTAAAGATTGGCGCGGGGCCGGAGGAACAGTCCAAAATGCTTAAGATCATTCGACAGCGCCCATGGGTGGTTAGAATCCTGATGATCATCATCTCGGTGACGTTCGTCATCACCATGGGCTGGTGGGGATTCGAATCTTCAACGACTCAGGCCAACCGGATGGTGGCCCAGGTGGGCGAGACGGTAATCGGTCTGGAGGAATATCAGGCGCTCTATGACAGGACCGAGCGGTTTTACCGGGATCTTTTCAAGGAACGGTATAACGAGGAAACGGCCAGAATGCTGGACCTGAAGAATTCCGTCATCAACGACATGATCGAAAGGCGTTTGTGGCTGATGGCCGCCCGGGAGCTGGACGTCAAGGTCACCGATCGGGAATTATCAGACTTTATCCTGGAGCAGGAGGCCTTTTACAGAAACGGCCGTTTCGATCCCGAGCAATACCGCCAGGTCTTGAAACGCAACCGGCTCACGCCAGAGCGCTACGAGGCTCTGCAACGCGAGGATCTGCTGGTGGAGAAGGTCCAGGCCTTCATCAAGGCCTCCGTGGCCCTGACGGATGCGGAAAGACAACAGGCCTTGGCCACGCAGGTCGCGTCCGAAGCCACGGAGACGCCGGATGACCAATCGGCGCTTCGGGGTGTTCTCCTGCGAAAGCAGCAAATGGCCCTTGAAAGCTATCTGAACGACGTCAAAACGCGGGTCCCGGTCACGATCAACGACAAGATGCTGTAGCCCATCCGAACGAGGGCCCAAGGAAAACCCCATTTAATTTAATTGAGCAGTATTCTTCTCACCACTGCATGGCCGGGGTGTCGAAGCCGGTCGAGGTCTTTCCGGATATAGGCCAGTCCCATGACACAGAGTTCGAAATGCTCGGAGAGCTTCCGGAACAGGGTGGCGAAATCCCGGGATCGATCCGTGCTGAATTCCGAGACGATCCGGTAGGAACGCTTTCCTACCTTGACGTAATCCATGAGAACGTCGGGATTGCTGATCAGCCCGGTCGCCTTCAGGAAATCTCGCCTGTGGATCTGCATCACTTGGCCCTCTTGTG
>CAYGBP010000015.1:8447-9602 GCA_964348105.1 uncultured Nitrospirota bacterium
AGTCACCGCCAGCATGGGGATCAGCATCTATCCCGAGGATGGTGAGGGGATGGAGCGGCGTCGCCTTCAGTCGCTTGAGATATTCCGGAAAGATGCCCATCATGAAGAGGGTGTAATCGCCGATATGGCGATGGACTTCGCGGGTCCGGTCGCGCGGCCCTGCGGTGGGTTCGGCCTGGCTTTCATACAGCATCTCGGCCACCTCTTTGAGCGGCTTACCGGAGGCGGCACGGACCTGGTACACATTTTGGATATCCACAAAATCCACGAGCAAATCAGAGATATATTGGATGACCCGACCGTCCGGCCAGCCCAGTCGCTCATAAAAGCTCTTCTCGGCGAGTGTCCCGAACAGCCTTCGGATCGAGTGTCCTTCGGAGATAGGGTCCGCCATAGATCTCCTTTCCGGGGAATCCGCATATAAGGGGCCGAGTCCGCCGGCCCGCCTTCTTTAATTAATTATAGTCGCTCCCAGGAATTTGTACAAGAATGGGAAGATCCCGTCGGGGCCCGGTGGCGGAGCGGAAGGGGTTCTGGCCATTTTCATCTTTTTTATTATTGAGTTAGCATGATCCTTCAGTGTGTCCTCCGCCTGGAGGTTGCTGCCCTGGCTTGCGGTGGGAAACGGACCGGCTTACTCTGCTGCGTATTCGCCCAGCGGGAGGTTGACCAGCGAGAGGGGGTTGACGCGAGCCCCGTTGAGGCGGACGCCCCAGTGAAGGTGAGGGCCCGTGACTCTCCCGGTCGAGCCCACCCGCCCGATTTTCTGTCCCTTTTCAACGCGATCCCCTTCCCGGACCTGAATTTCGGAAAGGTGAAAATACATCGTGAAAAGACCGAGGCCGTGATCGATGACGATGCTCTTGCCGCTGAAGAAAAAATCTCCGGTCAATTTCACCACGCCGCCGTTGCTGGACAGGACCGGGGTGCCCTGGGGTACGTAAATATCCTCTCCCGTGTGCGGATTGCGAGGCTCCCCGTTGATGATCCTTCGGCGCCCGAAGCTTCCCGCGATCGGGCCCTCGACCGGCATGATGAAGTTTCCGGCCCAAATCTGCTCCGGTGTGACATCCCGCATGCTCTTGAGCATCCTGCGCTGCTCTGCCCTGACACGCTTGAGTGTCTCGGCATCCAGGTCGACCTTGTCCTTGGGAA
>CAYGBP010000015.1:9612-12835 GCA_964348105.1 uncultured Nitrospirota bacterium
CTTGCTCTTCTTCACTCCATCGTGCACCCAAGCCGGCGGCTCGTCGCCCCACATTCGCACGCGCGGGATGCCTGGTACTTCTGCCTCTGCGACCTTGTCCTTGGGAAGTGTAAGCTTTTGAATGCCGAACGCAGCCGGTCGGATGTCCAGGGCATACTGCTCGATGCGGGGCGGGCCGGAACCCCGGTGCATCTGCACCGAGATTTCCTCCCGGGCCGGTTGGGCCGCCAGGTCGATGCCGATGAGCGCGCCGTATCGATCTGTGGGGTCCAACCTGAAGAAAGGGGTCTGCTTTTCCCGATACAGCGCGGTCATCCCGGTCACGTCGGGGTCGGCCTGCACAGTCAAGAACAGGACGTCTCCGGTCTCAATCTGCACCGGCTTGTCATCGGGGCCGGGAGCCGAGGTGAGGGTAACGGCTCCGGGGCTGCAGACCGGGAAGGCCAATAGCATCGTCATCAACAGGGCAAGGCGACCGTGGCTGGACATAGGATTATCGGCTGGGGATGGTGCTTCCTGATATCAATTCTTCCACGCGCTTGTTGCTGGAGGAAAACGGATCCATGCAGAGAATGGTCTCCTCCCAGTATCCGTTGAGTTTGAGATAGGTCCAGTCAACCGTATAGGACCGGTTTCTTTCCTTGGCGAACTTGATGAATTCCCCGCGGACCTTGGCGCGGGTGCTCTGCGGAGGGGTCGTCATCGCCTGCTCGACCTCATCCTCCGTCACGATTTTCTTGATGAGATTCTGCTTGTCGAGAAGGTAGTACAAACCCCGGGAGCGCTTCACGTCGTGATATTGAAGATCCATCATGGCGATTCGCGAGTCATCCCAGGCACAGTCCTTTTTGCTCATGTAGGACTGCATCAGCTCCTTCTTGGTGATCCAGTCGATCTTACCGGATAGCTGGGTCGGATCCTTCTCCAGTTGGTCCAAGATCTTGCCCCACCGCTTCAGAATGCTATCGACCTCCTCGTCGTCGTCCAGCCCGACCTTATTCACATACTCGAGCAGGCGGTCCAGGTAGAGGCGCTGGATCTCGATTCCGGACAGCTCGCGCCCGTCTTCCATCTTGACGCGACGCTTGAGCATCGTGTCCCGGGATATTTCCCTGATCGCCCTGACCGGATCCTCCAGCTCCACGCCATTGACGAAATAGCCATCTTCGATCATGGAAAGGATCAAGTTGGTTACCCCGACTTTCAGGAAGGTGGCGTACTCGGACATGTTGGAATCGCCCACGATGATGTGCAGACGACGGTATTTTTCGGCGTCTGCGTGGGGTTCATCCCGGGTATTGATGATGCTTCGCGAGGAGGTGGTCGAGGAGGATGTCTTTTCGTGAATATGCTGGGCCCGCTGGGAGAGAAAGTAGTGCGCCCGGCCGGAAACTTTCAACACCTTCCCGGCACCGGCGAAGACCTGACGGGTCACGAAGAAGGGAATGAGCTGCTCGGTCACCTTCCAGAAATCAAGATCCCTTCGCATGAGGTAATTTTCGTGACAACCGTAGGTATTTCCCATCGAATCGGTGTTATTCTTGAAGATATAGATACTGCCCTCCAACCCCTCCTCCCGAAGCCTTTTCTCGGCTACCGGCAGGCAGGCTTCCAGGAGTCGTTCACCCGCCTTGTCATGCATGACGATGTCGAGCAGATTGTCGCACTCGGGCGTGGCATATTCCGGATGGCATCCCGTGTCCTGGTAAAACCTGGCGCCGTTGACCAAAAAGGCGTTGGAGGGCCAGCTGTTGGGGATCAGGCCTTCAAAGATGTATCCCAGAATCTTCTCCATCGGAAGATAAACCCTGCCGTTTGGGGAGAAGATCAGCCCGTATTCGTTTTCAAGGCCGTATATTCTGGGTCGCATGGCTTTCATCCGTTGCCCTCTTTACCGGGTCAGCTGGCCGATTTCCTCGGCGTTGTATCGCTTGAATTTCCTGCCGGCCCTTGTTCGGTCCAGCGCCGCCACTTCGAGGCCGTTTGCTGCGATGCTCTGATTGTTAACGGTTTCCAGGCAACTGATGGCCAGCTTGAGCATCTCGGTGATCTCAGCGCCTCCCTTGTACTGATCCTTCAGGGAGACCGCAATCGCTTCGGATCTTCCGCCGATCACCGCGAATCCTTTCTCGTCATAGATGCTGCCGTCGAAGGCCAGGCGGTAGATCTCGTTGGCCCGGTCCTGTTCCCCCAGCCCCACGACCAGAATTTCAACCTCGAGGGGCTTGATGTCCTGGCTGAAGCTCGTGCCCAGCGTCTGCGAGTAGGCATTGGCGAGGGATTTCGCCGTGACGTCCTCCCGGCTGTAAAGGTATCCCTTCAGGTCGGCATGGCGGATGCCGGCCTTTCGCAGATTTTCGAATTCGCTGTAACGTCCGGCGCCGGCGAATGCGATGGTGTCATAGATCTCGGAAATCTTGCTCAGCGCGCTGGGATTGTCGGCCACGAGCAAGATCCCGTTGTTATATTCCATCGCGATGATGGATCGGCCTTTGGCGATGCCCTTCTTGGCATACTCGGCCTTATCCTGCATGATCTGTTCGGGCGAGACGTA
Source organism: uncultured Nitrospirota bacterium (assembly GCA_964348105.1). Classification (GTDB taxonomy): domain Bacteria; phylum Nitrospirota; class Nitrospiria; order DATECO01; family DATECO01; genus CAYGBP01. The sequence goes on from CAYGBP010000015.1 coordinate 12,167, forward strand.
GTAAGGCAGTGCCATTAGGCGGTTCGCCTCCTTTCTATGATGGCGTCAAAGGTCTGTTTGGCCCTCTGCTCTTCTATATCCTGAAGCCCGTCATTTGTAATTGACTTCACGGTGGGATAAATGCCGCGGATCATATCGGGGCCGGCAGTGGCCACATCCTCCTCGGCCGCGTCGTAAAGGGCTTCCAGGGCAAGCTGGATCGCCTCTTCCTCGGTGAGTTCCGGCTTGAACAGCTTTTTCATCGTGCTGCGGGCGTCCTTGCCGCCGGAGCCGGTTGCATAATAGTCGGTCTCCTCGTACCGGCCGCCGGTGATGTCGTACTTGAAGATTCGGCCTTCCTGTCGCCGAAGGTCGAAACTGGCGAAGATCGGGATCACGATCAGGCCCTGCAGGGCCATCGCCAGGTTGGCCTTGATCATCTGGGAAAGCTTGTTGGCCTTTCCCTCGGTGGACAATTGCTCGCCTTCCAGTTTTTCGTAATGCTCCAGCTCGGTTTGAAACAACCGGGCCAGTTCGATACAAGGCCCTGCTGCCCCGGCGATGGCGATGGCCGAGTAGTCGTCCGAACGGTAAACCTTCTGGATCCGCCGGCCGGAGACCTGGTATCCTTCCGTGGCCATGCGGTCTCCGGCGATGATGGCCCCCTTGCGGTGACGCAGGGCCAAAACG
>CAYGBP010000015.1:12845-15209 GCA_964348105.1 uncultured Nitrospirota bacterium
CGGATCGGGACCGGTTTCCACGATGGCATCCAGCTCCCGCATCTGCGCTTCGTTCAACAGTCGTGAGCGACCGGCCCCCTTGCGGTGACGCAGGGCCAAAACGGTCGTTCCCTTGGGGACTGCGATGGAAGGCTCGACCGGTCCGCTCACATGCGGCTCCGGGGTCTGGTTTTGCAGCGGGCTCAGATTGGCGCGGGGCAGGTGGACCAAGTGGGGAAAGTGGGCGGAGAGATAATCGTAGAAGCTGGAGGTCTGGTCGTGCAGCGGGTAGGGAAACACCTACTCTCCTCCTTTTTGAACGTAGTTCTTGACGAACTCTTCGGCGTTCTCCTCCAAAACATCGTCGATTTCGTCCAGCAGATTGTCGATATTCTCCTTGATTTTCTTGCCTTTTTCGATAACTTCCGGATTCGCCTTGACGGAATCTTCGCGCTTGGAACCTTCGCGCTTTTTGTCCTTCTTTTGATCTTGTCGAGCCATAGGCCCCCCTCTTATGCGGCGATCTTCTCCAGCAGCTCGTCCACTGTTGAAGATCGCTCAATGACGTCACCTACCAGATCCCGGCTTCCTTTGAGCGGTTCCATCAACGGTACCCGCTTGATCGTGGTATTGCCGATATCGAACAGGACCGAGGTCCAGCTGGCCGCATACACCTCCTTTGAGAACTTCTTGAGGCACATTGCCCGAAAGAAGGCCCGGGTATCCGGAGGAGGAATCTCCTGCGCGCGTACCACCTCATCCTGTCCCACGAGGGTGTCCACGTAATTTCCGCGCTCAAGCGCGTAGTAAAGACCGCGATCGAGACGCAGGTCGTGATATTGAAGATCCATCAGGGCGATCCGCGGATCGCTCCAGTCGCAATTCTTCTTGGCGATATATGAGTTCAAAAGCTCCCTTTTGATGATCCAGTCCAGCTCCCGCGAGAGCTGCATGGGGTCCTCCTCCAGTTTTTCAAGCGTGCGCGCCCACTTCGCCAACACTTCGCGGGTGGCTTCATCCGGGTTTCGGGAGGCAAAGAACCGCTCAGCGGCGTTCAGGTATTCCCTCTGGATCTGAACGGGCGTCATTTCGCGGCCGTCCCGGAGCCTGACCTTTCCCTTAAGCGTAATGTCTCTGGAGACTTCACGAATCGACCGGACCGGGTCTTCCAGATCGAGCGAGGGGATCTCGAATTCCTCCTCGATCATGGCCAATACCAGTGGCATGGTACCCACCTTCAGGAAGGTGGAAAATTCCGCCATGTTGGCGTCGCCCGTGATGACATGAAGCCGCCGGTATTTCTTGGGATCCGAGTGGGGCTCATCCCGGGTGTTCATGATCGGCCTTTTGACCATCGTGTTCAGATCGGTCAGGACCTCGAAGAAATCGGCACGTTGCGAGATCTGATAGGTCGTCGGCTCGGTCCGGTTCTCGGCGCCGACCTTCCCGGATCCGGTATAAATCTGCCGCGTGACCATGAAGGGAACCAGGACCTCCACCAGCCGTGCGAATGGGACGGCCCTGAGGACCAGGTAGTTTTCATGGTACCCGTAGCTGTTTCCCTTGCCGTCGGAGTTGTTCTTGTAAACCAGAAAGCGATCCGCTCCTCCCCGAAGACGGCTGGCCACCTCCCGGCACATGTCCATGATCCGCTCGCCCGCCTTCTCAAATGCCACGAGCTGGCGGGGGGTGGTGCATTCGGGGGTCGAGTATTCGGGGTGTGCCCCGTCGACATACAACCGGCCCCCGTTGTGGAGCAGTTTGTTGAGAAGCTTGTTGTACTCCGGGCCGGGCCGCTCCTTTTCACCTTCCACTTCGAAGCCGCGTGCGTCCAGCAGGGGGTTCTCGTTTTCATAATCCCAGATGGCGTGGCCGGAGGGAAGATGCGGGTAGCTGTTGATCAGCAGAATGGAGTTGGAAACCGGGTCCAGCGCGGTCGGGTCCTTGGTCATGATCCCGAATTCCGTCTCGGTTCCCAGGATTCGCTTGATCATAGGTAATGTCCCGTGCTGCTGATGTTTTCAATCTGGCGGGACTCGGCGGGTTTCCCGCCTCCGATCGTTCGAGCGTGAATGATCTTTTCACCCTTGCGGCCGGCGATCTTGGCCCAGTCGTCCGGATTGGTGGTATTCGGCAGATCTTCGTGCTCCCGGAATTCGTCGCAGGTGGCGCGTAAGAGATCGTCGGATTTGATTCCTTTTTCGCCCGTGGAGAGCGTCCGTTTGATCGCATACTTCTTGGCGCGCGCCACGATTCCCTGAATCAGGGCGCCGCTGGAGAAGTCCTTAAAGTAGAACATCTCCTTTTCGCCGTTCGCGTAAGTCACCTCAAGAAACTTGTTCTCCTCGCTGGTGCTGTACATTCGGTCCACGGTCATCTTGATCA
>CAYGBP010000015.1:15219-15863 GCA_964348105.1 uncultured Nitrospirota bacterium
GGACACGTTCTGGCTCACGTCGCCCTGGGATTGTGCCAGGTCCTCGGGGTGGTAAGGGAGGTCCGGGGTGAGGTATTTGGAAAAAATGTCCTGCGCCGCCTTTTTGTCCGGCCGTTCGATCCGGATCTTAACATCCAGACGGCCGGGTCGCAGGATGGCAGGATCGATGAGGTCCTGACGGTTGCTGGCGCCGATGACGATGACGTTGCGCAGACGCTCTACCCCGTCGATTTCGGAAAGGAACTGAGGGACAATCGTGGATTCGATGTCGGAGGAGATTCCGGTGCCCCGGGTGCGGAACAGCGCGTCCATCTCATCGAAGAAGACGATCACCGGCATGCCTTCCTCGGCCTTGTCTTTTGCCTTCTTGAAGACCTCGCGCACCTGCCGTTCGCTCTCGCCGACGTATTTGTTCAATAGCTCGGGTCCCTTGACATGCAGGAAGAAGCTGCGCACGTCCTTGCGGGTTCGCCCCCTCAGTTTTTTGGCAATCGAGTTGGCCACGGCCTTTGCGATCAAGGTCTTTCCGCAACCCGGCGGCCCGTACAGTAAGATTCCTTTAGGAGGGAGCAGCTGGTGCTCGCTAAACAAGTCCGGATGAAGGAAGGGCAACTCCACCGCGTCCTTGATCTGCTCGATCTGGT
>CAYGBP010000015.1:15928-17656 GCA_964348105.1 uncultured Nitrospirota bacterium
AGCACCACCACCTCCACCTCGGGCTTGTGAAGTTTCTCGAGAAGGTATCCTGACCGGGGATCGAAAAGCAGATGGTCCCCAACGCTCAGCTTGCCTTGTTTGAGGGGTTCGGCGAGTTCGGCCACCCTTTCTTCGTCGCTTCTGAGGGTGACAATGGCGCGGTCGTCGCTCAGGGTGTCCTTGAGGCGCACCACTTCGCCCTGCTGCTCGAATTCACAGCTTTCGATGGCATTCAGGGCCTCATTGAGGATCAGCTGTTGCCCCTTTTTCAGCGAGTCCGCTTTGATATCGGGATGCAGGTTGATCTTCATCTTGCGTCCCGCGACAAAGACGTTGATGGTCCCGTCGGAATTGGCGCTTGAAAAACTGGCATAGCTGGCCGGAGGGGCAGTCAGCTTTTCAACCTCCAGCTTGAGCGCCTCGATCTGTCCCTTGGCTTCCTGTAGGGCTCCGATCAGTTTTTCATTTTGTTTGTAGGCCTGATCCAGTTGAGATCTGGACTGTCGCAGCTCGCGGGCCTCCTCCTCGAGGGACTTGATCTGCACTTGGAGTTTCTCGATCTCCCACTGGTATTCGTGAAGCTTACGCTCGGCGGAAGAATCCCCCCCCGCGAACTGATCGGAGATTTTCTTCATGGTGTTCTTAAAGGGATTCAGCCTGCCCTGATTTTTCTTAGATTCCCCCATCACCCCTCCCCCTGACAGTTGTCAATCAGTGGCGAGCAACTGAACAATTTAATTTTAACACCTGAGCCATTAACGGTCAACTGTTCCTCCCGCAGCATCCAGCCTTGAGAAACTACGAGGGGTGCGGAAGGGACCCGCCACCCCCCTCGGCGGACCCAGGCCGGTGCTTTCCGGGCCGTGTTCACCCGATTTCGGGTTTGCCGCGATGCCTTCCGGCGCTCATCCGAAATGTCGGGTTGCCTCCCGAATGAGATCGCGAGCTGCTCTCTTCGGATCCTTTGCCGCGATGATGGACGAAATGACCGCGATCCCGCTCGCCCCCGCATCGAATACTTCTGAAATATGCCGCAGCTTGATCCCGCCGAGCGCGAAGATGGGGAGGCTGACGCGGGCCCGGGCATCCCGAATGATGCCCGGGCCCAGCGGTGGACCGTAGCCGGACTTGGATGCCGTTTCATAGATGGGGCCGATCGTTATAAAGCTGGCTCCTTCCCGCTCGGCCTTTAGCGCCTCTTCGCCGGAATGGGTCGAAACCCCGATGATCTTATCCGGGCCGAGAATTTTTCGAACCACCGAAGTAGGGAGGCTGTCGGATCTGAGGTGCACGCCGTCGGCTTCGACGGCGATGCAAACGTCCATGCGATCATTGATCAGCAGCCTGGCGTCTGCCGGCATGGTCTCAGCGCGGATGGCGCGGGCCAAAGAGACCAGCTCCCTGAGGGGAAGATCCTTTTCACGAAGCTGCACCAGCCGGATACCGGCCTGCAGCGACGCCGCGATGACGGATTGCAGCGAGGCGCCCGGCGCTTGGTGCCGGTCGGTAATCAGGTAGACCGGTGGTTGAAGGAATGTGGAGATCAAACGTGATCATCCCGGAGAGTCAACGGCGTCCAGGGGCCGCCCGGTCGCGTATCAAACCGGTTCCGGATTCCGGGTTCATTCCCGGTTCCCGTGCATTCCCGGCTATTCGATCATCCCTTCCAGGGGACTGCTGGCCGACGCATGAAGCTTTTTCCGAATGCGACCGGCCAGGTATGCCTTT
>CAYGBP010000015.1:17666-23080 GCA_964348105.1 uncultured Nitrospirota bacterium
CGGCCAGCACGCCATGCTTCATTGCCTCGGCCATCTGGATGGGATTCCGTGCACCCGCGATTGCCGTGTTCATCAGGACGCCGTCGCACCCCAACTCCATCGTGATGGCGGCGTCGGAGGCCGTTCCCACGCCGGCATCCACGATGACCGGAATGCGGACGCTCTCCAGAATGATGCGAATATTGTAAGGATTACGGATACCCAGTCCGGAGCCGATGGGCGCCGCCAGGGGCATGACGGCGGCACAGCCGGCGTCTTCGAGCCGTTTGGCCATGACGGGATCGTCATTCGTATAGGGCAGAACGATGAAACCTTCTTTGACCAGGATCTTCGCGGCTTCCAGGAGGCCGGGGGTATCGGGAAAAAGTGTTTTCTCGTCCCCGATGACCTCCAGCTTGACCATGTCGGAAATGCCGGCCGACCGGGCCAGCCGGGCGGTGCGCAGCGCGTCATCCACGGTGTAGCAGCCCGCGGTATTGGGCAGGATCTTGTACTTTTTCGGGTCGATGTAATCCAGGAGATTTTCCTTGGAACGATCCAGGATGTTGACCCGGCGAACGGCCACGGTGATCACGTCCGCGCCCGAGGCCTCGGTAGCCTTCTGGGTCTCGATGAAATCTTTGTACTTACCCGATCCGACGATCAAGCGGGATTTGAATTCAATTCCGCCGACGATCAAGCGATCATTCGTATCCATGATTCGATTTCGTTCCTCCCCCTACGAACCCGATAATTTCCACCTTGTCGCCTGCCTTCAGGATCGTCCGATCGAATTCCGTCCGGTCGATGATCTGTAGATTGACTTCGACGGCGACGCGCCCGGGATTGATGCCCAGGTCCTTGAGCAGGATTGAGAGCGTCATGGGCTCGGCAACATCCCGGGCGGACCCGTTCAGCGTAATTCGCAAGCCGTTCTCCCTGCGATGGATCCAAGTTGGAATATTTCATTATAGGCAATGCCCTGAAACATTGTCAACAAGCGGCCGGGGGAGGGTTTGGCCGGCTGGAATCTCCCCTCCTTCGGGGGGCGGGAATGCCGGCCATCGGGGCATGTGCCGGACCCATATATATATAAATGATAACGGCGGGAGAAAACTCAAGCCCCGGAACGCGGGGTTTGGACCTCGCCGGGCCGGTCCGCCGGCCCGATCGGATCCACCAGGCCCCCGCTCAACCCGCATGTGCAAGCGTTTGATAAAGTGAGTGATTCAGTGTTTATCCACAGCGTTACGCTAGGGGCTTCGGTCGCTGGAATCCACAGAAAAATCGGGCTTTTTGGCATTGCAAAAAACGGGAAAAGATGATACAAATTATTTATGCTCACCCAGATGAAAGTCCGTGGATTGATGTTCGATCCTTACAGCAATGCCTACATCGTGATCCTGCGCGATGAGGATAATACCGAGGTGCTGCCGATCTGGGTCGGAAAGGCAGAGGCCAACGCGATCAGCTTCGCCTTGGAAGGCATATTCACGCCGAGGCCGATGTCTCACGATCTGATCAAGAACATGCTGGATACGGTTCGGGCCAAGCTGATCAGCATCGTCATCACCGACTTGAGGGATAACACCTACTTCGCCAAGCTGCACCTGCTGGCGAAGGACTCCGAGTACACCGTGGATTCCAGGCCGAGCGATGCCATCGCTCTGGCCCTTCGGGCCGACGCGCCGATCTTCGCGAGCGAAGAGGTGATCCAGAAGCATAGTTCCGAGGAGTTGGACCGTTGGCTGGACAATCTGAGGCCGGAGGATTTTGGGAGGTATGACGCCTGAGATGCGTGCTTCTTGCATTGCCATAAGCCCGACTCCCAAAAGGGTCACGGCGGCGGGGCCGGTCAACGGCAGGATTTCCAAGCGGGCGCCGCAGGTCTATCTGAATGAAAACGTCTTCATGGGAATGGTGCTGTCCTGCGTGGAGGTGTATAAGAAGGAGTGCTTCGGCCTCCTGCTGGGATATCGTACGCCCGAAAAGTACATCGTGGAGCATGCCATTGCGTATCAGTCGGTGCGTCGAGGACACAATTGGGCCGAGCTGCGAAGCGATAAATGGAAGGTCCTGCAGGAGATGCTGAGAAATTTCCCGCGGCTGGACGTCCTCGGGGACTTTCATTCTCACACGATGTACCGGGATGTCAAGGCCCAGGTGTCCCTGAGCCGGGAGGACATCGATTATATGGATCCGGACGATCTGCAAATCGTAATCGCCGTCAACCAGAACCGCCGGTCCAGGGCATGGTCGTTGAACTCGGATCGAACGATTTCCGGGTCGATCGACAAGTTTTACTTCAAGATCGCGGCATATTATTTCCCCGATCCCCTCATGGTCCACGGAAGCCGCCGCAAGGCGGTGTCATTCGGGGGGGCTCAGGGTCGAGTGGGTGGGTCCATGAATGGTGGAAGGGCGATTCGCGTCCGTCCCCGTATGGCTCATATTGTGTGTCCTTTCGTCGGCTCCAAATATCTCAGCCATCACGATGGAAATAAAGCTTAATGTCCACGGAATCCTTTCGGATTCCGCCAGCGAAGCCCAGATCATCATCCTGAGGGACGAGAAATCGGTCGAAATCTTGCCGATCTGGGTCGGTGTTGCGGAGGGCAATGCGATTCGGTTCGCCATCGAGGGAATCGCCTCGGCCAGGCCGCTCACGCATGATCTGCTCAAGAGTCTGGTCGACCACCTCAGGATTGAAGTGGTCAAGGTGGTGATCAACGAGATTCGCAACAACACATACTACGCAACGATTTACCTGAGGCACGACGGATCGGAGTTGACGGTCGACGCCCGGCCCAGCGATGCCATCGCCCTGGCCCTGCGCGCAAGGTGTCCGATCTACGCCGTTCCGGACGTGTTGAAGAAGAAGTCCCAGGAAAATTTGGATGCCTGGCTTGAGCGTATCAAGCCGAAGGATTTCGGGAAATATGACGTGTAATCCGCGAAGGGGGAGGTCTTTCGGAGGCCGGCCCCCGGGACGCGGATTTGAAATTTTTTAATGATCGCCGGCTTACAGGGATTTATATCTTAGGATGATTCGCCGCTTCCGATTCCAGCCAGTGCCCGTGGGACTGCTTTTGATCATTCTCGCCCTGGTGCCTTTCCCACCAGCCACTGCAGCAGACCGAACCGGTTCCGCAGCGTCCGAGGAGCGCCCGGAAATCGAGGCGGCACGGGGACAGGAGGTGGTCCAGGCGGCCATGCAGGGGTTGAAGGCCGTCGTGGAGCTTTGGAGGTCTCATAAATTCTCAGACCTCTATGAATGGGGTACCAATGAATCCAAACGACTCCTATCCAAGGAGCAGTTCATCCGCCTCATGAAGGGCAGCCGCCGGCAACTGCAGTGCTGCTGGGTTACGATCCAGGACCTCAAGGGGGTCCTTCGGTCCCCCACCGAGGTCTCGGTGATGGCCAAGCTCGGATACCAGGATTTTCAAGAGCAGCAGGCGGCTTCCTCGAGCGATCCGCCGGCGGATGGCGGACGATGGGTGGTTTCCTCCTCATTCGACCTGCGCTCCTTTCTCATGGTGTTCCAACAGAATCAATGGCGCGTGGACCTCTCAGAAGTGCTGCAGGCCAGCGGGTATCTGCCCGAAACCCTGGGCCTCAGGACGCTAGAAATACCCTGAAATTTCCCTTGACTTCTCGATGGTTTTCTATAGAATGAAAGGATTAGGACCTGTCTGTTTCGTTGCCATTCGAGATCAAGATGAGAACGCTATCCTATCAACAGGATTCCGCAACCCGAAAATGGTATATCGTGGACGCCCGCGGCCAGACGCTGGGTCGGTTGGCCTCTCGCGTTGCCTCCATCCTTCGAGGCAAGCATAAGCCCACCTTCACGCCTCACCTCGACACGGGGGACCATGTCGTGGTGATCAATGCCCGCGATATACGGCTGACCGGTGACAAGCTAAGAAGCAAGATCTATTATCGACACAGCGGGTATCCGGGTGGCCTGAAATATGTCGATGCGAGAACCTTGAAGGAAACCCGGCCGGAGCGGATCATCGAGTATGCGGTCTGCGGAATGCTGCCCAAGAACAAGCTGGGCCGGGCGATGGCCAAGAAGCTTCGCGTGTATGCCGGCTCGGATCATCCGCATCAGGCCCAGCGCCCTGAGCCGCTAGGGATCGGGCTGAAGAAAGGAGCCTGAACAAGGTGAGCAGTGTGCAGCATCATGCAGCGGGAAAGCGCAAGAATGCGATTGCCCGGGTTTGGCTCTTGCCCGGCCAGGGAGAAATCAGCATTAACCGCCGGACGCTGGATGAATATTTCCCGCGCGAGGCCTGGAGGATCCAGGTGCAAAAGCCGCTGCAGGTCACGGGACTTATGGGACAGTACAATGTCCAGGTCACGGTGCGCGGCGGCGGATTGACCGGTCAGGCGGGCGCCGTGCGGCACGGCATCGCGAGGGCCCTGCTCACCGTCGATCCGGAGCTGAAAGGCCGCCTGCGCAAGGAAGGCCTGCTGACGCGGGATTCCCGGGTTAAGGAGCGCAAGAAATACGGCCAGAAGGGCGCTCGGAGGAGGTTTCAGTACTCAAAGCGCTAGAGATGGGGTCTATATTCCTATATGAAGGAATCATTTGTCGAAGGGAAGGCCCCGGCCTTCCCTTTATTTTTTTGAATTTTGAGGAGGGAGCGAATTGGGCATTGACCTATCCGCGCTGAAGGTCGGTGTGATCGGTGGCAGCGGTTATACCGGTGCCGAGCTGATCCGCCTGCTCTCGCGGCATCCGGGGGCCCGTTTGACGGCGGTCACCTCCGAGCAGTCGGCCGGGAAGGCGGTTGGGGAGGTGTTCCCGTCATTGCGTCATCTTTCGCTGCCCAGCTACGAAGCGCTCGACCCGGGCGCAGTCGCGGCGAAGGCCGATTTTTTCTTCGTGGCCCTGCCTCCCGGCAAGGCCATGGACGCGGCGGTTGAGCTGCTGGATCGAGGCAAGCGGGTGGTGGACCTCTCGGCCGACTTCCGCCTCAAGGACGCGGCGGCCTATGAGCAGTGGTACCGCCTGAAGCACAGGCATTCGGAATGGCTCAAACGGGCCGTGTACGGCCTGCCGGAGATTCATCGCGAGGCGATCAAGAAGGCTGAGCTCGTGGCCAATCCGGGCTGTTATCCGGTTAGCGTGGCCTTGGGATTGCTCCCGATCATCCGCAAGGGTCTTTTGGATCCATCCCGTCCGATTGTGGCGGATTCCAAGTCGGGGGTTTCTGGCGCCGGCCGGAGTCCTGCTCTGGACTACCATTTTCCGGAGATCCAGGAGGGTTTGCATGCCTACGGACTGGCAGGTCATCGGCACCTCCCCGAGATGGAGCAGGAGTTGTCGAATCTCGCCGCGCATCCCCTACGGCTGACCTTCACGCCTCATTTGGTGCCGATGACGCGAGGCATCCTCAGCACGATTTACGCCGGCACCAAGG
>CAYGBP010000015.1:23090-26708 GCA_964348105.1 uncultured Nitrospirota bacterium
CAATCTGGGCCTGGGGGATCTCATCCGGGTATATAAAGAATTTTACAGCCCGGAGCCCTTCGTCCAGGTGCTAGGAAAGGGGGCTTCCCCGAATCCGCATCACCTTCAGGGGTCCAACATTTGCCAGATTGCGCTGGCCCTGAATGAGCGAACGGGCACGGCGGTCATCCTTTCGGCGATAGACAATCTGGTCAAAGGCGCGGCCGGACAGGCTGTTCAGAATATGAACCTCATGGTGGGATTCGACGAAACCGCAGGGCTCCCTTCGGTCGGCCTTTTTCCCTGATGGAATCTCCCCAACTTGCTGATGGATCTCAGAAAAGGATATATTACCTCGGTGCCCGGATTTCGGGCGTCCGGGGTTAGCGCCGGGATCAAGAAGGGCCGGGCCCTCGACCTCGCCCTTCTTGTTTCGGATGTCGTGGCGACCTGCGCGGGGTGTGTGACCCGGAACCGAATCAAGGCCGCTCCCCTGATCGTCACCCAGGCCCGGCTCCGGTCGGGGCGGGGGCAGACCGTCCTGATCAACAGCGGCAATGCCAATGCCTGCACCGGCCGCCAAGGGATCCGGGATGCCCGGCAGGCGGCCCAATGGGTGGCCGATTCCCTCGGAATTTCCAGCGACCTGGTGCTGTTGGCCTCCACGGGCGTCATCGGGGAACCTTTGCCGATGGAAAAGGTGCAAAGGGCCGTGCCCAGGGCGGTCGATGCCCTGTCTCGCCGGGGGGGGCGGGATGCGGCCGCAGCGATTCTCACGACGGATACCAAGACCAAAGCGTTGGTGGTCACGGGCCGCGTGGCCGGTACGCCGGTCACGGTAGGCGGGATGGCCAAGGGGGCGGGGATGATCCACCCCGATATGGCCACGATGCTGGCCTTTTTGGCCACCGATGCCGTCATCGGCCAAGCGGCGCTTCGAACTGCGCTGCGGACGGCCGTGGCAGAGTCCTTCAACCGGATCAGTGTCGACGGAGAGACGAGTACCAATGACCTGGTCTTGTGTCTGGCCAACGGTCTTTCCGGAACCGCCCGGCTACGGGAGGGCAGTTCGGATTTCGGGCGTTTCGTGGATATGCTCAGGCTGCTGTGTCACGGCCTTGCCCGGTTGATCGTTCGCGACGGGGAGGGCGCCACAAAGTTCGTGGTCCTACGAGTCACGGGTGCACGGCGTCCGGAACAGGCGCGGCGGGTGGCCCAAGCCGTGGCGAAATCGCCCCTCGTCAAGACGGCGTTATTCGGGGAGGATCCCAACTGGGGCCGGATTATGGCCGTCATCGGCGCATCGGGGGTGAAGGTTCCCGCCGAAAAGATCGGAATCTCGTTCGGCAAGGTCCGCCTGGTGCGCTCGGGATTGGGCCAGGGGCGGTCGGCCGAACGCGAGGCGCGCCGCCACCTGAAAGGCCGCGAGGTGACTATTGGAATCGACCTGGGGTGCGGCCGGGCGCGGTTTACCTATTACACGACCGACCTGTCGGATGCTTACGTTCGGATCAACGCGGATTACCGAACGTGATGTTGAATTGAAGGGTAAAATGTGCTAGTTTATATAGGTTTAAGCAGTTCACCACACACGCCTCGCATATTTTGGGAAGGGTGCCCTGGAGGGGCCGAATTGCGCCGCGGGGTTTTCCCGGAAGGTGAGCGGGGCGGAGGATGTTAACCCATTAGGAGGATCATTCATGTCACTGGTTTCGATCAAGGAACTGCTGGAGGCCGGGGTCCACTTCGGTCACCAGACGAAACGCTGGAACCCCAGGATGAAGAGGTTCATTTACGGGGAGCGAAACGGCATCTACATTATCGACCTTCAAAAGACAGCAAAAAGATTCGACAGGGCGTATGACTTCGTTCGCGAAGCGGCTGCGGAGGGTGAAACCTTCCTTTTCGTGGGGACCAAGCGCCAGGCCCGGGAGATCATCGAGGAAGAAGCAAACCGCTGCGGCATGTTCTACGTCACCCAGCGTTGGCTGGGTGGCATGCTGACCAACTTTCAGACGATCCGAAGAAGCATCGAAAAGTTGAAAAAGCTCGAGTCGGGCCGGACCGACGGAACGTTTGACCGCCTCCCTAAGAAAGAGGTGATCAAGCTGGAAAAAGAACGAGAGCAGCTTGAGAAGACGCTGGGGGGGATCAAGGAGATGACGACCCTGCCTGGCGCCATCTACATTGTGGACACGCGCATGGAGCGAACCGCTGTCCTGGAGGCGCGGCGCCTCATGATCCCTATCGTCGCAATCGTCGACTCCAACTGCGATCCCGACGAAATCAACTACCCGATTCCCGGAAATGACGACGCCATTCGGGCCATCAAGCTCATCACCGGCAAGATTTCGGAGGCGATCATCGAAGGGCGCCAGCGCTCGGGTCAGGCCGTACCGGCGCAGGCCGAAGCCACGGCCGTCATGCAGGAAGCGGAGGCGGTAGCCGAAAATCCATCCCAGGCCTGATCCGAAGCAGAGGAGCGTGAAATCATGACGGTTGATGCGACAAAAGTCAAGGAGCTCAGAGAAAGAACCGGTGCCGGGATCATGGATTGCAAGCAAGCCCTCTCGCAGGTACAGGGTGACCTGGATCAGGCCATTAGCCTGTTGAGGCAAAAGGGACTGGCAAAGGCGGCGAAAAAGGCCGGTCGGGAAACCAAGGAGGGAATGGTCGGAACCTATGTGCACCCGGGAGGAAAGATCGGGGTCATGGTGGAGGTGGCTTGTGAGACCGACTTTGTTGCCCGGAATCCTGAATTCCAGGAGCTTGTCAAGGACCTGACCCTCCACATCGCCGCAGCCGATCCGTCGCCGCGGTTCGTCCAGCGCGAGGATATCCCCGAAGAAGTCTTGAAGGACGAACGGCAAATGTATGAGGAGCAGGCGAAGTCTCTGGGTAAACCGCAGAAGGTCTTGGACCAGATCGTCCAAGGGAAGCTGGAGAAGTTCTTCGGTGAGGTCTGCCTGCTGGAGCAGCCCTTCATCAAAGATCCTGAAATGAAGATGGGCGAGATGATAACCCAGAAGGTGGCCAAGATCGGAGAAAATATCCGGATCCGCCGGTTTGTAAGGTACAAGTTGGGCGAGTAGCGTTTTTCAGGGAATCTATGTCCTCCCAGAAATACAGTCGGGTGTTGCTCAAGATCAGCGGCGAGGTGCTGGCCGGCGAACGGGGATATGGTATCGAACCGCTGGTGATGGATTTCATCTCCAATGAGATCAAGGACATCCAGGATCTCGGGGTGGAGGTGGCGATCGTGATCGGCGGCGGCAATATCTTCCGCGGTATCGCCGCCAGCACGAAGGGGTTCGAGCGAAGCACAGCGGACTATATGGGAATGGTTGCCACGGCCCTCAATGCGCTTGCCCTTCAGAACTTCCTGGAGCAGAAAGGGATCATGACGCGGGTTCAGTCCGCGATCGAGATGAAGTCCCTGGCCGAGAGCTATATCCGCAGGCGCGCGATTCGGCATCTTGAAAAGAAACGCGTCGTGATTTTCGCGGCCGGAACCGGCAACCCTTACTTTTCGACGGATACCGCCGCCGCCCTCCGCGCCATGGAGATCGGCGCGCAGGTGATTCTCAAAGGGACCAAGGTTGACGGGGTCTATGAGAAGGATCCGATGATCGACCCCAC
>CAYGBP010000015.1:26718-31241 GCA_964348105.1 uncultured Nitrospirota bacterium
TCAAGGTCATGGATGCGACGGCCGTCACGCTCTGCATGGACAATAACCTGCCCATTATCGTCTTCAATATGAAGGAAAAGGGCAACATCAAGCGGATCCTCGAGGGGGAGAAGATCGGAACTCTGGTCAGCTGAGGCATGGCCGTCGGCTGGGTGCTGAAAGGTCGATCGATGATCGCCGATGCAAAGAAGAAAATGCGGACGCAGATGGACAGCGCCATCGACCATCTGCGTCGGGAACTGGCAACTGTGCGGACCGGAAGGGCGTCGCTGACCATTCTGGACGGGATTCAGGTCAGTTATTACGGGACGATGACCCCTTTGAAGCAGGTGGCCGCATTGTCCGTGCCGGAAAGCCGGCTCATCATCATCCAGCCTTGGGAGCCAAACCTGATACCGGAAATCGAAAAGGCGATTAGCGCGTCGAATCTGGGTCTGACGCCGGGAAACGACGGTAAGATCATCCGGATGCCCATCCCGCCGTTGACCGAGGAGCGCCGCAAGGAGCTGGTCAAGCAGGTCAAGAAGCTCGGAGAAGACGCGAAAGTGGGCATTCGCAACCTCCGGCGTGATACCAACGACGAAATCAAGAAGCTGGGCAAGGAATCCAAGATTTCGGAGGACGATCAGCGCAAGGCTCAGGACGAGGTTCAGAAGGTGACCGACGAGTATGTGGCAAAGATCGACGAGATGATCAAGAAGAAAGAGGCAGAAGTCCTGGAGGTGTGATGAAATCCCGTTTCTTCGGATCGAGAGGACCAATCCTGAACCAAGCGAAGAAGGGGATCCTTGTCTATCTAAGTGTCTCCCTCCTGATGATGGGATTCTGGACCGCCGAGGGCGGGGCGGCTCTCGTGCCCTCCCAGTTGTCCGGCCATGTGAGCAAGGCTGCGGGGAGCGATCCCGTGGAGGATGATCTTCTAAAGATCCAGGCGTTTCTGGAAACCCGGCTGGTGGCCCAACGCCTGGCGGATCTCGGGTTTAATGCCCAGGAAGTTCAGTCCAGGCTCAACGGCCTGAGCGATGATCAGATCCATCAAGTAGCGCGCAATCTCGACGGTCTGCAGACCGGCGGGGACAGCGCGCTGGGGATTGTGATCGCCTTGCTGGTCATCGTCATTCTTGTCTTTATTCTGCTTCAGGTCACCGGGCATAAGGTGATCGTCACCAAGTAGTCACTCCTCTTGCAGAAAGCGCTCTGGATGGGGCGTCGACTCATTCCCATGATGATGCTTCTTTGCGGTGCCGTCGCGGCCACCGGATGTACCGGTTCGACCGGGTCGGTGCTCTTGCCGGATGCCGGTCCAGTTCGGCCGGCCCTCTATATCGGCGGCGTTGCCTTTTTCCCTCAGGAGGTTGATCAGTGCGGGCCGGCCTCGCTGGCATCGGTTCTGAACTATTGGGGGTATACCGTGTCTCCTTCTGAGATTGCGGCCGAAATCCATCTGCCGACCCGGCGGGGTTCGCTCAGCATGGACCTGTGGACCTACGCTCACAGGCGGGGGCTTGAAGCCCGCATCCAGACCGGATCGATCGACTGGCTTGAATCCCAGTTGGGCCAGAAACGGCCGGTGATCGCCTTCCTGAATCGCGGTTTGCGGCTGTTTCCCATCGGACACTTTCTGGTCGTGGTGGGCTTGGACCCGGATTCCGAATTCGTCATTGCCCATTCCGGGCGCAAACGAGATGCGAGGATCCCCTTCCGACGTTTTCTGGCCGATTGGAAAAAGACCGGTTTCTGGGCCTTGTTGGTCACCTCGAGAGCGGGCGCAAGAGAGGAAGATGGGCAGTCTTGACCGCAATGTCATTTTAATTTCGCTCGGATGGTTGATCCCTGTCCTCCTTCTGGGATGCTCGTCGGTGCCCAAGGTCCGCATCCTGCACGATCCCCTCACCCCGCAGGAGCATCTCCAGCTCGGGCTCAGCTATGAGGCGCAGGGGAAATTGGATTTAGCCGTCCAGGAGTACGAAGCGGCGCTCCGAAAGGGAGGCAGGAAGCTTGGCGCTTCTCCCAGGCTGTTTCTGGGCAATGTTTATGCCCGCCGAGGAGAGTTGCAAAGGGCCCAGACGCAGTACGAGAAGGCCCTGGTCATAGAGCCGGATCAACCCGAAACCCTGAACAACCTGGGTTGGGTCTATCTTCAGCGCGGAATTCACCTGGACAGGGCGGAGGAGATGGTCCGCAGGGCCCTGGCCCAGGGCAGTGTCCAGAACCGTCAGGATGCCGTGTGGCGTGCAATGGTCCTGCACACGCTGGCCGAGATCCAGATGGCGGGTGATCGTATGGTGGATGCGCTTGACACGCTCCGCGAGGCGGAGGGACTGGTGACGCCCGAGCATCCCGGGCTGCTGGCCGAAATCCTGGAGAGCAAGGCGCGAGCCCACGCCGCCCTGGGCGAGACCGAGCAGGCTGGCCAGGCACTTCAAAAGGTCCGGCGTCTGCGATGAGTCGGCTGGGTAGGGGCAATGGAAGATGAGCATGGAGTCGATTCGGTAGGGAGCGGAAGATGACTGAGCCTCGGGATGGATTGATCGAAGCCTATCTCCTGGACCGGACCGGGGGCGGCCGGAGAATCGGATGGGATCGAATCAGGGCGTGGAAGCCGGAGGAGGGCATTGTCTGGATCCACCTGGACTACACCGATCCGGGGGGCCGAAGATGGATTACGCAGCAAAGCGGGGTCGACGAGATTGTGGCCGAGACGCTGATCGCGGAGGAGACCCGACCGCGGAGCCTCTCGATCGGAAATGGTCTTCTGATCTGTCTTCGGGGGGTCAATAACAATCCCGGGGCCGATCCGGAGGACATGGTCTCACTCCGGATGTGGATCGAGGAGCACCGAATCATTACCACGCGCAAGAGGCGGCTGCTTTCGATCCGCGACCTGGTAGAGGAGATCGAAAGGGGGCAGGCACCCAAAAGCGCCGCCGAATTCCTGGTTTTCATCGCCGACCGGCTGGTGGATCGAATGAGCCGCGTGATCGAGGCCATCGACGACGCAGTGGACGAGGCGGAGGAGAGCATGCTCATGGACGATCGCCATGATCTTCGCTCCGTGCTCACCGGCATTCGACGCGAGGCGATCATCCTGCGCCGCTACCTGGCGCCTCAAAGGGAGGCGATGGCAAGAATTCTGGTGGAGCGGGTGCCATGGCTGGATGACCTCCTCAGGACCCGCCTGAGAGAAACCACGGACAAGGTGACCCGCTACATCGAGGATCTGGACGCCGCACGGGAGCGGGCATCGGTTGCCCATGAAGAGCTGGCCAGCCGGTTGTCCGAGACCCTGAACAGGAGAATGTATCTCCTGTCGGTCATTGCCGGGATCTTTTTGCCCTTGGGGTTTTTGACGGGACTGCTCGGGATCAATGTCGGTGGAATTCCCGGTGCCGAAAACCCGTGGGGTTTTGCATCGGTCATCATCATCCTAGGCTTCATCATCCTGGTGCAGATGTTCCTGTTCCGGTGGAAGCGATGGTTTTAGCCCCCCTTTCCTTCACGCTGGCCAAGGATTGCCGCGTTGCGTGGGATTGAGAAGCCCTGATCGTTACACCTGACCGGGCCGGGGATGCCGGTCGTTCGGGGTGCCCGCGACACGCGCCTGCGGTTCACTTTCCCGAGACCTGCGGATTGTCCGGGTCTTTTCCGTTGCATTCCTCGGGTATTTTGCCTATAACCTTGAATGGACAACCCCCCCGGTTTCGGATAGGCCAGGCAATGAGACGGCCATGATTGCGCAGGGGGATTGAAGACAGGAGCGTTGGGATGCTGGAAAGGGTCCGGCTCAAATGGGGTTTGAGACTCGATGGGAGGTCCTAAAAAAAGGTTTCCGACTGCCGTCGCAGAGGTGGACCTGTCGGCGTTGTTGTACAACCTGGCACAAGTGAAAAATTCAATCGGGGCGGACTGCAAGATTCTGGCGGTCGTGAAGGCCAATGCCTATGGCCATGGGGCCGAACCGGTCGCTCGCGCGCTGATCGGCGCGGGTGTTTCAATGCTTGGCGTGGCATGGGCCCATGAAGGCGTGGAGCTGCGCAAGGCGGGGATTCGCCTGCCGATCCTGGTCATGGGTGGGATCACGCCGGGGGATGCCATGGACGCGGTTGTCCATGGCCTGACCGCCGCGGTGTATGAGCCCGACCAGATCCAGGTGCTCCAGCGGATCGCCAGGAAGAAGAACCGCAAGCTAAAGGTTCATATCAAGATCGACACGGGGATGGGCCGCTTGGGGGCCGTTTCCAAGGAGGATATCCTGGGGCTGGCCCGCTCGCTTCGGAGGGCCTCGCACCTGATCCCGGAGGGGCTCATGACCCACATGGCCGAGGACGGGATGGATCAACGGGCGTTTACACGACATCAGCTGGGCCTTTTCAATTCGGCGCTGGATCTGCTGTCAAGGGAGAACATCGCGCTGCCGGTCCGCCATGTCGCCAACAGCGCGATCACCATCGATTTCAGGGCGGCGCATTTCAACATGGTCCGCCCCGGGATTATGCTGTACGGCTATCTGCCGTCCAAAAACC
>CAYGBP010000016.1:0-217 GCA_964348105.1 uncultured Nitrospirota bacterium
GGGCGATGACACCGGCCTTCACATCTTCCCGGTCGGGAAGCCCCAGATGCTCCTTGGGCGTGACGTAGCAGAGCATGGCGCAGCCGTACCATCCGATCATCGCGGCCCCGATTGCCGAGGTGATATGATCGTACCCCGGGGCGATGTCGGTCGTCAGCGGTCCGAGGGTGTAGAACGGGGCCTCACCGCATTCCTTGAGCTGTTTTTCCATGTTCAC
>CAYGBP010000016.1:358-1202 GCA_964348105.1 uncultured Nitrospirota bacterium
CTGAAGGAAACGTCATACGCCTTCATGATCTCGCAGATCTCCTCGAAGTGCGTATACAGGAAATTTTCCTTGTGATGGGCAAGACACCACTTGGCCAGAATGGATCCCCCCCGCGAGACGATCCCCGTGGCGCGGCGGGCGGTGAGCGGAACATAACGCAGCAGAACCCCGGCATGGATCGTGAAGTAGTCCACCCCCTGCTCGGCCTGTTCGATCAGGGTGTCGCGGAAGACCTCCCAACTCAACTCCTCCACCTTCCCCCCCACCTTTTCCAACGCTTGGTAGATGGGAACCGTCCCGATGGGAACCGGCGAGTTGCGGAGAATCCACTCCCTCGTTTCATGAATATTCTTCCCCGTGGACAGATCCATGACGGTATCCGAACCCCACCGCTTGGCCCAGATCATTTTTTCCACTTCGTCCTCAATCCCGGAGACCACCGCCGAATTCCCGATATTGGCATTGATCTTCACGAGGAAGTTGCGGCCGATGATCATCGGCTCCGATTCGGGATGGTTGATGTTGGCCGGGATAATGGCGCAGCCTCGGGCCACTTCATCCCGGACGAATTCGGGTGTGATGGTTTCAGGAATCCGTGCGCCCCAGGACTGTCCGGCATGCTGATGCAAGAGGCTCCTCTGCCCCGCTTCAACGCCCAGACGGGACCTCAATCGATCCAGGCTCTGATTTTCCCGTATGGCGATAAATTCCATCTCGGGGGTGACGATTCCTTGGCGGGCATAATGCATCTGGGTCACGTTGCCCCCCGTCCTCGCCCGAAGCGGCTTTCGGATGTTTGGGAACCGCACCCCCTCCAACACGGGGTCGGCGGCCCGACGCCGCC
>CAYGBP010000016.1:1227-1588 GCA_964348105.1 uncultured Nitrospirota bacterium
GCAGGACCTCGACGTCCCCCCGCCCCGTAATCCAGGCCAGGCGGATTGGCTCCAGGCCCTTGCGGATATCCGGATTGGCAGCCGGGTCGGTGTAAGGTCCCGATGTATCGTACACGACGAAGCAATCAGGAGACTCGGATCCCTCGGACCGACCGTTCCCGCCATTCTGACCCGCTGAAGTGCTCGAAGGTGATAGTTGGATCTCCCGCATACCGACGCGAATTCCCGGCCGGATGCCATCGACATAGATTTTCCGCGAGCCTTCGAACGGTCTTCGCGTTATTGCTTCTGTTGCGTCCGCTTTTCGATCCATAGCCCCTTCCTTCCTCGAGTTTGGAGTGGGGAGACCCAAATAAAAAAG
>CAYGBP010000016.1:1616-6754 GCA_964348105.1 uncultured Nitrospirota bacterium
TCACCGGTGCGGCTTTCACCATCCTCAAAAAGACCGCTTCCCTTCGCTGGCATTATCCAGATCAGGTTCAATGGGTACACCCGGGGCAGGTCAACCCCGGGGGTTCTCAGCCCGATGGGCACCCCGGTTCTATTTTGCGTTCATTATAAAGAAAGACGTTCCGGCTTGTCAACATCAGGGTCGGCCCCCCGTGCCGGCCGCTTCGCTTTCCCTGCCGCACCCTACAATTTCATCTGCGGATGCCGAGGGAGATCATCCGGTTTGACCTCCGATATCCTGAGCACGGCATCGAACAGCTCCCGAAAACGCTCGGGCTTCATCGGCTCGAAGCCGTGACCGAGGAGAGATCGACCCTGGGCCTCCAATCCGAGTCTGAACTTATCCCACTGGGTATGGAACCGCTCTCCCAAAGGGTCCCCCAGTTCCTTGAGCAGATCGAGGCATTGATACAGGGAAAGCTTGATCCTGCCGTCCAATCGGCTCTTGAACGCCGCGGCATCACTGTCACGCAATGAAGCCGGGAGTTGGTCGGCCCGGACCTCCCGGGGGTTGATGCCGTGACGCTTCTGCAACTCGATCTGGGCAAGAACCTCCAATGCCCGCATGATCCGGGCCGTGGCATCCTCGAACCGCCTCAATCCCTCCGCATGGCGCCGCGCGCTTTCCACCAGATCGAGAAAAACGGACCGATCCGGGGCCTGCCGGGCCATCAGGATCCGTTCTAGAAAGGAGACATTCCGGCCGACAGAGGCCATCAGGGCTTTGAGTCCTGCGGGACCGCCCCAGATGGAGGCCATCTCGAGCGCCCGATGGGCCGCCTTGATCTTTTCCATGGCCTTTTGATACTGGAAGGCGTCCCAGAGCTCATACCCCTCGGAAAGATCCGAGAGGGCCTTGTAAATCGGCTTCTGGCCGCCGCTGACCCGATCCCGCAGGGAAGCGAACCGCTGCCGGGCCTCGGGATAGCGTCCGGTATCGAAAGCACGGGAAGCCTTCCTGGATTCGTCCGTGACCATCAGGTCCCACGGGTTGAACTCCCGGAAGGTCTTGGATGAATCCGCTGGATCAGACGGCGGGGACTGCGTGAAGACCACGCGGGTGCAATAAGCGCTGCCGGCCATCCACATCGCCATGCCCATCGCATGGGTGGCCTGGGAGTAGTCCATCACCAGCTCGCCCGGCTGAACCTGCCAGACCGGCAGCAACTCAGCGAGTTGTCCGGAGAGGGCCTTGTGACATTCCTCGAGGCTGTCCTCATCCGGGGCGACAACGCAGTCCCAGCGTTTCGGCATCCGCTGGATCTTGGGCTGGATCGAATCAGAAATCGCAGCGTCCGCCTTGGGTCGGGCGAAGAAGAGTAGATAATCGGGAATGTAATGATTGATCGTCTGGACCGCTTTCGCGGGGTCTTCGCCGATCGCGATCAGAAGGGCCTTGATGGATTCCTGCGGTGGCATGGCATCTATCCCGGGAAATCAGAGGAGAATGCGGCGAATGGTTTCCGTGAGTGACTGAAAATCCATTTTCCCGTCGGCCTGATGCACCAGGGATCCGTTCTTGTAGAAATGGGTGGTCGGATAACTCTCGAATCGGTATTTACGCTTGATTTCCCGGCAGGCCCCGGGGACATGCATCTTGGCTTTTCCGAAACGGATGTTGCCGTTGAAGTGCTGAGCCGCCTCTCTGAAGATGGGATCATATTCCTCGCAATTGTGGCAGGGAACCATCCCGAAAACGACCACCGAGGCGGGGGCCTCCAGGAACTCGCCGTAATTCTGGTCATTCACCGGCTTGACCTTCTCTTCGCTCAATTCAAATCCTCACTCGCTTTTTCAGGTTGTCACACATCAGCCCTACCATCGCCGGGCCTTAGCCTCTCCCGACGACTACAAGGACTCCAGGAATTGATCCACCACCCGGTTGAAGCGATCCGGCTGCTCCATGTTCGCCAGATGGCCGGCCTCCGGAATGATCTCGATCTGGGATTTCTTGATCCGGTCGGCCATCAGCTTCGCATCCGCGGGAGGGGTCAGGACATCCTGCTCGCCCACGACGACCAAGGTCGGACAGTCCACGCGCTCGAGCAGGGGGGTTGAATCGGGCCGCTCCGACATGGCCATCAGGTCTCCGGCAATCCCTTCAACCGGAGTCGCCGTGATCATGGCCCGAACCTTTTGGACCAGATCAGGCCGATCCTGGGCTGACTGCGGCGTCATTAGCTTGGGAATCATCGCTTCCGCAATCGCTCCGGCCCCCTTCAGGCGCGCCGTCTGGGCCGCCTGAAAGCGCGCCTTTTTGCCTTCTGCCCCGTCCGCCTGAGGACGGGTATCGGCCAAGATTATGGCCCTCACCTGCTCCTTGTACCTTCGGTAGAAAGCAAAGGTGATATACCCGCCCATCGAAAAGCCGGCCATGACAACCCGGTCGATCGAAAGATGGTCCAGGAGAATCTTCAGATCCTCCGCAAAGCGGTCCATCGTGTACAGCCAGAGAGGGGCGTCCGACTCGCCATGTCCCCTGAGGTCCACGGTGATGACTCTGAAACGGGGAGACAGCGCCTGGGCCTGGGCTTCCCACATGGCCCTGCTGAGGGGATAGCCGTGAACGAACAGGACGGGTGTTCCCTCCCCTCGATCTTCATAGGCGATTTGAACTCCGTCAATCTCGAGTTTCATGATGTCTGTTCGAACGGCCACCCCGCGGCCATTGCCGCCGGAGCCCAGCTCTTATTTCAGCGCCTTGAGAGCTTCCACAATTTCCTTGTTGTCGCGTGCCTCCAGGACCGGCTGGACCTTCACGAAGCGCACGACGCCTTCCTTGTCCACCACAACCGTGGCGCGCTGGGCGCAGTTGAAGTCTGCCAGGTAGAGCCCGTACTGCTTCACCACATCGCGTTTCAGGTCGCTCAGGAGACGGTGCTTGTAATCCATGGCATCGGCCCAGGCTTTGTGGCACCATGTGCTGTCACAACTGATCCCGATGACCTCCGCGCTGGTCTCCTGGAACTTGCTGAAGTCGTCCGTAAAGCACTTGTTCTCGTTCTGGCACACCGGACTCCAATCAAAAGGATAAAAAGCCAGGACCACGTTGCTCTTCCCCTTGAAATCCGAAAGCTTCACCTCTTTCTGATCCTGATCCTTCAGGGTAAAATCCGGGGCCTTCTGCCCCACTGAAATGGTCTGTGTGGCGCTCATTGTATCTTCCCCCCTAAATAACTGTTTAATTGAAGAATGTTGCCTATTTCACTTACAATGGACGGTTGGAACGGACTGAAAAACATACCTAACACAGCTTCGCCGGCCATGTCAAGGAGATTCCCCCGCCTCCGCCTCGCCCCGTGCGGTCTTGCCCCCTGTGGAGACGGCCCGGAATCACTTGACCGCCAGCCCGCTTTTTTCTTAGGATAATCGGCAGGAACCGGAGGAATTTCCCATGGGGAATCCACCCAGATTCGTCGCGGATGCCATGCTGGGGAGGCTGGCTCGATGGCTGAGGATCCTTGGGTATGACACCCGCTATTTTCGCCGGATCGATGACGCCCCCCTGGTCCAGATTGCCCTGGCCGAGGGGCGTTGGCTCCTGACCCGGGATAGGCACCTGCTGGCCGAAAGACGGCCGCCGCTCTGCCTTCTCATCCGGTCGGTGGAGCTCGATGAGCAGGTCCGCCAGGTCGTCGAGGAGATGCGGCTCAGACCCGGCCCGGGATTTTTGATGCGTTGCCTGGAGTGCAACGAGGGCCTGCTGACCCTGCCTCGCGGCGAGGCGAAGAATCGGATACCTCCTTACGTCTTCGCCACCCAGGTCCGGTTTTACCAATGCCCCGCCTGCCAGCGAGTCTACTGGCCGGGAACCCATGATCGGCGCATGAGGACCCGGCTCCGGGAGATTCTCCCGCCGGGGGATAAGACGGGATGCGACGCATTCGATTGATCGACAGCGGCCCTCAACCGGCCGCGCTGAACATGGCCATTGATGAGGCGATTGCGACGGTCTGCCGCAGGACCAGGGGAATCGCCACGTTTCGATTTTATACCTGGTCTCCCCCGGCTTTGTCCGTGGGCTATTTCCAGCGGACGTCCGAGGATGTGGATCTGGACCAGTGCCGACGGCTGGGCATTGACCTGGTCCGAAGGCCGACGGGCGGGAAAGCGGTCTATCATGATCGCGAGCTGACCTATAGCGTTGCGGCCAGAGCCGAAGACCCGCTCTTTCCCAACGACCTTCACGGGACCTTCCTGTGCGTAGCCCGCGGCTTGATCGCCGGCCTGACCCGCCTGGGCGTCAGGGCCGAGATCCTTCAATCACGAAACGCGGGCCTCAGTGCCCGAGGTCCCGCCTCACCCGCCTGCTTCGCGCAGGCCATGGGTTTCGAGATTGGAATTGATGGAAAGAAGCTGGTGGGCAGCGCACAGCGCCGCTGGCGGGACGGGTTCCTTCAGCACGGATCGATCCTGTGCGAATATGACCCCGAAATCACAGCGCAGCTGATCAGGGCGAAGGGGCCGGGCAGATCGTCACGAACATCTCCCGGAATCAATAGAAGGATCACCTCCCTGTCCGCGGTTCTGGGAAAGGTGGAAATCAAGCGGCTTCGGGAGGCATTGAGCTCGGGGCTGGAGCGCACCCTGGGGGCCCGTCTGCTCCCCTCCGCTCTCAGCGCGGAAGAATCGGATCTGGCACAGGCGCTGCTTGAGCAAAAGTATGGCAAGGAGGAATGGAACCGCTCCCGCTAGCGCGGCTCAGGGGGGTGAGGGCTCCATGGACCGCTCGCAGGGAGGCGCACAATCAATCGAAGTCCTCTTGGGAATCCTGATCTCGTGGGTGCCGGAGGGCAGAAAATCTTTACGAATATCGGGATTCAACAGCTTTAGCTCGAGGAAATAGGTGTCATATCTTTCGGCAATCTCGGCCAGATGCATCTTCTTGCCCCGGACATGCACCTCCACTTTCTCGACGTCGACGGGCAGGTAGAAATCCCTTGCTTGGACCCCCACATATCGCTCGGGCTGGGAAAAGATCTCCTTCACCACGAGGATCCTGGGGACGTACCTCATCGTCTCGCGGTTGAGGTTGATCTTCCAGTAATCATCCACCGCTTGTCGCCTGAGCGTGACCATGATCCGCTGTTCACCCGCATT
>CAYGBP010000016.1:6938-12693 GCA_964348105.1 uncultured Nitrospirota bacterium
GCGGCTGGACGACATTTGCTCTCCACCAATAGGACATATTTCAAATCATCCGGCATCCCCGCCTCGGCCAGCTTTTTCTCCACCAGGGGAAAACACCGGCCGGTCCGCTTCGCCAAGATGATGTTTTCCCCCTCGTCGCCCAGAAACTGATAGAATTCGTACTCAAGCCGCTCACGCACATGCCAAAGCTCCAGCGGAACCCGCTGCCCGGCAAATGACATCTCCTCCGGCAGCGTGTAGGTGCTCAAGAACGGCCGGAATGATTGGGGAGGTTCCACCTCGCGGGTCATCATTCCTCCGGAAAGGAACAAGGCCAGAATAGTGAAAAATCCGCCCAGGAGGACCAGGACGAAGCTGCCCAGGACACGGCGAATGGCCCCACCCAGCTTGTTGTCGCTCCGGCGGCGGTGCTTTGTCATACCGAGAAGTGTAGCATCGAACACCCGAACCGGCAAGACGGTGTCTGGCCGTGCAAGACCCGTTGACGTTTGCGCATGATCTGTTTAGAATGCGTGAACATCGGTCCATGCCGGTTTTCCAATCCCGCTTGGACTTCAGGGCGCGGCGACGAAGCCCAACAACTCCCAAGAGATCCGAATCGCGTGCAGAACGAAGAGATCCCAACCCGGTGAGCCCTTCCCACCCACAGGCCGACGCCCCGAGGACAAAGCTCGGTCTCCCCGGAATTTTTTCGAATGATCTCTCGTCCCGGATCGCCTTCACATGAGGGTGGATTGGAAAGGAGGCTTGTCCGCGATCGGTGTGAGCATCCTGTGGGGCGGAAATATCGTCGCCATCAAGATCGCGCTTCAGGCGATCTTACCCATCATGATGGCCGCGCTGACTTTTGCCCTCGGCGCCCTGTCCATCCTCTCCTGGGCGATATTGAACGGCATCTCGATCCGGCCGCGGCCTGGGGAGACGGCAAGCCACCTGATCAACGGGACGCTCTTCGCGATCCAGGTGGTCCTGTTTTACATCGGCGCGGATTGGACCTCGGCCAGCCACGCCGTGATCCTGACCAACACGAACATCTTCTTCGTGGCCATGCTGGCCCATTTCTTCATCCCCGGTGATCGCCTCACGCTCGCCAGGTTCGGGGGACTGATGCTGTCCTTCGGAGGCGTCGCCTACCTGTTTATGGATCGCCCCTCCTTCGGGGCGGAAGCCACCCTCCCGGGTAATCTGATCGTGCTGCTCAGCGCCTTTCTTCTGGGGGCCAGGATTGTCTATATCAAGAAGCTCGTGGAATTCATCGATCCATGGCGTTTGGTCTTGTGGCAGATGTTCGTGGGCGTTCCGTTGCTATTCCTGCTGGCTGTCCTGACCGAAGGCGCGCAATTCGGGCCGATCACGGCGATCATCGTTTCGGCCGTGCTCTTTCAAGGGGTCGTGGTCGCCGGATTTACCTTCGTCGCCTCGACGCTTCTCCTCAAGTATTATCCGCCCACCGCGCTATCGGCCTATTTTTTCGCCGTTCCGATCGCGGGCGTCGGCTTGAGCCATCTCATCCTGGGGGAGGTAGTGACGCAGGCCATCTTGGTGAGCGTGCTGGTGGTCGCGATCGGGATCTACGTGGTGAATGTCCGCGAGCGGGTCATCGTGGATTAATGATAGGCCTGCAGACGGCCCAGAAAGATTTGCCGCTGAGATTCCCCGGGGCCGATCTCCATCTGCCCTTCCCAGACGACGAAAACCCGATCAGGGCCGGCCGCCACCGCAGGATTCTGGGCGCTTTCCGGATTGAGGGAGAGGTTGAAGGGCGGACCGAAGGTTGATCCCCCCGTAACCGACCGGGTGAAGAAGATCTGTCGGGTCCCGCTTCCCGGGTCCCTGCCCGGCCAGGTGAGGTAAACGTGCTGCCCCCGGGCCGCCAAGCCGTGACCCGTGGTGGTCGATCCCGACAGGAAAAGGGGAATGGCAACGGCCTCAAAGGTCTCTCCCCCGTCCGTTGAACGCACTGGAATCAGCACCGAAGCGTTATTCTCGGAGAAATCCTCCCACACCACGTGTAACACCCCGTCGCTCACCGCCATGACCGGGCGCATGGAATTGCCGGGAGTCTCAGATAAGTTTGTGGGCGGGCTGCTGAAGCTTCGGCCGCCGTTTGTTGATCGAACAGACAGAATCTCGCTGGGCTCGGTCTGTTTGGGGTCTTCCTGGATTCTCAAGAAATCTTCCCAGGCGACCCATGCCGTTTCAGAATCGGAGGCCAGCGCCGGTCGTCCCGTCACCGCACCGCTCTCGGACAAAACACCAATCGGATCCGGCTGAAGCATTGATCCCAATTCGGGATCCTTACGGTAGGCTCGAAACCTAATTGACGTCTCGGCGGCATCAAGATCCAGCCAGGCCACCAGTACGGCTTGGGGGGTGGCTGCGATGGAGGGATTCGCGGCCACGCGCATCGGATCCGACACCCTGACCGGAGCGAGAAAGGACTCTCCCCGATCCGGACCCAGCGCTCCCGCCTCCTCCGACATGCTCATCAGGATTCCGGCCGCGCCCAGGCGAACGGCGCCAGCCCAAACCAGAAAGACGCGGTTCTCCACGGCGGCCAGGACCGGCCGGGATCCCCCCGGGCTGGCGGGAAAAATCGGGCGCGGCTCCTCAAAGGTCATCCCGCCGTCAAGAGATCTCGTGAAGAACAGATAGGGGATTCCCTGAAGCAGCCCTTCCCAGGCCGCGTAAACGATGTTTCCTTGCGAGTCGGCCGGCACGGCTACGGTGGGATTGTAACCGTAATCCTTTGAGAGGGGGGTCACGGAGGCCGCGGCGGTACCTGGAAGCTGTGAATCACCCTGCGCATCGGCGGCGGAATCCTGAGCCGGACCCGAGACGTCGCCACTACACGCCGAAACGACGCAGGCGGCCGCAACCAGGAGATATAAGCGCTGCTCCATTCTCATTCCAAGACAATCTCCGCAGTGCAAGCCTTGTACCTTGAGAAAATATTGGCGGTCAGCAGAACTGGATAAATTCAAGACATTTCAAAAAATTGGAAGGATTTATCAGATGCCGCAATGTTCAAGCCGGGGCTTTCCGGCCGCTCCTCCCAGGGAAACCCGGGGGCCAATAAGGGAATTTTATTGACCAATTCATTCCCCGGCGGCCTTGCCTTTTCGGGCCTGGGATTGGTATATTAAGTAAATGATCTTCAAGAAAATTTTGCCCTATTCGGCCCTTTTTTCCCTCCTTCTCGGCCTCCTCCTCACCTCCCACACATCGGCACAGGGATCTCGCCCGGGTAGCGGCCCGCCGCCCATGCCCGTCCAGGTCGCCCCGGTAACGGTCCAAGAGGTCTCCGAAAGGCTCACGCTGGTGGGAACGGTAGAGCCCCGAACACGCAGCGTGGTGGCCAGTGAGATCAAGGGATATGTGGAGCGATATCCCGTGGACGAAGGCGACTCGGTCAGGAAGGGAGACCTGCTGGCAAAGCTCAAGACCGACACGCTGGAGCTCGAACTGCAGCAAAAGAGAGCCGCCCTGAGAGAACACGAAGCGCGCTACGAGCAGGCAAAGCGCCAGCTCGCGCGGACGGAACCCCTCTACCAGGAGGGACTGGTCTCACTGAAACAGTACCAAGACGAACAGGCGGAGGAAACCGCCCTGCGCGAAAAACTGGCCCAGCTCGAATTGGAAATCGCCCAGATCAAGAACAACATCGGAAAATCCAGGATCGAGGCCCCGTTCGCTGGACAAATCATCAGGATTTTCACTGGAATCGGTCAATGGCTCACGGAAGGAGGTCCGGTCGTCGAGATGGTTGACCTGGACCATGTCCGTGTACAGATTCCGGTTCCGGAGCGGCTGATCGCGAGGTTGAAAAGGGGCGACCTGGTCCCTGTGACGTTCGACGCCCTCCCGAACGTGAAGAAGCAGGGAAAGGTCATCCTGATCGTCGCCCAGGCGGACGAAGCGGCCCGAACTTTTCCGGTCAAAATCGAGTTCGAAAATAAGGAACACGAGGTCAAGACCGGGATGATGGCCCGCGTCTCGGTCCCGGTCGGCCAGCCGACATTGGCCAAGGTGGTCCCGAAAGATGCCCTGGTGATCCGGGGAGGCGAATATTCCGTTTTTGTCGTCGAGGAGGATTCCGCCCGTCCCGTCCCCGTTCAGATCGGAGTCATGATCGAAAACCTGGCCGAAATCCGCGGGGCCGTTGAAGAAGGTCAGCAAGTGGTCATTCGCGGAAATGAGCGGCTACGGCCCGGCCAACCGGTCAGAATCATCAACTAGCCCGAGTGATTCCATGCGAAGAATGCGTCTGATTGAACTCGCCATTCGGTATCCGGTCAGCACGACCGTCGGCGTGCTGATGGTGATCCTTTTCGGCGTCGTTTCCCTCATGAGAATCCCCGTGCAGCTCGCCCCCAACGTCGAGAAACCGGAAATCACGGTTGAAACCGTCTGGCCGGGCGCGAGCCCGGAGGAGGTGGAGCGGGAAATCGTCGATGAGCAGGAAAAGCAGCTCAAGAACGTGAACGGGCTGGAAAAAATGACCAGCGAAAGCCAGGAGGGGCGAGCCAGCATCGAGTTGAAATTCCCGGCGGGCACTTCGATCGACACTGCTCTGCTCAATGTATCCAACCGCCTCAATCAGGTTCAAGATTATCCGACGGAGGCCCGTGAGCCCATCATCTACAATGTCAGCCCCCGCGCCAATGCGATGGGATGGTTCATCTTCAGGCCTCTTCCCGGGAATGATACGGACATCTATACGCAGCGGGACTTTGCCGAGGATTACATCAAGCCCCGGTTTGAACGAGTTCCCGGGGTGGCGACCAGCAATGTGTTCGGCGGAAGGGAGCGCGAGCTGCAGGTCATCGTGGATCCCGGAAAGCTGGCGGCAAGAAATATCACGCTACTGCAGATGGGAAGGGCCCTGGACCAGGAAAACCGCAACATCAGCGCCGGGGATTTCGACGAGGGCAAGCGCCGTTATCTGGTGCGGACCGTCGGGGAATACCAGACCCCCGAGGACGTGGAAGACATCGTCATCACGGCCCGAGACGGCCGACCGGTCTACGTTCGGGATGTGGCGGAGGTTCGGCTGGGATACCGGGATGCCGATTTCGCGGTGCGGCAGAAGGGCCACCCGGCCATTGCCATCAACGCACAGCGAGCCACCGGCGCGAACGTACTGGACACGATGGAAGGTCTTCGTCTGGCTGTTCGGGAGCTCAATGAAGGAATTTTGAAGGAGCGGGGCTTTCAACTGTATCAAGTCTATGATGAGACGGACTATGTTCACAGCGCGCTGGACCTGGTCAGGCAAAACCTCGTGATCGGAAGTCTGCTGGCCGTCATCGTTCTCCTGCTCTTTCTTCGGAACGCCAGCAGCACCGGCGTGATCGCCGTGGCCATCCCGATCAGCGTGATCGGCACATTTATTCTCCTGCAGCTCATGGGACGCAACCTGAACGTTGTGAGCCTGGCCGGCATGACCTTCGCGGCCGGGATGGTGGTGGACAACGCCGTGGTCGTCCTGGAAAACATCTACCGCCATCGTGAAATGGGAAAATCCAGGGCAAAGGCCGCCCTGGACGGGGCCTCCGAGGTTTGGGGGGCCGTGCTGGCCAGCACATTGACCACCATGGCCGTCTTCATTCCGATTCTATTCGTCCAGGAGCAGGCGGGACAACTTTTCCGGGATATTGCCATTGCGATCAGCGGCGGCGTGGGTTTGAGCCTGATCGTGGCCATTACGGTCATCCCCAGCCTGTCTGCCAAGATGCTGCACGCTGTGGATGGA
>CAYGBP010000016.1:12703-16142 GCA_964348105.1 uncultured Nitrospirota bacterium
CAGCCTCTCCGCGAAAGTCCTCCGGGCGGGGGGGACGATCGATCATGAGCAACCGCCCTTCCGATTTCTTCCCTTGCGGGTTTGGAAGGCCTACCTGAGGGGCATCCAGGCCGCCGCTGGAGCACGGGACGCCCTGGCCGAGCTGACCTTCACCCTGTCAGGCAATGTCCGAGCCCGCCTGGTCCTGATCGTGGGTCTTACCCTGATTTCCATCGGAGGCGCCTGGGCCCTGATCCCGAAAGCCGAGTACCTGCCGGAAGGAAACCGCAATCTGATCTTCGGCATGGTCTTTCCTCCTCCGGGGTACAACCTCGAGGAGCTGACCCACATGGGGACGGTCATCGAGGAGACTCTGAGACCCTACTGGGAGGCCCAGCCGGGATCCGGGGAGGCGGATGCTTTGGATGCTCCGACCATTACCAACTTTTTCTTCGTCGCCAGGGGAAGAACCGTCTTCATGGGGGCCATCTCATCGGATCCGGGCCGGGTTCAGGAGCTGATCCCCGTCATGCGGCGCGCCATCAGTCCGCTGCCGGGCACTTTTGGGATCATCACCCAGCCGAGCCTCTTTGAGCGGGGAATCGCGGCGGGGCGATCCATTGATCTTGAGATCACGGGGCCGCAGCTTCCGGAGCTGGTCTCCCTGGGCAGTCAGCTGTTCGGACGCCTGGCGGAACTGATTCCCGGGGCCCAGATCCGCCCGATTCCGAGCCTGGATCTCGGAAATCCGGAGGTTCAGGTCAGGCCCCGTCGCGAGCGAGCGGCCGACCTGGGACTGACCAACCAGGAGCTCGGATTCGTGGTGAATGCCCTGGTGGACGGGACCAAGGTCAGCGACTTCAAGTTTGAAGGCGAGGAAATCGACCTCGCGCTGCGCGGAAAGGATCAGTACACGGGCCGGATACAGGACCTGGATCACCTTCCCGTCTACACGCCGGCCGGCAAACTGGTCACCTTGGGATCGATCGCCGAAATCCGGCTGACCACCGGACCCGATCAGATCAATCATATCGAGCGTGAACGGGCGATCACGCTGCAGGTGATTCCGCCCCCCAGTCTGCCGCTCGAAGCCGCCATGGACATCATCCAAAACCAGGCCATCGCTCCCCTCGTCGAAAGCGGTCAACTCGGGGGGCTCTATCGTGCCACGCTTTCCGGAACCGTCGACGATCTGACCCGGACCTTTCACGCCTTCAAATGGAACTTCCTGCTGGCATTGCTGATTACCTATCTGTTGATGGCCTCCCTGTTCGAGAGCTTTCTTTACCCGTTCGTGATCATGTTCAGCGTTCCCCTCTCGGCCATCGGAGGCTTCTTGGGTCTTCAATTCATCAACCTGTTTACCTACCAACCGTTGGACGTGCTCACGATGTTGGGTTTCGTCATCCTGATCGGCGTCGTCGTCAACAATGCCATCCTGATCGTGCACCAGTCCCTGAACTTCATCAGGGATCAGGAGATGCCCCTTCGCGAAGCGATTCGCGAATCCGTCAGGACCCGCGTGCGCCCGATCTTCATGAGCGTGATGACCACGCTCTTCGGGCTGTCGCCTCTCGTGATGTTCAGCGGCTCGGGCGCCGAGCTCTACCGGGGAATCGGCAGCGTAGTCCTTGGAGGGTTGTTCGTCTCCACCATCTTCACGTTGTTGCTGGTCCCGGCGGTTTTCAGCCTGATGATGGAGTTCAAAGAGAGGGGATTCTCCCTGCGCGCGCTGTCACCGGCTGCGGAGCTGACCTCAAGGCAGGCGGTGCCGACACCGGATCCCCCAGGCGACGGAGGCAACGGCGGAGCGCTTCCGGCCGAGGTGCAGCGCGGCACAGGTCAGTCCGAAGAGGTCCGGAAAACGTCCTCCTGAGCGCCCTGTTCAACCAACGGCCCCTTTGCTTTTTCCAGGAAAATACCGGCCGATTGCTGGACCCGCAGGATCGCAAGGTCCTTATCAAACCTTGAATTGGCGAGCTCTCGTTGCGCGTCGTTCAGGAGAGAATTGGCGTCCAGGACATCAATATGCGTCGCCAGGCCAAAAGCGAACTGCTTTTCGACCAGGACAAAATTCTCCCGGGCAAATGCCACCTGGTCTCGGGAGTTTTCCAGGACCGAACGGATGGCCTCCAGGTCCCTCAGCGCGCTTCGAACCTCCAGCCGGATCTGGTCTTCCAGCAGAGAGCGCTGCAGAACCGCCTGCCGGGCCTTGGAACGGGCCTCGCTCAACTCCGCCCATCGCAGCCCGCCTTCGAAGAGGGGGAAGCTCAGGGTCAGCGTCGCCCGCTTGTCGATCTTGACAAAGAAAAAAGGATTCTTCGGTTCCTGGTCCTGGCGGCTGTAAACCGCGTCCACGGATAATGTCGGAAGAAAATTGCCCCGGGCGAATCGGATGCCATCGTCCGCGATCCTTTCCCGGATCACCGCAGCGGCCAGATCGGGCCGATTTCGAATGGCCGCCTCCAGTAACGCTTCCTCCCCTCCCGGGGGTGAAAGCGGTTCGGGGGATTCGATCAGATCGAAGTCCTGCGGAAGCTTGGCCAGCAACACCAGCCGATCCCGAGCATTTTTCAACTCCGCCTCGGCACGGGCCAGATCCACGCGGGCCCTGGACAGTTCCGCCCGGGCCCGCAGGACGATCGTCTTGGTCACCTCCCCGACATCGAATCTTTTCTGAGAGGCGCTTTCGTGTCGAATCAGCCGGTCCACCTCAAACAGGGCGATCGAACGGTTCTCCCTGGCTTTCAGGACGTCGTAGTACGCGGTCGCAACCTCAAACAGCAGTTCTTCCTCTGTGACCCGAAGCTCGCTGCGGCTCTCCCGGATCGCCCCCTTGGCCATGCGGTAGGTCGCCATGGCCCGGCCGCCGCTATAGAGCGGCTGGGTAATCCTCAATTCAAAATCATTCTCCTCCTTCGCCCGACTGACATTTCCGCTGGGGGCAGAAATATCATCCGGGCGGCGAGTATAGCTGGCCGAAGACTCCAGACGGGGAAGCATCGCTGACAACGCCTTTTTCTTTTCGTCCCGGGCGATCTGAAGCGCCTCCAGGGCGATGCCGACCTGCTCGTTGGCGGCTAGGGCCTGACGATAGATATCCACCAGAGTCAAGGGCTCCTGTCCGGATACAGGGGTTTGCGGCCCCAGGATGGTCCAGAGGAAAACCATTAACCAGGCAAGGTTCAGTATCCGTTCACGCGCGCTTCGCACCACAATCGAAAGACTCCTCCAGCCAAGCAAGGATTCTCTTTTACACTTCCCCTATGGGCCTGTCAAGCACACCCCGACTACACCCGCCTTCAGATCCGAAGTGGTGGATTTCCACCACCTTCTTTCCGAGCGATAAGATAAAGAAAAACCGTCAACGATTGACAATCGCCAAAAATCGGATAAACTTAATAAATACGGAGATAGATAGCAACATGAAAGTAACAATACTAATATTTATTAGTCTAGC
>CAYGBP010000016.1:16152-18195 GCA_964348105.1 uncultured Nitrospirota bacterium
GGAGATAGATAGATTTTTTCTTGACATTAAAATGGCAAATACCTTACCATCCACCGAAACATAGCGGCAGATCCCGCCGGAATTTCATATCAAACAATGCGTGCGAGACGAGAATGGAAAGGGCGGGGGTTTTGAATCTTCGATGGTAAATCGAAGATAACCTTTAGATGCGAAAGGAGTCGGACTTGAGACCGAGCGGGATCTTTCTGGTTGCATCATTCTTAGCCCTGATCCTCAACGCCTGCGCCTTTACGGCCAAGCCCGATCCGGCGATGCAGGTGCTGACCCTGCCCCCTCCCGGGCCCATTCTTGAAGAAGCGGATGACCTCTCCTCCCTGGGCACGACGGAAGGATCGACCGGGTCCATTCCCGTGGCCGAAGCGCTCCCGGACGAAGCCGTGGAACCGATCTCCGGCGATGATCCCTCTTCCACGCAGGACTCCCTCTCCTCGGCCTATATTATCGAGGAGATTGAGGAGCCTGCACTTCCTTCTCCCACCCCTGAAATGATATGCAGCTTTTCCAGACACAAATCCGGGATCGATTCACGCTGTGGCTCTCCCGATCCGGCCGCTATATTCCCTTTATGAAGGAAACCTTCCGAAGCTATGGACTTCCCGAGGATCTCGTCTTCGTCGCGCTCATCGAAAGCGGTTTTAACCCGATCGCCTATTCCCGGGCGCGTGCGGTCGGACCCTGGCAATTCATCAAGGGAACGGGGCGCAGGTACGGCCTTCGGATCAATACCTGGATCGACGAGCGCAGAGATCCAATTAAATCCACCATCGCGGCCGCCAAATATCTTCGGGACCTTTATGCGATGTTCGAATCATGGCCGCTCGCTCTTGCCTCATACAATGCCGGCGAGGGCCGTGTCATGAGGGCGATTTCAAGAACGGGATCAGACGACTTCTGGGATTTGCGGTCGACCCGGCACCTGAGGCGGGAGACCAAGAACTATGTCCCGAAATTCATGGCGGCCACCATCATCGCCAAGAATCCGGAGCGATACGGGTTTGAGTTGGAGCTGTGGGAGCCGTTGCGTTTTGAAGAAGTGATCATCGACTCTCCGACGGATTTGCGCGTCATTGCGGAGGCGGCTGGGGTGAGCTACCGGGAAATCAAAGAGCTCAATCCCGAACTGCGCAGCACCATTACGCCTCTAAACGACAAGGAGTACATTCTCAAGCTCCCGCACGGGACCCGCGAGACATTCCTGGAGAATTTCGCGAACATCCCGATCGAAAAAAGGATGATCAGGCTCAGACACCGGGTCAGCAGAGGCGACACGCTCTCCACCCTGGCAAGGCGGTACGGGACGAGCGTGCGGGCTATTAAGGAGCTCAATGGACTGGGTCGGTCCAATTTTATACGGGCCGGCCAGCACCTCCTGATCCCCATGAGCAGCAAGACGGTGTCCCGGCAGAGCCGGACCGCGAGACCGAGCCCCCCGAGATATTCTCCGCCCCAGCAGGACCCCGGTCTGAATAAATTCGTTTACAAGGTCCGGCGGGGCGATACCCTATCGAGGATCGCACAGCGGTACGGGACATCCGTCCAGGAAATCCGCAAGTTGAACAACTTGGGGCGTTCTCAATTGATTCGACGGGGCGAATATCTTTTTGTTCCGATGACCTCGAAGACCGACCGGGCGGTGGAGGCGGTTCACCTGCGCCACCGGGTCCGCCGGGGCGAGAACCTTTCGATCCTGGCGAAAAGATACGGCACAACGGTGCAGGCAATCCGCGATCTCAACAACCTCGGCAACAAGAATTTAATCAGACGCGGCCAATACCTGCTCATTCCGGTGGGAGCCACCGATTCCGTGGATTCCGGGGAGCGGGCACCCGCGAGCACAGCGGTGGCCAACGGATCTGAAGGACTGGAAAGGATCCTCTACCGGGTCCGACGGGGCGACACACTCTGGGATATTTCGAGGGCCTTCAACGTTTCGATTCGCCAGATCAAGGAATGGAACGGAATCCGTCGTTCCTCAATGATCAAACCGGGGGACCAGCTGATCCTCTACGTGGACGCCGAGCG
>CAYGBP010000016.1:18205-26303 GCA_964348105.1 uncultured Nitrospirota bacterium
CCTTCTTTCGCCCCGATTATGGCTTGGATTCGGGTGCGGGTTCATCGGCCGCCGACCCAGGCAGCTGCCCTTCACCACGCTCACCGCCGCCCCCGTCCGCAGCAGGGGTCTCAAAGACTCCCAGCGCCTTCAAACGCGTCTGCGCCTCCTGGGCCCAAGGTGAACGGGGAAATGCCTTGATCAGGGATTCATACTGGCTGATGGCCGCCTCGTTGTCCCCCGAGCCCTCATGCACTCGACCCGCCTCGTAGTGGGCTTGGGGTTTGTTCCAGGCGTCGGGAACCCGGGTCACCTGCTCGAATTCGGCCAATGCCGACTTGAGATCGCCCGTGGCCAGATGCGCGTACCCCTTTCGCTGGCGAACCATCGGAAGAAGCGTCCGCGCATCGGCATAGCGCTCGATGAATGTCTGATAGGCGGCCAGCGCCTCGTCATATCGCCCCATCTCGTAATAGACGTTGCCCAGTTGAAACTGGGCGAACGGTGCGCTGGCGCTGCCGGGATAGAGGGTCAGCACCTCCTCGTAGCGTTGCGCCGCCAACTGGTACTGCGGCCCCCCCGCTTCCTGGTCGTTACCTCGGCCAGAGGTCAGCTTCATGGCCTCATATTCCAACAGACGAGCCTTTCGATTCTGCTCGGAGACATACCAAAAGCTTCCGCCGGCCGCTACGGCAACCATCAGAACCAGGGCCGTGCCGATCGCGATCCAGCGGCGGTGCTGCAGAACCTGATCTATGAGGATCTCCGAGCGGCTGACCAGCTCTTCGGGCTCAAGCATCGATTTTTTGGAGGGCGTCTTGATCTTATACGGCATTTTCTGTATTCCTTTCGCAATTAACCCACAAATGATACCAAAAGATTTTGATTTTTCAAGCCGAAACCGGCCGCTCCCCCTCATCCGCGGAAAGCAGGAACTCATCCACCTTCGCGGCAAGCGTCTGTCGGATCGACTGCATCCGCTCCGGGTCCTCGATCTTTTTTCCCTGAAGATCCGTTACATAGAAGACGTCGACGACCTGATCGAGCCGGGTCGCCACCTTGGCAAAGTGAACCGACAGGGCCAAATCGAATATGGCCTTGGTGATGACGTAAAGAAGGCCCTGACGGTCATGCGCAAACACATCCAGGACGGTGTATTTCTCGGATATATCGTTGTTGATCTCGACCCGGGTCGATTCGAAGCGCGGAGGACGCCATTGCTTAAAGGGAAATCGCGCCGAACGCCGGCTCAGTTCACCCACCTCCAGTTCTCCCAATAAAACCTCCTCAATCGATGCGACCACCTCCTCGAATCGGTGTGCCGGTGGTTCTCCATTATAGTCCGGATCCATCACCTGAAAGGTATCCACGACCACCCCGTCCCGGCGGGTGTGAATTTCGGCGCCCAGGATCTGAAGGCCCCGTGCGGCCATCGCCCCCGCTATTTTGCAGAAGATCCCCGGAACGAGGTTGTCGAAGGTATACACCGTATACTCCGACGTCTTGTACTCCGAGCGATATTCGGCATCCACCCGCACCCTGGTTGTTTGCAGGCTGTCCATCCTGCCCAGGTGGACCCCGATCCGCTCGATCGGGGTCGACATCAGGTAGCGCGGGGTCATCTCCTTGAGCTGCCGCTCCAGCCAATCGGCCGGGAACTGGCCTACGAACCGATGACGGAGCTCCTCGCGGACCCGCTCGCCTCGCTGTTCCTGGGTCAACTCCTCGGCGGCGCCCGTGAGCACTTCCATCGTCTTGACAAATAGATCCCGGATGAGATCCCGTTTCCACGGAGTCCATGTGTCCGGTCCTACGGCGGCAATATCGGCATAGGTTAAGACGTAAAGCTTGCGGAGGGTTTCCGGATTGGCCACCGCCCGGGCAAACCGGAGCAAGACCGCGTCATCCGAAAGATCCCTCCGGAAGGCCGTGTGGGCCATGAGAAGATGATTCTCCACCAGGAAGACCAACAGTTGCTTTTCCTCAGCACCCAGTCGCAGTCGATCCGCAACTCGAACAGCGATCTGCCCTCCGATTATGCTGTGATCCCCTTCGCGTCCCTTTCCAACGTCGTGGAGCAGGAGGGCCAGGTGAAGGATGTCCTTTCGCCTGACGTCTCGATACTCCCGACCCAACGGACCGGGGTCGGAGAGCAGCGCCTCGGCGTTTCCCACAGCGCGGATGCAATGTTCATCGATGGTATATTTGTGGTACTCATTGAACTGCATGAGATAATGGACATGCTCGTATTCCGGAATGATCCGCTCGAGAATGTTGAGCCCATGCAGGAGCTTCAAGCATTCCAAAATTCTTCCCGGCCGTGACAGGATCTGCGTGAAGGCGCTGCCGGCAGCCGGCCCGTTCCAGGCGAGCGTCGACAACGCATCCTGGCGACCATGGATCAGCGCCAGCGTTCCCTGGGATATCGGTACGCCGTGCTGTTGGGAAAGCTGGAATAGTCTCAGAAGACTTTCCGGCGCCCTGAAAAACTCAGTCCGGCCGACCTCATCGACCGAAATTTCGTAGCGCGTCAGGGCAAAAAGTCCTTCGAGCCGGCGCCGGTTGAACCGCTCGCTGAAACGCCTTGTGAAGGATCGCGGTCGGGCCCGATCGATGAACCGCATGCCGATCTCATGCACCAGGGTCGAATGGCGGTAATATTCTCGCATGAACCGCTCCACGCCCAGGAGCGATGGTTCGTCCCTGAACCGAAACAGATTAGCCAGCCGCAGTTGCTCCTGGAAGGACAGGACATCCTGGCAGCGGCCGGCGTGAAAATGAAGCTCGGTCCTCACCCGCCACAAAAAATCCTGGGCCCCTCGCAAAACCTGGTGTTCCTGCTGAGTGATGCGCCCTTCCTGCAGCAGCGTATCCAGATCGGTGGTCTCATACCGGGCGGCCGCGATCCACTTCATCAGGTTCAGATCTCTGAGTCCCCCCTTGCTCTTCTTGATATCCGGCTGAAGGAGATAGACGGTTGAGCCGTATCGATCATATTCGGCATACCGCTCGGCTAGCTTCGTGCGGATAAATTCCGCCGGGGCGCGGTGACCCACTTTCGACCAGAACCTGTTTTGGAAAGCCTTGAAGAGGTCGTGGCTGCCGAACAACAGCCGGGATTCCATGAATGCCGCGCGGGTCGTCAGATCGCCGCGGGCAATCTCAAGGCAGTCCCTGAGGGTCCGGGTGCTGTGTCCCACATGATAGCCCAGGTCCCATAGGATCTGGAGCATTCGCCGGGCAAAGGCCAGGACCCCCTTGTTGGCCCCCTCCCGATACAGCATCATCAAATCAATATCGGAATGCGGAAAGAGCTCTCGCCTCCCGTACCCCCCCAACGCCACAAGGCTGAAGCCGTCATCCTGCCAGACCAGAGCCCGGCTTTTGACCTGTTCGATGATGGTAATCGATAGCGACGTGATGGTCTCATCCGCCAGGTCCGTCATGCTCCGAACGATTTTCTCTGGGGATTCGCCGGCTTGATGCTGTTCGCGAATCCGCGAAACGGCATCCTGAAGACGGTCCTGGAAATGGACCACTAACTCGCTCGAATTCATGCGGGTTAGCGCGCGATCAGGCGGCCGCATGGATACGTCCTGACTTGAATCGATTTTCACGCCCCTCCTGTGAAGCGATCTTCAAAAAACACCAATCTTTTCAGGTCCATGGCTCCATTCAGCGCCGGACCTCCCCAACGGCTATTGTATTCATTTTAGGCCATAATTGAATCGATTACAAGATGCCGACGACGAGGCCGCAATCACTTTGAATGCTCCGGTTTGTTTTAAAATAGGGTATAATTGAGGCGACGCTGGGGAATTTTCAGGCCCCCGCCCGGTGCCCAAGGCCAATGGAGGATTCAATGCTGGAGCCGCTGTATGAATTGGATAGCCCCACCTATCGAATGGCCGTCGCCCAGTTTGAAGAAGCCGCCCAGGCGCTGCATCTTGATCCCAACATCCGGGAGCGTCTCAAGGTGCCCCGAAGGGCACTGGCCGTAAGCATGCCGATCGAGATGGACGACGGCCGGGTAAAAGTCTTCCAGGGGTACCGGGTTCAACATGACGATGCCCTGGGACCCACCAAGGGAGGCGTGCGTTATCACCCTTCCGTGACGCTTGGCGAAGTGGCTGCGCTTGCGATGTGGATGACCTGGAAATGCGCCCTGATGGGCCTTCCCTATGGGGGCGCGAAGGGGGGCGTGCGATGCGATCCTGCAGCGCTGAGCCGCGACGAACTGCAGGCCCTCACCCGACGCTACACGGCCGAAATCATGCCCATTATCGGGCCCGAAATCGACATCCCGGCGCCCGACGTGGGCACCAACGCCCAGACCATGGCCTGGATGATGGATACCTACAGCACTCAGCGTGGTTATTCCGTACCCAGCGTGGTCACCGGGAAACCGATCCCAATCGGCGGATCCCTGGGTCGGGAGGAAGCGACAGGGCGGGGAGTCGTCTACACCATTCTGGAGGCGATGAAGCATCTGAAGATCAGCCCGGGAGGTACCGCCGCCGTGGTCCAGGGATTCGGCAACGTCGGCAGTCACGCCGCCAGGATCCTTACGGAATATGGCGTTCGCGTGCTGGCGGTCAGCGATTCGAAGGGGGGAATTTACAACGCCAACGGACTCGATCTGCAAAAGGTCACGGCTCATCATACAGCACAGCAGACATTTTCGGGCTATCGAGAAGGCGAGGCGATCGGCAATGACGATCTGCTGGAGCTCTCCTGCACCGTCCTGGTGCCCTGCGCCCTGTCAGAGGTCATCCATGAAAAAAACGCCAACCGGCTTCGGTGCAGTATCGTGGCGGAAGGCGCAAACGGCCCGACGACCCCGGAGGCGGATCGCATCCTAGAGGACCGGAACATCTTCATTATCCCGGATGTACTGGCAAACGCAGGCGGGGTGACGGTTTCTTATTTCGAGTGGGTTCAAAGCCTTCAGCAATACTTCTGGAAGGAGCCGGAGATCAACTCCAAGCTGCAGGACATCATTACGACCGCTTTTCAGGGGGTATTGGAGCAATCCCGCAAGCGCAAGGTCAACATGAGGCTGGCCGCTCAGATGCAGGGTATTGAAAAGATTTCACAAGCCCACCTGGCCCGGGGTCTCTTCCCGTGAGCTAGATCAGGAAGGGCCCTGCACCCCGTTTGCCGCCCGTCGCCGAGGAGGGTGATCTGCAATCCACCTTGGCCGATTCAACTGCGCGATTATCCTGCGGGAGCGACGATTACGCCTCGTCCTGAAGAGAATTCCTGAATTCGCGCGCGATCCGCTCGCAATCCTCCATGA
Organism: uncultured Nitrospirota bacterium; assembly: GCA_964348105.1. Taxonomy (GTDB): domain Bacteria; phylum Nitrospirota; class Nitrospiria; order DATECO01; family DATECO01; genus CAYGBP01. Next base: position 23,484 of record CAYGBP010000016.1, read on the forward strand.
CCTTCTCCAAAACCAGCGTGGCCTCCGGGAGCGCCAGGCCGCTACTGCGGCCGAGCTGGGCCAAAACCCTCCTCAAAATGATAAAACAGGCGTGGGATCTGGCGAAAGGGGGCTCGTAAGCCTTGTGGGCTACGGCATTGTAGGCCTCGTGGAAGTACTGGAGGACGCGGGTCCGCATTTCGGGAAGGACATCTTGCGGGACCGAACCGTGCTTCGACCCGCCTGGCGTCCTTTCGACCAGGGGTCCCATCCAGTCCGCCACCGGCGGGCACCCTGACTCCACGAGTGCCCTTGTCTCCTCCACCAACGCCTCGCTGACCTTCAGGACGGAATGCGAGCGCGTGATGGTCTCGAACATCACCGTAAAAAGCGCCGCATAGACCGACTCGCACCATATCCGCGCTTCACCAGACTTGGGTCGGTCCACCCGACTCTGAATGAACCGCCTGATGTTGACGCTATGATTACGCTCCATAGCTCAATCGCACTTCGCCGGGTCAGCGCCCGGCGCCGTTCATAGCCTCGGGGAGCTCCGCCCGGTGAGCGGGTTGGGTTTGAGGTGTCATGGGGCGGGAATATCCTGAATGCTTTTTTGGGTCAAGGATTCGAGGAATTGTTGGATTTTGTCAAGGCCGTCCTGCGAATCGGCTTCATATCGCAGGACCAGAACGGGTTGGGTATTGGAGGCACGGACCAAACCCCATCCGTTGGCAAATGTGATCCGCACACCATCCACCGTATTAACCTCCGAGATGGGAAACGGCGGGCGGGTTCTGTCAGGCGTTTTGAAGATCTCCTGGAGCCGATCCACCACCTTGAATTTGGTGGCGTCCGGGCAGTTCATCCGGATTTCGGGGGTTGAATAGGTCTTGGGTAGATCGGCCAAGACCGATGAGAGGGGTCGGTCCGTCAATGCCAGAATTTCAAGCAAACGGCAGGAGGCGTAGATCGCATCGTCATAGCCGAAATACCGGTCCGCAAAAAACATATGTCCGCTCATCTCCCCGGCGAGCACGGCGCCTTCCTCCTTCATCTTGGCCTTGAGCAAGGAATGACCGGTCTTCCACATGACGGCCCTGCCGCCCCGCTTGCGGATGTCATCATAGAGCAGGTGCGATCCCTTGACCTCGGAAATGAAGACCGGGGGCTTGGAACCCTTCGGGGTTTTGGATAGGATGTCCCTGGCATAGATCAGCATCAGGCGATCTCCCCAGAGAATCTCACCGCGCTCGTCCACGGCCCCAATCCGGTCCGAATCGCCGTCGTATCCGATTCCGACATCCGCCCCGGTTTCCCGCACCTTGGCGATCAAATCCTGCAGATTCTCGGCCACCGTCGGATCCGGATGATGATTGGGGAAATTTCCATCGGGTTCGCAATAAAGCTCAATCACCCAGTTTTTTCAATAATGCGGGGGCAACCGTCGCCGCGGTGCCGTTCCCCGCATCCGCCACCACCTTGAGGGTCCGTTTGCGCCGCGCCAGGCTATCCTTGAACTGGGCCGAGACATGATCAATATAAGCCGGAATGATCTCGGACGTTTGCAGCCTACCCTGCCCCTTTTCATAATCTGAACGCTCGATCAGCTCCCTGATCTTTTGAATCTCCTCCCCGTAAATCGTGCCTTTCCCCACGCACAGCTTGAAGCCGTTGAATTCGGCGGGATTGTGACTCCCGGTGATCATCACTCCGCCCTGGACCGGCAGCTGAAATAAAGAAAAGTAAAGCAATGGCGTGGGGCAGACCCCGATATCGGTGACGCTCACGCCTGTCGAAAAGAGTCCTTCCAGGAGACGTTCCCGCATGGAAGGAGAGCTGAGGCGGACATCGCAACCGAGGGAGATCTGAAATATATTCCTGCGGACGAGGTAGGTGCCGAACGCCTTCCCGATCTTCTCGGCAATCTCAGGGGTCAAATCCTTCCCAACCACACCCCGGATGTCGTATTCCCTGTAAATGCTCATAAGGCCTTCGCGTTTCCTGCGATCGAAAATAAGATTATGGTTTAGCCTGCCTTAACCGGCCGTAATCGTCCTGGAATCTTTCGATATCGTCCTCACCGAGATAATCACCGTTCTGCACCTCGATGATCTGAAGCGGCTGGTCTCCAGGATTCTCGATTCGATGGCGCGCGCCAATCGGGATATAAGTGCTCTCGTTCGTTTTCACATCATAGACCCGCTCCCCGCAGGTCACCCGGGCCGTGCCGGAGACCACCACCCAATGCTCGCTGCGCCGACGATGAAGCTGCAGGCTCAAACGCGCGCCGGGCTTGACCATGAGGCGCTTGATCTTATATCCGCGGTCCTCCTCCAGAACCGTGTAGGATCCCCACGGGCGGTGCACCGTACGGTGAACGTAATGCTCCTGCGCCCCCTGCTTCTTGAGATGCTCCACAACTTTCTTCACATCCTGGGCGCGCTCCTTGGAACAAACCAGCGTGGCGTCCGGGGAGTCCACGACGATCATGTTGTCCAGGCCGATCGTGGCCACGAACCTCTTATCTGCATAGACGATGCTCCCCACGCTGTCCAGATCCAGGGCATTTCCCGTAATCACATTTCCTCTTCGATTCAAGCGCGCCACGTCGCCGAATGCATTCCAGCTTCCCAGGTCCGTCCAACCGATATCCGCCTCGGCCATCACCACCCGATCCGATTTCTCCATAACGCCATAGTCGATCGAAATCGAATCCATCTGGCGATAGGCCTGCCGAATCGTTTCTTCCTCGTGCTGTGTCCCGAGCGCGTCCCGGATCGCCAAGAGTGGCTTGTAAAGCCCCGGGAGATGGCGCTCGATCTCGCCGAGAATGACGGATGC
>CAYGBP010000016.1:26313-28477 GCA_964348105.1 uncultured Nitrospirota bacterium
TATCTCTACACCTACGGCTATTCTGACAAGGACCGCCTGACCAACCAGATCGAGGAGGAGGCACAGAAGACGGATGCCTTCCAGACGAAAATTCCGCTATTCCAAAAATAGCGACCCGACTTCAGATAGCGCTTCGCTGTCTTCCGGTCGGGCTTCTCCACAAACCCTTCCACCGCAAAGATCCGGGGACCACGGCTTACGCGGGGCAGCGCTCGCCGCGCGGCCCGGATATACCCGTATCCGGTTTCCGGCCCCGAAGGCTTGATTCCCAGGGTAATCAGGTGCCCTTCGCCCGACATCCTCTCTGCTTGCCTGAGGATCCGGTTAAAGGGCGCAGTCTTCTTGATCAGATGATCCGCTGGGAGAACCGCCATAACCGCGTCGGGATCCTCCCACACCAGCCGAATCGCGGCCAGCCCGATCGCGGGAGCCGTATTTTTTCCTGCAGGCTCCACCCAGATCCGGACTCCGCCTTTCCCGTCCCGATCCGGGAACAGCCCCCTGACATCCTGATACAATTTCTCATTGGTAACGATGCAGCAGTGGTTGGCGCTGATCAGCCCGGAAATGCGGTCAACCGCCTGCTCCAGGAGGTTTTTTTCACCGGCAATTTTTAGAAATTGCTTGGGGTAGAGTTCCCTGGAGAGCGGCCAGAACCTCGTTCCGCTTCCCCCCGCCAGAATTACCGCGTACACGCGCCGTCTCCCGTTTCCACCATAGACTGTTACCCTATCAAGTCCCGGGCCGCAATGTCAACTCGGCTCCCTCCGGTCAGGATTTGAGTCGCTCGAGGTCCGCGTTCACCATCATTCGTATGAGCTCCTCGAAGCTGACCTGGGGTTTCCATCCGAGCTTGGTCTTGGCCTTGGTGGCGTCGCCCACCAGAAAGTCCACCTCTGCAGGCCGAAAAAGCTTCTTGTCCTGGACAACATGCTTTTCCCATTGGAGCCCCACGCACGAAAACGCGATTTCCACAAGATCGCGCACGCTGTGGGTCTCACCCGTCGCAATAACGTAGTCTTCCGGTTGATCCTGCTGGAGCATCTGCCACATTGCGATCACATAGTCCCCGGCGAATCCCCAGTCCCTTTTGGCCTCCAGATTGCCCATCGGTAGGGTTTTCGCCAAACCCAACTTGATCCTGGCCACTCCCTCGGTGACCTTTCTGCTGACAAATTCCAGGCCGCGGCGAGGCGACTCGTGGTTAAAGCAGATGCCCGAGCATGAAAAGATCCCGTAGCTCTCTCTATAATTCACCGTGATATAATGGGCGTACACTTTTGCCACCCCATACGGACTGCGCGGATAAAAATGCGTCCGCTCGGTCTGGGGGACTTCGGACACCTTGCCGAACATCTCGCTGCTGGATGCCTGGTAAAATCGAGCATCCGGCTGGTGCTTTCGAACCGCCTCGAGCAGACGAGTCGCTCCGAGAGCGTCAACATCCGCCGTGAACACCGGCTGATTCCAGGAGGTCGGGACGAATGACTGCGCAGCGAGGTTATAGACCTCATCCGGGCGGATGGACTTGATTGCCTCGTCCAGGGACGACTGATCGGTCAGATCCCCTTGCACGAAATTGACTTTGTCCCTGATGTGCTCCACGCGATCATAGTTTTCCACGCTGGAGCGCCTTACCATTCCGTAAACCTTGTATCCCTTCTGGAGCAAGGTCTCGGCCATGTATGACCCATCCTGCCCCGTCACACCCGTGATCAGTACCCGCTTTGCTCGCTTTGTCTTGGACATTCCTCGTCTCCCTGTAAATTACTTTTTTGAACGGTCTCCCGATAGACCAGTGACGCAATCTACGAATATAGTTTCGGAGTATTATCTTGGCTCACCCTGTTCCCCAGGTCCGTCCGACGCAGACGACCCCTATGCCACCGTTAGGAATCATGATGACGCATCGCATCCTTCCGCTTCTTCCTCGCTTTGATGATTAAATTTTCACCATGCAGAACGGAGTCCGAGATTAACGTATTTCTCACTCGCCTCGTGACCGGATCGCGGGCAGAGGATCGGCCCCGGGTATAGATGAGCCCCTTGAGAAGCGCGTACAAGAGGGAGACCCGCTTCTGCGTGTGATTCGTTTCCACAGACTGAATCTCGAAGCCGGAGCGGGCCAGGATGTGCCGCAACTCTAGGTATCCCACCGGATTGA
>CAYGBP010000016.1:28498-29974 GCA_964348105.1 uncultured Nitrospirota bacterium
GCAGGTAACTAATCCTGGACTTGATTGAAAGAACATTGGGGGTGCTGATCAGAAGGATGCCATCCTTTTTGAGGACCCGGTTGACTTCCCTGACGAGGTGCCATGGATTTTCAAGGTGTTCAATACCCTCCGTACAAACGACAAAGTCAAAAAAATCATCTTTGTAGGGCCAGACACGGTTAAGGTCGGCGTAGTCGCAGTGAAGCAGACTGGACTTGAATCTGCCTGGATCGATATCCCCACACCATACCTCAAATCCCAAATTCCTGATTCTTTCAGCCAACACCCCTTCATTGGTCGGAACGTCCAGTAGCTTGCCAGTCGTTTCACGTCCCAACATCTCGACAACCTTGTCGTGAAGGGCCGACATCGCGTCTTTTCTCATTTGATCCTCTCTGTCATGGCCCGCCGATAGCCGTCAAGCACGCTCAGAGCCGTGTTTTCCCAAGAGAATTCCCTGGCGCGGGTAACTCCCGCCCGACGGAGCTGATCCGACAACACTTTATCCGTTAATACGCTCTGCATCGCATCGGCCAACATTTTGACGCTGGTCGGATCAACAAGAATTCCTGAGTCGCCCACCACCTCGGGCAATGACGACGCTTCGGAGGCAATAACGGGGACGCCGGACGCCATCGCTTCAAGCACAGGAAGACCGAACCCTTCGTATAGAGAAGGGTACACGAAGAGGCTCGCGCCATGATAAATCTTGATTAGATCCTCATCCGTGACGGGCCCTGTAAAGTTGACTTGGGATTGAAGCCCCCGGACTTCAACGGCCCGCCGAACCATCGGGATCCGTTTCAAGTCACCCACTAGCACGAGTTGATGCCCTGACCTGATCCTGTCCGGAAGCTGGCCAAATGCCTCGATCAAGATCTCCAGGTTCTTGGTTCGATCGCCGCCACCCACATACAGGATGTAATCCTTTCCGATGTCGTAGGAACTGGATTCTCCGATCGCGGCCGGCGGGCGCCTAAACGCCTCGGAGATTCCGAGATAGATCACATCGATTTTTTCATCCGGTATGCCTAATAGGCGGATGATGTCCTTCTTGGAAGACTGCGAATCCGTGAAAACCCGATCAATCCGCTCGATGCCCCGGTGCAGCTTGGCTGATTTCGGAAACCATTCGGGAAATACGAGAGGTTTGACGTCATGAATCGTCGCAATGAACTTTCCCCGCTTGAACCGGAGTCGTGAATCGTAAGGGAAGTGGATAATATCATAAGGACCGATGAAACATGATGACGCCTGCTCCCAGAAAGGACGACGGAAAAATGGGAACCGAACCCGCCGGAGCCTGAAGTTGGGTGCCTGTATCGACGGCGGACACCCTTCAGACATGAGGATTTCATATTCATTGCTCCTGTCCACCCGGGCAAGCGCCTCGATCAAGCTCCGACAATATCTTCCAATCCCGACATTAAAATCCCTCAAATGCCATGCTGCGATCACAATTCGCACGGATTTCGC
>CAYGBP010000016.1:29995-30839 GCA_964348105.1 uncultured Nitrospirota bacterium
ATCATTCGCATGCAGCTCGCATCACCCCGGATACAGCCCGCCGGGAAACAATTGCTGCAATCGATCCCTTTATAGAAAACCCGGTGTCCCTCTCCATAGGGCCCCCACACCTTCGGATCCGTCAATCCGAAAAAAGCGATCACGGGGGTTCCCACGGCCGCCGACACATGCATGATGCCGTTGTCATTCCCCACATACAGACGGCAAAGCTTCAGAAAGGCGGCCATCTGATTGATCGAGGTCCGACCCGCGATAACAACGGGTTGACCGCACATCTTTTCGCGAATGGAATCAATGGTGGCAAGATCCCCGGCCGTCCCGGCCAGCACAGCATGGCAGTTCAGATCACGGATCAGCTCATCCGCCAGCTTAGCGAAATACTCCGGGGGCCAAGACTTGAACCACCACCGGGCGCCAGGGTGCAGCAAAACCACCGGCCTTCCATCGTTTAATCCAAGCTCATCAAACAGCCGCCGCGCATAGGCGGTGTGAGAATCCCTGATCGATAGTTTCAATTCCGGAGTTCTGCACGGCAGTCCCAGGAGACGAATTGATTCAAGATTGTACTCCACCGTGTGAAGTGACCGCCGATCGGCATTCACTACGTGGGTATATAGGCAACCTCTCCAGCGCCCTTCGTGGTTATACCCAACCCGTACGGGGGACCGCGTCAGCCAAGAAAGGATGGCAGATCGATCGGAATCCGTTAAATCCACAACCAGATCGTACCCACCACGCCCAAGGCGATGGATAAAACCCATCTGCCGCGACCACGGCCCGCGTTCCAGGGTAATGACGTCATCGATATCTTCGTTGGCCTCGAGAATTTCCTCTGTCCCTCGGT
>CAYGBP010000016.1:30994-31225 GCA_964348105.1 uncultured Nitrospirota bacterium
CGGGCCGATTTCTCCCAGTAAAAGGCCTTCACCCGCTCCGACCCCCTGGCCCGCAAGGAATTCGCAAGCTTATGATCCGTCATGACTCTTTCCATCGCTCGGGCCATACCTGGAACATCACAGGGATCCACGAAATAGGCCGCCTCTCCCGCCACTTCGGCGAGGGATGAGGCGCTGGAAGTAATGACAGGTGTGTTGCAAGCCATGGCCTCCAGAACCGGAAGTCCGAAC
>CAYGBP010000017.1:0-1906 GCA_964348105.1 uncultured Nitrospirota bacterium
GCCGTCGAGGCGGCGACCCGCCGGGCCCGGGAGCTTTCCCGGGACGCGAAGGGAAAGGCGGGCGCCTGATGCGGCCGGGTTGGGGAGGGATCGATGGACGGTAGGAATTTCGTGGATGGGGAGTGGGTGACCTCGACGGGAGGGGCCCATCTGGAAAGCCGAAACCCGGCCGACTGGGACGAGGTCATCGGGCCCTGCGCCCGCTCCAACGCCGAGGATGTGAACCGGGCCGTCACGGCCGCCCGCCAGGCCTACCCCGGATGGCGGCGGATCTCCCGGATCAAGCGCGCCGATTATCTGGATGCCTTCGTCCGGATCGCTCGAAACGATCATGAATCCCTCTCCCGCCTGATGGCGCGCGAATTCGGCAAGTCCATCAACGAGGCGAGGGCGGATGTGACCGAGGGCATCCACATGATTCAGTACGAATTCGGCCTGGGCCGGATGCCCACGGGGGTGGCCGTAGCCTCCGAGATCGAGGAAAAGGACTCATTCATCCGCAGAAAACCCAAGGGCGTCGTGGCGGCGATTACGCCCTGGAATTTTCCGTTCGCCGTTCCGCTCTGGCTGATCGGCCCCTCGCTGCTGGAGGGCAATACGGTGGTGTTCAAGCCCTCCGAGGAAACGCCAATGGTGGGCCAGAAGATCGTGGAGTATTTCGACGAGGCGGGCCTGCCTCCCGGTGTGCTCAACCTGGTCCAGGGGACGGGCGAGGAGGCGGGAAAGCCGCTGGCGCGGCATGCCGAAGTGGATGTCGTTTTGTTCACCGGTTCCTATGAGGTGGGATCGGATATCAAAGAGGTGTGCGCCCGGGATCATAAGAAAATGGCGGTGTGCGAGATGGGCGGTAAGAACGCCGTCATCGTCCTGCGGGATTGCAATCTGCCCATCGCGATCAACGCGGCTATCCTGAGCGCATTTAAGACGACGGGCCAGCGGTGCACTTCGGCCAGCCGTCTGATCGTTCATGAAAGCGTGATTGATGCGTTCGAGCAGAGGCTTGTGGAGACGGCCCGTCGTTTACAGATCGGAAATCCCATGGAGGAATCCACCTTCATGGGGCCCCTGATCAGCGAGGCGGCCCGTAAGAAGGTGGAATCCTACAATGCCCTGGCTGTCCAGGAGGGGGCCAAGGTCCTGCTGGAAGGGGGGCGTCCGAAGGGCAAGGTCTACGACAAGGGCTATTTTCTCAAGCCGTTTATCTATCGGATGGAGCACAACTCCCAGCGTCGCGTGCTCAAGGAGGAGGTATTCGGTCCCCACCTGGCCGTCATCCCGTTCTCCACGCTGGAGGAGGCCATCCGGATCCACAATGACGCCCCGTACGGCCTTTCGATGGCCGTGATCACGGAAGATTTCCGCCAGGCGCGTATCGTGCGCGAGGAGTGTGAATACGGTTTGGGATACGTGAATCTGCCGACAATCGGGGCCGAGGTTCACCTTCCCTTCGGAGGGGTGAAAAAGAGCGGCACGGGGATGCCGTCGCCGACGCGCTCAGCGAGGCCACGGCCTGGTGGATGCCGTCACCCACAAGACGGCCTGGACGGTCAACCACGGCATCGAAATCAAGATGCCGCAGGGCCTCAAAACTCAGATGGATTAGCCTTCATCCAATCGTGGCCTCGCCTTTCGGGATCGCGAGGGATGGCTCATATGGAAAGCGAGATCGTCGAAATCAAAGGTCACATCATCGATTCCCTTACCCTGCCGAAGGTCCTGGACGAGGTGATGAATCTGCGCGGCGGATTCGAGATCCTGGACATGAAGATCGGTCAGCGACGAGAGGATCCGAGCTACGCGCGGATCAAGGTGATCGCGCCGTCCAGACCGGAGCTGGAGGCCGTCTTGGCCCGGATCAAGCAGCACGGGGCCATTCCCGTCACCGAACAGGAGGCCGTGCTTCTCC
>CAYGBP010000017.1:1916-4314 GCA_964348105.1 uncultured Nitrospirota bacterium
CGGGTCCAGCATCATCTCGACGTGGCCGTGATCGGCAGTGATCGCGACGGTGCCTTCCCGGAGGGTTTTTATTGCACCACGAACCTGGTGACCCGGGTCCGATGCCAAGGCCGTTGGATCGAGGTTGAAAACCCCGAAATGGACTGCGGGATCGTGGTCGATCCGCAGGCGATGAAGGCCGCCACCCTCCCGATGCATCAAGTCAAGAAGGGCCAGTCGATCGTGATCGGACACGAAGGGGTGCAGGTGATCGCGCTGGACCGCTCTCCGCAACGAAACGTCTTCGAGTTTATGTCCAGCAGCGTCTCCTCCGAAAAACCGAAGGGGGTGCTGATTCGCGAGATCGCGCGTGAGATTCGGCAGGCCAAGAAGCGCGGCGGGAAGGTGCTGGCCGTGGCGGGACCGGCCCTGGTCCATACGGGGGCCGGAGAGCATTTCGTGAAGATGATCGATGCGGGGTTTATCGACATTCTGTTCGCCGGCAACGCACTGGCCGCGCATGACATTGAACAGAGCCTCTTCGGAACCTCCTTGGGAGTATCTCTGGAAATCGGGATGCCGGCCACCGAAGGGCACGAGCATCATGTGAGGGCCATCAACCGCATCCGCCGGGCGGGCGGGATTCGCAAGGCGGTGGAGCAGGGGATTTTGAGGAGCGGCATCATGTATCATTGCGTCCGAAAGGGCGTGGATTTCGTCCTTGCGGGCTCCATCCGTGACGATGGCCCGCTGCCGGAGGTGTTGACCGACGCCTTGGTGGCTCAAGATGAGATGAGACGTCGGGCCAGAGAGGTCGAGGTGTGTCTGATGATCGCCACCGGCCTTCATTCGATCGCGACCGGCAACCTGCTCCCCGCGCGGGTCAAGACGATCTGCATCGACATCAATCCGTGGAGCCGTTCTTGAGATCGCTTTGGCACCACATCGAGACCGAGGAGAAGCACAGACGCTGAGCCCGACCACCGATGCCCACCTTTCTGATGTGCCCTCCCGACTATTACCGCGTGGAATACGAGATCAATCCCTGGATGGATCGGCGCCGTCCGTCTGATCCCCGGCGTTCCAAAGAACAGTGGGACCTGCTTCGTCACGCCTTGACGGATGAGCTGGGGGCCGTGGTGGAGTCGATCGAACCGGTCGAGGGCCTGCCCGACATGGTGTTTACGGCCAATGCCGGTCTGGTCCTAAAAGATCAGTTCGTGCTGGCCAGCCTTCGCCACCCGGAGCGACAGGGCGAGAGTCCGCATTTCTTGGCCTGGTTTAAGGAAAAGGGGTTCAAGCTTCACACCCTTCCCTCCGAATGCCATTTCGAAGGAGCGGGGGACGGTCTTTTCATGAAAGGCAACCTGTTTGCCGGCTACCGCATCCGATCCGATATCAGGGCCCATACGCTGATCGGGGAGATGCTCGGCGTGCGTGTCCTGTCCCTTGAGCTGGTGGATGAGCGGTTCTACCACCTCGACACCTGTTTCTGTCCGTTGGACGACCGCAGCGCCCTGTATTATCCGCCGGCATTCGATTCGTACGGGCAGCGGGTGATCGAGCAGTTCGTCGCCAATCCCATCCCCGTATCGGATGAAGACGCCTTGCGGTTCGGCTGCAACGCGGTCGTGGTTTCCCGGCGTGTGGTGCTTCAGGAAGGCTGCACGGGGATCAAGGCCGACCTGGCGCGGATCGGCTTTGAGTCCCACGAGATCGACCTTTCGGAGTTTCACAAGGCCGGCGGGAGCGCCAAATGCCTGACCCTCCAGATTGGCTGAATCCCGCTACCGCGCCATGAGCCGGCCGCCTTCGTCAATGCCGGGAAGGGAAGGTCCTTGGGGGCATCGCCCCAGAGATGCGTGCAAACGGGCCTCGGCTCGGCTGCCCGGTCTCAAAAGGCCGGAAAATCGCATTCTTTCTTGCATTTTGAAGTATTATATGTTATAAATTCTATTTGGGCTGGGTTGAAGTGGGCGGCGGGGATGCCCACTTTTTTGTTTGGGCAGCGGGCCAGGCCAACCATCCGGCCTGAAACCGTCCCGCCGTATTCCTGTAATGATTCCCAAGGAATCCATTATTGCGCGGGTCCAGGAAATCGCCAAGCCGATTCTGGACTCGCTCGGCCTGGAGCTGATCGATGTCGCATATTCCGGCGGCGGGCGTGGCAGGGCGCTGCTTCGGGTGTTTATCGACAAGGCGGGTGGAATCACGCTCGAGGATTGCGAGCGGGTGAGCGAATTCCTGGGGCGGGCGCTGGATGTGGAGGACCCGATTCCGTCTTCCTATACGCTGGAGGTTTCCTCGCCCGGTCTGGACCGCCCGCTGAGGCGGCATGAGGATTACGTCCGAAGCGTCGGAAAACTGGTGAAGATCAAGACGGCCGAGCCGACCGATCATCAATGGACGGTGCTCGGGC
>CAYGBP010000017.1:4324-30687 GCA_964348105.1 uncultured Nitrospirota bacterium
GCCGTCGTCGGGCGCCTATCCAGCGTCGACGAAGAGGGCGTGGAAGTGGCCCTGGATGAGGCGCGGAGCCTGAGGATCGGGTTTCAGCAGATCAGCGCGGCAAGATTGGAAGTGGAGTTCTGATCGAAAGAAAGTGAATCATTAATCGCAAAGGCGCATGTTATGAATGGCGAGTTGTTAGCGGTCATCAATCAGATTCAACGGGAGAAAGGCATCCAGGGCGACAAGATCATCAAGGCCGTGGAGAGCGCGCTTCTGACCGCTGCGAAAAAGCGGTACGGGACATCCGATAATATTCAGGTCCGGGTGGATCCCGAGACGGGCGAGATCGAGGTTTTTTACATCAAGAAGATCGTGGAGGAGGTCACCGACGACAAGCTGGAGATGTCTCTCGCCGAGGCCAAAGAAATGGACAGCGACGCTGAGATCGGCGATGAGATCGGCGCGCCGGTGGAAATGGCCGATTTCGGCCGGATCGCGGCCCAGACGGCAAAGCAGGTCATTTTCCAGCGCGTGCGGGAGGCCGAACTCGAGGCGGTTTACAATGAGTATTCCGTCCGGCAGGGCGAGATCATCAGCGGCATGGTGGTGGGTCAGGAACGGCGAAACTATATCGTCGATCTGGGAAAGACAGAGGCCTTGCTGCCGTACTCGGAGCAGGTTCCCCGCGAGAGCTACCGCCGGGGGGACCGGGTCCGCGCCTATCTGCTGGAGGTGAAGGCCTCTTCACGCGGTCCCCAGCTGATTCTTTCCAGGAGCCATCCCGATTTTGTCTCGAAGCTTTTCGAGATGGAGGTGCCGGAGGTGGCCGAGAAGATCGTGGAGATCCGCGGCGTTGTGAGGGAACCCGGGGATCGCACCAAGATCGCGGTGGCATCCCGGGATGCCCAGGTCGATCCGGTCGGGGCCTGTGTCGGCGTGAAGGGCTCCCGCGTGCAGGCTGTGGTTCGGGAATTGCGGGGCGAGAAGGTGGACATCATCGCCTGGACGAACGATCCCAGGACCTTTATCGGAGAGGCGCTCAGCCCGGCCGTGATCGACAAGGTGGGCATTAACGAGGCCGAGCAGTCGGCGATCGTGGTGGTGGCCGACCAGCAGCTATCCCTGGCCATCGGAAAGAAGGGCCAGAATGTGCGTCTGGCGGCCAAGCTGACCGGCTGGAAGATTGATATTATGAGCGAAACTGAGTATGATAAGGCCCGGGCCAAGGAGCGGGAGCGGGAAATCAGCGAGGCCATCGCCCAGACGCACAAGGAGCAGGAAGCCCGGGAGCAAAGGGAGGCCGCCGCCCTGGGCCTGGCCGCGAAGGCCACCATCCTGGACCTTCCCGGAATCGGGGAGAAGACCGCGGAATCATTGAAAAACCACGGATTTGACAGCCTGGAGAAAGTGGCCGAAGCGGACGTATCGGCCCTGGTTCAGGTTCCGATGATCGGGGAGAAGACGGCGCAGAAGCTGATTTCGCAGGCCAAGTCCCTGCTCGCGCCGGCCTCCGATGCCACGACCCCTTCGCAGGCGTCTGAAGACCGGGCCGAAACGGCTCAAGAAACGGCTACCGAAGGAAAGGTGTCGGAGCCGCAAGCTCCGGAGCGGCAGCCCGAAGAGGGGGGCGGACCCGAAGAAGCCGCCGAGGGCACGGCTGAAGCAAAGGCGGAGGAAGAGGCGGAGCCAACGGCTACGGATGAAGAGAAAGGCTCCGAGGTCCCCGAGCAGAGTCGGGGGACGTAAATCCCGCCGGCACATTGAAAGCCGGGGGAATGCTTAGACCCTAAATTGGTACGTTGATGAGATATGCGCGTATTTGAACTGGCAAAAAAACTTGGGATGACCAGTAAGGCCCTCCAGGAGGAGTTGGCCAAGATGGGCGTCCCGGTGAAGAACCACATGAGCGCCCTGACCGATGCCGATACCGAAAAGGTGTTGAGCAAATTCAAGGCCGAACCGACCCCCTCGGCCGCGAAGGGGGCCAAGGCCCCCAAGACGGCGCGCGTGGCCAAGCCGAAACGGGCTCGCAGTGCCGCCGCGGTGCCGGAAAAAGAATCAGCACCGCCGAAGCGGACCCATCTGCTCATCAAGAAGCGGGCGGTGGTGCCGGAGGAGGCCGAGCCGGTGGGGCCTTCGGCAGAGGCGGGAGCGCCGGAGGCAGACCAGTCCGCTCCGACGGAAGTGGCTCCGCCGGTGACGGCTGCGCCGGTGTCCGCCCAGGATGTGCGGGGGGCTGCGCCCGTTGCGAAGGAAGAGGTCCAGAAGGAGCCCGAGCCCCAACCGACGGCGGCGGCCGAGCCCATAACCGGGATCGCGGGGATTGAGAAGAAAGAGGCCCCCCCGAAGTTCAAGGAGAAGGAAAAGGAAAAAGAGCGGGTCAAGAAGGCCAGGAAACCGAAGGCGGCCGAGGCGGCCAAAACATTTGATTTCAAACAGGAATTATCCAAAATGCAGGACTTTCGCCCGTTCCATCGACGCGATGACCGGCGGGGCGGTGGAATGCGAAGGTCGCACGGGGGCACGGCCGCGGCGGATGTCACGAAGCCGCGCAAGAAGGAGATCAAGCTGTCGCCGGGTCTTACCGTGAAGGATTTCGCCGAACTGCTGGGACAGAGGCCCACCGCCGTGATCGGAAAGCTGATGGAAAAGGGAATCATGTCCACCATCAACCAGCCGATCGATCTGCAGATGGCCGCCTCGATCTCGGGGGATTATGGTGTTCCCGCCGAGGTGGTGGCGGAGCAGACCGAGGAAGAACTCATCCCCGAGGTGGTGGACACCCCCGAATCCAAGGAGTTGCGTCCTCCCGTGGTTACCATCATGGGACACGTCGATCATGGAAAGACATCCTTGCTGGATGCGATTCGCCTGACACGTGTGACGGAAACCGAGGCGGGCGGCATCACCCAGCATATCGGGGCCTACATGGTGAAGGCCGGTGATAAGCGAATCACCTTTCTGGATACGCCGGGCCATGAGGCCTTTACCGCGATGCGGGCCCGGGGGGCGCAGGTCACCGATATCGTGGTCCTGGTCGTGGCGGCCGATGACGGCGTCATGCCCCAGACCCTCGAGGCGATTGATCATGCCAAGGCGGCCAATGTGCCCATCATCGTCGCCGTCAACAAGATCGACAAGCCGGAGGCCAATGTCGAGCGGGTGAAGGGTGCTCTGGCGGACCACAGCCTCATTCCGGAGGAATGGGGAGGGCAGACCATCTTCGTGGAGGTCTCCGCCAAGAACAGGATCAATTTGGACCAGCTTCTGGAGATGATCCTGCTTCAGGCCGAGGTCTTGGAGTTGAAGGCCAATCCCAAGCGGGAGGCAAGAGGGGTCATCATTGAGGCCAAACTGGACAAGGGGCGGGGACCGGTTGCCACCGTGCTGGTTCAGGAAGGGACGCTGCAGGTCGGTGACGTTTTTATCTCCGGGATTTACAGCGGGCGGGTCCGGGCCATGGTCGATCATCGGGCCAAGCGCCTCGAGTCGGCAGTTCCCTCCACCCCGGTCGAGGTGGTGGGGCTCGAAGGCATACCGCAGGCCGGGGACTCTTTCATCGTGGTCAAGGACGAGCGGGTCGCCAAGGATATCGCCAACACGCGATCCCAGAAGCAGCGCCTGGCCGAGATCGCCCAGGTTCAGCGTGTCAGCCTGGACGACGTATTCCGCCGAATTCAGGAGGGTACGGTCAAAGAGCTTAACCTGATTCTCAAGGCCGATGTGCAGGGATCGATCGAGGCACTTCGCGATTCGGTCGACAAGGTGAAATCGGAAGAGGTCAAGGTCAAGAATATTCATATGGGCGTCGGCGGTATCACCGAGAGCGATGTTCTCCTGGCCGCCGCGTCCAACGCCATCATCATCGGATTTAACGTTCGGCCGGACGTAAAGGCCCAGGCGGTGGCCGAGCGGGAAAAAGTGGATATCCGGCTCTATACGGTGATCTACGACGCCGTGGCCGACATTCGGGCGGCGATGGAGGGTCTCCTGGAGCCCACGCTCAAGGAGAAGCCTTTGGGTCGGGCCGAGGTGCGGCAGATCTTTAATATTCCGAAGGTTGGTGTGGTGGCCGGGTGCTTCGTCTCGGACGGGGTCGTCTCGCGCTCGGCGGCGGGAGCGAGGCTCATCAGGGACAATGTCGTCGTACACGAAGGAAAGCTGGGTTCGCTTAAGAGATTCAAGGATGACGTCAAGGAGGTTCAGTCCGGTTATGAATGCGGAATCTCCCTGGAGAATTTCAACGATATCAAACCCGGTGACGTCATCGAGGCCTATATCATCGAAAAGATCGCGGCCAAGCTTTAATTCCCGTCCGCCCGTCGGGAAATGCAAGCTGCGGGGTACCCTTTAGACGAAGCGCATGGTGGTCGGCGTCTGTCGAATCGAGTTGTTCATTCCAAACGGGGGGTCCCTGAAGGCCAAGCGCCAGGTCGTCAAGAGCCTCAAGGACCGGATCAAGCACCGCTTTAACGTTGCGATTGCGGAGGTGGAGGACCAGGAATTGTGGCAGAAGGCGGTCCTGGGGATTGCCTGCGTGAGCAACGCGCAAGCGCATGCCCGAGAAATGCTGGATCGGGTTGTTGGGGTGGTGGAAGGAACCCCGGCCGTTGAAGTGGTGGGTTGCGAAGTGGATGTCATGTGATTCGGGTGGCTGCCGGGGACGATCATGATGTTGGGTTACAAACGTTCAGAGCGAATCGGCGATCAGATCCGGGTAGAGATCGCCGATATTCTGGTTCGAAGGATCAAGGATCCGCGAATCGGTTTCGTCACGGTGACGGCGGTTCAGGTGACGGACGACCTTCGGTATGCTCGGGTATTCGTGAGCGTGATGGGCGCGCAGGCGCAGCGTAAGAAGACCTTCCAGGGACTGGAGCGCGCCTCCGGTTTTATCCGGAGTGAATTGGGAAAGCGGCTCAGGCTCAAATATCTGCCGGAGATCAGTTTTCATCAGGACGAAGCGGTCGAAAAGGCGGCCCATGTCCTGGAACTGCTGGAGGAGATCAAGGAGACGGATGACGGTCCTCAATGAGGTAATCGAAGAAATTCATCGGAATCAAAACTTCATTATATCCACACATGTCAATCCCGAGGGCGACGCGCTGGGCTCGGCCTTGGGCCTGGCGCTAGGGCTGCAGTCGGCAGGGAAAAAGGCCCTGGTGGTCAATCGCGACCCCGTTCCGCAATTTTTGGATTTTCTCCCGCATCAGGATATATTTCAGCAGCGTCAGCAGGTCACGGAGCCCTATGATGTGCTGGCGGTTTTGGACTGCGGCGATCTGGAGCGCACGGCAATATTCGATGGCAAGCGGCTGCCGGCGCGGCGCGTGATCAATATCGATCACCACATCACGAACCGCAACTTCGGCCATGTGAACTGGGTCAACGTCGATGCCACATCCACCGGTGAAATGATTTACGAGCTGCTCAAGGCCATGAACATCCCGATTTCTCCCGAAATCGCGGATTGCCTCTACACCTCGGTGGTCACGGAGACCGGATCGTTCCGCTACTCCAATACCAGTGAGCGGACTTTTCGGATCGCATCGGAGCTGGTTGGGTGCGGCGTTCAGCCCTGGCGCGTGGCGCAGCAGCTTTTTCAGCGAAACCGCGTCGGGAAGCTGCGGCTCTTGGCCTTAATCCTGAACGGCATGGAGGTGAACCGGGACGGGCGGATGGCCTGGATCCGGGTGAGCCAGGCAGACTTTTCGTCCACCGGGACCACGGCGGAGGATACCGAGGATTTCGTCAACTATCCGAGATCGATCGAAGGCGTAGAGGTGGCGCTCCTGTTCCGGGAAGTGACTTCCGATACCTACAAAGTCAGCTTTCGGTCCAGAGGGCGGGTGGATGTCGCTGCGCTTGCCGAGCGGTTTGGGGGCGGCGGTCACCGCAATGCGGCAGGCTGTACGGTGGCGGGCGGTTTACAGCAGGTCAAGGATCGGGTCCTGCGGGAGACGGACGAGGCGATCCAAAAAACGCTCGGGCCCGGGGGGCGGCAGGAGCCCGACAAAAAGGTGAAGCCGTAAGCGGGCGGGGTCATTCGACATGAAGGATGGATTTTTGAATATCAACAAGCCGGCCGACTGGACCTCGCATGACGTGGTGGCCAAGGTCCGCCGGCTTTTAAAGGAGACCAAAGTGGGGCACGGGGGCACGCTCGATCCCCGCGCCACCGGCGTGCTGCCCGTCTGCGTGGGGAAGGCCACCCGGCTTTCCGAATTTCTGCTGGATGCCGAAAAGCAGTACCGCGTGGTCCTGAAGCTGGGGTTGACCACAACGACCCAGGATGGCTCGGGCGAGGTCCTGACCCGCCGGGATACCGGCGGGGTGACGGCGGAGCAGATCAGCCGCGTCGTCCGGGAGTTCGTAGGCAATATCCGGCAGGTGCCGCCAATGTATTCAGCCATCAAGCTGCAGGGCAAGCGGCTCTATAAGCTGGCCCGCCAGGGAAAAGTGGTGGAGCGGGCTTCCCGTGAGGTGACGGTCCATTGGATCGAGGGATTGGTCATCCTGGGCGAGGAGGTCCGTTTTGATATTTCCTGTTCCCGGGGGACCTATATCCGGACCCTGTGCGCGGACATCGGCGATCGGTTGGGGGTGGGGGCCCATTGCCATGGGCTTGAGCGGCTGATCTGTGGACCGTTCCGCATCGAACAGGCCGTCACGATGACGGACCTCGCGACGGCCGTGGCCGAAGGCCGCCAGGATGAGCTATTCTACGATATGGATGCGGTCGTGCAGCATCTGCCCACCCTGCGAATCCGACCTGAAAGTGTGGAGAAGGCCTGTCGAGGTGTGGCCCTGGGCAACCGGGATTTCGATTGGCCGGGCGCCTCATTCAGCAAAGGGGATCTATTTCGGATGACGGCGCCCGAGATCGGGCTGCTGGGACTGGCGCGGGCGCTTCTGCACGGACAGCGGGACGGAAAGGTCTTCTGGCAAATCCCGGTGTTCAAGGTGGAAAAGGTCTTCGTCCGATCCGCCGAAGAGAAGAAAAAGGATTTTACGACGGTGTGAGGAGTAAGCAATGGTCTTGGCGAAGGAACAGAAGCAATCGATCGTCCGTGAATACCGAAAGCATGAATCGGACACCGGCTCCTGCGAGGTTCAGATTGCGGTTTTAACCAGCCGGATCGCCTATCTCACGGAGCATTTCAAGCTGCACAAGAAGGACTATCATTCCAGGCGGGGGCTTCTCAAGCTGGTGAATCAGCGTCGCAAGCTGCTCACTTACTTGAGTCGAACCGATTATGAGCGCTACAAGGAATTAATCGGCCGTCTGGGTTTGAGAAAGTAAGCAACGAACGGCGCAGGATGCGGGGCCAGTCTTCGGCGTTTAGTCGTCAGGTGATTCGGCGCGAGCTCCGGCATGAATCACGTGACGACTAAACATCCCCCCGCCTCCCTGCCCCTATATTGATCCCCATGCGAGCGATGCCGTTGCGGTGGAAACCGACTGGATCCAATGATTGCCGTTGGGACGGGAGAACATTAAAATGACGGGACAAAGAATAGAGCTGGAAATTGCGGGTAAAACGCTTTCGTTGGAAAGCGGACGGGTGGCCAAGCAGGCGGGCGGCTCCGTTTGGGTGCGTTACGGAGATACGGTGATTCTCGTGGCGGCGTCTGCCGCCAAGCAGGCCAAGCCGGACATCGATTTCATGCCCCTGACGGTGGATTATCAGGAAAGGTTTTATGCCGCCGGGAAGATTCCGGGCGGATTCTTCAAAAGGGAAGGCCGCCCGGCGGAGCGCGAGATTCTCAACAGCCGTCTGATCGACCGGCCGGTTCGCCCCTTATTTCCGAAGCAATATCACAATGAAACCCAGATCATCGCCTGGGTGCTTTCCGCCGATCACACGAATTCCACGGATTTTTTGGGGATTATCGGGGCTTCCGCGGCCTTGATGATTTCACCGGTTCCATTCAAGGGCCCGGTCGGCGCGGTGAGAGTCGGGCGGGTCGGGGGGCGGCTGGTCATCAACCCGGATCTGGCCCAAATGGCGGAAAGCGAGATTAACATGGTTGTGGCCTGCACCCGGGATGCCATCATGATGGTGGAGGGCGAGGCGCGCGAGGTGCCGGAATCGGTCATGCTGGACGGAATCCTCCTGGCCCATGAGCAAATCAAGCCGATTCTGGATCTTCAGGAAAAATTGATCGCGCTAAACGCCAAGCCCAAAATGGAAGTGGCCGCCGCTGAAAAAGATGGCGCGTTGGAGACATCGGTCCGGGAAGTGGCCCTGGGTCCCCTCGTGGAGGCGCTTCAGGTGGCGGACAAGGCCGAAAGAAACCAAAGACTGGCCGCCATCGAGGAGGAGGTGATCGGAAGGCTGGCTCCACCCGAAACGGATGATGAGGGGCGTGTCAACTCGATCAAAGCCATCCTGCACGATCTGGAACGCTCGGAAATGCGCCGCATCGTCCTTGAAAAAGGGGTCCGCGCCGACGGCCGGGGGGAGGAACGCTGATGAACGTCGCGCGGACGAGCAGCGCATCGACGCCCTGGAAGGGGAATCCACGAAGACCTTCATGCTTCATTATAATTTTCCGCCCTTCAGCGTCGGCGAGACCCGGCCGATGCGGGGGCCGGGTCGCCGGGAGATCGGACACGGAAACCTGGCGGAGCGTGCCCTCAAGCAGATTGTCCCTGGCAAGGAGTCGTTTCCGTACACCATGCGGATCGTATCGGACATTCTGGAATCGAACGGCTCCACCTCGATGGCCACCGTCTGCGGCGGCACGCTGGCCATGATGGACGCAGGCGTGCCCATCAAGGCCCCGGTGGCCGGGATCGCGATGGGCCTCATCCGGGAAGGGGACCGCGTCGCGATCCTTTCGGACATTCTGGGCGTCGAGGATCATCTCGGTGACATGGATTTCAAGGTGGCCGGAACGCGCGAGGGTGTCACGGCGCTTCAGATGGACATCAAGATCGAGGGGATTGACCGGGAAATCCTGACCCGCGCCCTGGAGCAGGCAAAGGTGGGAAGATTGCATATTCTCGATAAGATGCTGAGCGTGATTTCGACCCACCGGGCCGATCTTTCCACCTACGCGCCTAGGATCGTCACGGTGAAGATCAATCCTGACAAGATCCGAGACGTGATCGGGCCGGGCGGGAAGGTGATCCGAAGCATCATCGAGCGAACCGGGGTGAAGATCGATGTGGAAGACTCCGGGATGATTTCGATCGCATCGGTGGACGAGGCCGCAGCGAAGCAGGCATTGGACATCATCGCCAAGATTACGGAAG
The DNA here is from genome assembly GCA_964348105.1 of uncultured Nitrospirota bacterium. Taxonomy (GTDB): domain Bacteria; phylum Nitrospirota; class Nitrospiria; order DATECO01; family DATECO01; genus CAYGBP01. The sequence continues at coordinate 13,569 of CAYGBP010000017.1, forward strand.
AGGTGGAGGTCGGCAAGATCTACCCGGGCAAGGTCAAGCGGGTCATGGATTTCGGCGCCTTCGTCGAAATTCTGCCCGGCACGGAGGGCCTGGTTCATATCTCCCAACTGGCTCATCACCGGGTTCAGACCGTCAGGGACGTGGTCAATGAGGGGGATGAGATTACGGTCAAGGTGATTGAGGTGGACAAGCAGGGCAAGATCCGCCTGAGCCGCAAAGAGGCCGTCAAGCCGGAGGCTTCGGAACGGCGCGAGCGGCCCGACCGTGGTGATCGGCCCCACCCCAGGGAAAGGCAGAGGCGCTGAGGTGTATCGAAAACAGGTGCTGGATAACGGGATTCGAATCGTTGCCGAGCGTATGACCTCGGTGAAGTCGGTTTCGGTCGGCTTGTGGGTCAATGTCGGCTCCCGGGACGAGGAGGAGAGCGAAAAGGGGATCTCCCATTTTTTGGAGCACATGTTCTTCAAGGGGACGCGATCCCGCACGGCCGCCGGTATCGCCGAAGAAATCTCGGCCTTGGGAGGGGAGTTAAACGCCTTTACATCCCGCGAAAATACGACCTTTTATACCAAGGTCCAGGACGACGACCTTAACCGCGCGATCTCGTTGATGAGCGACATCTTCCACAACTCGGTTTTCCCTGCCAAGGAGATCGCCAGGGAAAAGCAGGTGGTGATGGAAGAGTTCAAGATGGTGGAGGATGATCCCGAAGATCTCGTCTATGATCTGCATGCGCAGGCGATCTGGAAGGGCCATCCCCTCGGGCTCCCGGTCCAGGGGACGCGGGAGTCCATGGTGAGGTCATTCAGTCCTTGGATCGCGGGGCCATTCTCAGGTTTTTGAGGCGGCATTATCACCCCCGCCAGATCGTCATTTCGGTCGCAGGGAATTTTGAGTGGCCTTCACTGCTCCGGCAGCTGGATCGCTCGTTCGGGCGATATACGAGTCCCAACGGCAGCCAGCCCCAGCGGCGTGCACCGCAAGCCAGAGGGGGAGTGGTGGCGAAGAAAAAGGCGCTCAAGCAGATTCACTTCTGCCTGGGAGCGCGCGGCATCTCCCAAAACCACCCCGACCGCTACGCGGCATACACCATGAACACGATGCTCGGCGGAGGCGTCAGCTCCCGACTGTTCCAGCAGGTTCGGGAAAACCGCGGTTGGGCCTATTCGATCTATTCAATGCTGTCCTCCTATGAGGATACCGGCTTGTTTTCAGTATACGCGGCCACCAGCCTGGAAACCGCGATTCAAACGATCCGGTTGGTGATGAAGGAGATGCGGAAGTTCAAGCAGAACGGCATCGACTCGCCGGAGCTCGGCAAGGCCAAGGGCTACTTGAAGGGAAGCCTGATGCTGGGGCTGGAGAGCACCAACAGCCGTATGAGCCGGCTTGCCAAGGATGAGATCTATTTCGGCCGTTACGTGCCGCTTGAGGAAATCATCAAGGGAATCGATCGTGTCCAGGTTCGGCAGATCAAAAAGCTGGCCGAGGCGCTTTTCGACCGGGATTCCCTGAGCCTCACGACGCTGGGCCCTCTCGGCAAAAAGGACATACCGGACGACATTCTAAGGGGCTGAGCCCCCGTCTTCCATTCCCAGATCAAGCTTGTGTCCCAGGCGCAGCTCCTCGCTTCGGATCATTCCGGCATTTAATTCCAGAACATACAACGCTTTGCGGGCGGGGTAGAGGGAGGGGCAGTGAATCTCCTCGCATGGAGGCGCATTTTCCTCCAGGTGGACCACGCGGCCGGATCTGTCCATCCAGATCAAATCCAGGGGAATGCGGCAGTTCTTCATCCAGATCCCGTGGAAGTCGGACGAATCGAAGACCAGCAGCATCCCGCGGTCGGGAGGAAGGTGCTCTCGGAACATGAGCCCGAGCGTTCTACGGGCCGGCGTCTGGGCCACCTCGGCCGTAATCTGGGTCCCCGAAGGGAGCTCGATCAGGGTGGTTTTGGACGGGGCGGCGCCGAGAGCCGCCCCCGGGATGAAGACCGAAAGGGCGATGACGATGAGCGCTTGCCAAGCAGGGAAGCGCGTTTCTTGAGCGATCCGGTTGCGTGTCGCACGGGTCATCCTCGCGATGATATTCAAAAAGCGGGACCGCCGTCAAGGTGCCCCGACCGGTGATCTGCGCCTCCGGGATGCTGGGCGCTGCCAGTTTTTTCTTGACCCCCGTTCGATCTGAAAGTAAACTCTTGCTTATTCGATCGACCCCTATGAGCATTTATCTCGAGCAGAAGCGCTATTTTGAGGACGCCTATCGGAAGGGGGAACATGGATGGCCCGTTCAGGGGGCGTCGCCGTTTGTGACCGAGTTTCTAAAGACTGCGTCGGGTGCCCGCCCCGGGCGGCGCGCCCTGGACATCGGGTGCGGAGAGGGGCGGCACACGTTTGCATTGGCCCGGGCGGGATACCGGGCGGTCGGGGTGGATCTGCAGGAAATGGCCATCGCCCGCGCGAGGTCGTTCGCACGTTCGGAAGGCGTGGCCACCGGTTTTGAATTCATTCTGGGAAACGTCTTTTCCCTTCCTTTTCGCACGGATCCATTCGATGTGATGATCGATTACGGTTGCCTCCATCACGTGATGAAGAGAGATTTCCCGAAGTACCTGAACGGAACGCTGCCGCTGTTAAAATCCGGGGGGTATTATCTGCTATCCTGCTTTTCGACCCGGTTCAAGCATGAGCCCGGAGAGCGGCGAAAGCGGGACTGGATCATTCACAAGGGTCATTACGACCGTTTTTTTTCCAAGAGGGATTTTTCAAGGCTGTTCGGAAAGTATTACCGGATCCTCAAGACCCGCGAAGAGCGGGATCGCGTCCACCCGCACTACGTTTTTCACCACGTCCTGATGCAAAAAAGGTAAGCCTAACCGAAAGGAGTCCGGCGTGCCCAGTATCGCCTTTGTCAACGGACGGTTTATGCCCATTGCCCGGGCGAAAGTCTCGGTCGAGGACAGGGGATATCAGTTCGGAGACGGGATCTATGAAGTGATACAGACCTATGGCGGGAAAATTTTCGGACTCGATCAGCACCTGGCACGCCTGGAGCGTAGCGCGGCCGAAATCAATCTCAGGCTTCCGTACGCCGGGGCCCGGTGGCGTCGGATCATCGAGGAGGCCCACCGTCGGAGCCGGTTTGCGCGCGCGCGGATTTATATCCAGGTGACGAGAGGAGCGGCGCCCCGCAATCATGAAATACCGAAACGTGCCAAGCCGACCGTCGTGGTGACGGTTCGGGCCTATCAGGAATTGGCCCCTCGGGTGCGCCGGGAAGGGGTCGCCGTCATTACGCTGGAGGACATCCGGTGGGGACGCTGCGATATCAAATCGATCAACCTCCTGGCCAATGTCCTCTCCAAGCAGCGGGCACGGTCTGAAGGAGCCCTGGAGGGAATTTTTATTCGAAACGGCTGGGTCATGGAGGGAACCTCCAGCAACATTTTCGCCGTCATTAACGAGGCCCTCGTCACCCCTCCCAAAAGCCCCTTTCTTCTGTCCGGGATTACGCGGGAAGTCGTCCTCCGGCTGGCAGAGGACGCGGGGTACAAGGTGGAGGAGCGAAACCTTTCCCTCGAGGAACTCAACCGGGCCACCGAGGTTTTCCTCTCCGGGACCTCCGTGGAGGTCCTGGCCGTCATCCGGATCGACGGGCGAACCGTGGGAAGCGGCCGCCCGGGCCCCTGCAGCCAGCGGCTTTATGCGCTCTATCGAAAGGCGGTGCAAGGCGCCGGGTGACCCGAAACGATGAGTCCGCAGGAGACCATACGGTGGAGGGAATGGGGGACGGAGGCCTTCGAGGAGGCCCGTGCCGGGCAAAAGCCGGTGTTTCTGTCCATATCGGCAGTCTGGTGCCACTGGTGTCATGTGCTGGATGAGGAAAGTTTTGCCCATCCCGAGGTGATTCGGCGACTGAATGAGGATTATATTCCGATTCGGGTCGACAGCGATCGGCGACCGGATATCAACAGCCGCTACAATATGGGAGGCTGGCCGACCGTTGCGATCCTGGACGGGCGGGGAGACCTGAAGGTGGGAGGAACCTATATGCCTCCCGGGCAGCTCCTTTCCATGCTGGTTGCCGGCAAGGACGAGCCGGCTCGACCGGTCAGCGAAGGCGCCTCGGTCGTGCGGGGGGGTTCCCGGGACGGGGTGGATCAATCGGTGGTCGACACAATCGGGGAGTTCCTGGTCCGAGCCTTCGATCCGGATTTCGGCGGATTCGGCGTGGCCCCGAAATTTCCCCAACCGTGGGGGGTGGAGCTCGCCTTCCTTTTACATTCGCGCTACGGTGAGGAAAAATGGCTTCGAATGGCCCGGTTGACCCTGGACGCGATGCGGGAGGGAGAGCTTTACGACACGGCGGAGGGCGGGTTTTTCCGGTACACGACCGGAGGGGACTGGCACAATCCACACTTTGAGAAGCTCCTGGAGGCCAACGCCCAGATGGCCGCGCTCTATCTAAAGGCCTTTAACATCACGGGTGAGCTGACCTATCGGGCCACCGCCCAGGGGGTGCTCGATTATCTCTCGACCGTTCTGGCCTCCGAAGAGGGGCCCTGGTTCTGGGGGAGCCAATCGGCCGATGGGGAATATTATGCCATGCCCGACGATGAAAAAATCTTCGCCGAATCGCCGCCGGTGGATTGCACCATCTTTGCCGATCGAAACGCGATGGCCGGCTCCGCCCTTCTGATGGCGGGCGTACAAATCGGCAGGGAGGACTATCTCGAAAAAGGCCTGGCCCTGGTCGATTTCATATGGAGGCATTTCTTCGAGCCCGGCCGCGGATTCTGGCATTATGACGACGGGAAGTTGTCCCTGTCGGGGCACCTATCCGATCAGGTCCACGGTGCGTCGGCCCTGCTCGATGCTTATGAGAGGAGCGGGAACGGCGCGTATCTGGAGCAGGCGCTCCAGACCGTCGAGGTGATGAACCGCCACCTCGGTGATTCGGAGAATGGCGGCTTCTGGGATCTTCCGAAAGATTCGGGTGCGGAAGGAATCCTGAAAGTGCGCATCAAGCCTTTCTCGGAAAACGCCGTGGCGGCGATGGCGTTGACGCGGCTTCATTATCTGACGGGACGAGAGGAATACCTTGTCCAGGCTCGCAAAGTGCTTGAGCATCTCTCGACCACCTATAAATCCTACAAGCATTATGCCGCGCCGTTCGGCGTGGCCGTTGAGCGTTTCCTCCGGCCGCCGCATCACATGACCCTCGTCGGCAATCTCCGGGATTCCCAGTACAAGGCGCTCCTGACGGCCTGCCATCAAGTGGCCTCGCCGTGGCGGGTGGTGCTGCCGCTGGACGCAGATCGGGACGGCGATCGTCTCAAGGGGCTCGGCTATCCCGCTCCGAAGCAGGCCACGGTCTATCTCTGTGTCGGCAAGACCTGCCTTCCTCCTATTACTCAACCCGACGAGCTTTCATCGGCCGTCACAGGTTTTGAATGATAAGTGTTTTATGAGAGACCGCCGGCCTGTGGGCAGCCTTATGGAATAGATCCCGGGCCGGGGCTGGTTCCTCGGCACGGACTCGGCTGCGGTTACGGTCCTCGCCGGGGTATTTGTGTGTGGGGACCCGTGCGGTGCAGCAGCTCCTCCGACCTGCCTGCCGGCAGGCAGGCGAGAGGGCCCATCCACCAGCCCCGGCCAGCTTGCAAGCGTGGAAACAAGCAACACGCCAAACAGACCCGTCGTCAACCTTAAGGCAGCTTTTCTTGATTTTAGTATGCAGTACCCCGTCAACAAGTACAAACCGCCTATCAGCGTCGGGATAACTGCGGATGACAGTGGATCCGTCTGGATTCCGACCACCGGTATGGGAAGAGTCCACAGGGTCCACCGCACCGCATACTTTGTCCCGTCGACGATAAGCAGAATGCCCAACAGGATTGTCAACCAGGTTTCTTGCTGGTCGATGGAGGGTTCCACGATCCGGACCGCTCGGGAAGGCCTGTGCCTGAAACCATGCCGATGGCCATCGAGATCGAGGGAGTAAATACTGAGAAAATAGGTCCCCGGCGAGCCGAAGCGGGACAGTGGAATGAATTCCGGGGCTGAGAAGACGATAAATTTCTCCAATGAGCTAATTTGGGTCCAGATGGGAGCCATCGAAGTAGATCAGGAGATTTGAAAGAGCGCCTAACAGAAGAAAGTCTATAGAGATCGCCAACAAGATCCGCTTCCTTGAGGCCATAGGAAAGGCGATCTGTTGTTCTGATAATGGATTAGCCATTTGAATGGGCCTAGGGCTCCCGGAAGTGGTTCATGCCAATGGATCTGTATTCGGAATTATCATTTATAGTATGTCAGAAAGGATTGATTGCACCGCTGAATGAATGGCTTCCGGAAGGAGTCCTCTTTCGGGATCGGGAAACTTTTAAATAGCTTCAGTTCTCGCTTCCGCTGCGGAGGTGCAACTATCTGAAATATAGGCAGAATGAATCCTATGGGTTTCAGGCGGTCCTCTTGCCTTCGGGTGGAATGCGAATGAATATCTCGAATTAATAGATATGTCAGGCCGTAGAGTACATCCTAACTGCCGGATACAATAAAATGGGTCTATGATCCTTACGGTGGGGTTTGGGTTACGATAAATGATGTGACATGGGATGGTGAGGGTGGTTTCGCTCGAGCGAAGGAGGAATGAAAATGCATTTCAAGGGCATTTCAACGAAGTTTGTCGCTACCGTTGCTTTTTGCGTTATGAGTCTGCTCCCCCTGGCAGCGGATGCCGAGCTGCCGTGGGAGTTCGATCGGCACACGCGATATATGGCGATGGGAGATAGCATCGCCGCGGGATATGGCGCGGTGCCGGCGACACAAGGGTATGTTTATCGGCTCTACGGGGGCGGTGCGTTTGATACCGTTCCCAATACGATCCTCAGCAACGCGGCCGTTCCCGGATCGACCAGCGGGGATGTGCTGGACTATCAGGTTCCGCAGGCTCTAAAGTCCTTTCGCCCCCACGCGATTACGCTGAGCGTCGGCGGAAACGATTTACTCAAACTCGTGCCGGACGCCCTGGGCGGGACATTGGATGAGGAGAAAATCCAGGCTGCTTTATCCGAGTTCGGCGCCCATCTGAGCGGAATTCTGACACGGCTGCTCGTGACGGGTCTGGACCCGGAAATATTGCCGTTAGACCCGGGTACCCGGATATATATCGCGAATCAGTATACGGTCCCCCTGCCCGAAATAGAGCAGGCCGACCAGATCGTTCAATTGTTCAACGGCGTGGTGAATCAGGTGGTCTCGCAGTTCAGCCAGTTCAATATTAGCGTGGTGGATATTTATTCGGTCTTCAAGGATCGTGCGGGCCTGCTTTTGATCGAGCGCCACGGTGCGGGACAATTCGAGGTTCATCCGACCAATGCCGGCCACCGGGCCATTGCGCGTGCCTTTCATCAGGTGATCGGAATGTGACCTGAACCATAACATCATCACCGAGACATTCGCCTGGATGGGGGCAGTTGTGAGCGGCGGAAAGGGACTGAGTTTATTGTCAAACCGGGTTTTTTGCGTTATATTTACAAGGGAATCGGTGGTAGCGAATGGGAGCGGCCATGCGGCGGATCGTGATACTTCAGTTGTGGGTTGTGGGGATTGTCCTAACCGGCTGCCTCGGTCATCAGGGACAGGTGATGGCGCCCGGAGGCCCGGAGCCGAAGATTGCCCTGGTGCTGGGGGGCGGAGCGGCGAGGGGATTCGCCCACGTCGGCGTCATCCGGGTCCTGGAGCAGGAAAAGATTCCGATCGATCTGATCGTCGGGACCAGCGTCGGCAGCCTGATCGGCGCTATCTATGCCGACCGGCAGAGCAGCTTCGACCTGGAACTGATCGCATTCAAGATTCAGAAGGACGACATTTTCGATTTCTCGGTCTTCGCCTCGAACACGGGACCGGTGAAGGGCGAGCGCCTGGAGAAGTTCGTCCAGGAAAAGGTCACCCACGTCAATATTGAAGACCTACCCATTCCCTATGCGGCCGTGGCCACGAACCTTTATACCGGTCGACAGGTGATTCTGGATCAGGGGCCTGTGGCGCGGGCGGTTCGCGCCAGCAGCTCCATCCCGGGGGTCTTCACGCCCGCCACCCACCGGAACCAGACTCTGGTGGACGGGGGCGTGATCAATAATGTTCCGGTGGACGTGGCCCGGGAGAAGGGGGCCGACCTGGTGATCGCCGTGAATATCGGAAAGAACGTGGTCAATTGGAATGCCACGAACATCGTGGAGATTACGCTGCAGGCCGTTAATATCATGGCCAATGAGATTTCGGGCTTCAAGATGCGGGATGCGGATGTCCTGATCGAGCCGAATGTCGGAACCGTCGGAATGATGGATTTTACGCAGAAAGAATACTGTATCCGGGCCGGGATAGATGCCGCAAAGGGGGCCCTGCCTGAAATCGAAAAAAAGATCCGAGAATGGAAGTCGCAAAGGACGCCCGGCCTCTCGGCGCAAGGGTGAGCCGTCAGGCCGGTTCGGTTTCGCCGAGGAGTCTCGACAGGGCCGGCCGCCCAAAGATTTGAAAACCCCTCACGGCTTCGGGGGGATGCCCCGCCACGCAAACGATGGGCTTCTGACCCACGATCCCCATGACGAGCGGTTTGCCCCCGCGCATGGGCACCCCGTTGACCACCACACCCGGAGGGCCCAGGCTCTGAATCAGGTCGGCGATGAAGTCTCTGCCGCCGACTGCCGTGCCTCCCGAAATCAGGATCATGTCGGCATCCGCCAAGGCGCGCTTGAGGTGGTCCTTGAAAACGTCGAAATCATCCTTCATGATTCCCATGAACTGGGGCTCCCCTCCCTCCGCCGTGACCAGGGCGGAGAGACCGTACGAATTGGCATCCCAGATCATTCCGGGTTTCATGGGTTGCGTCGGGGGGATGACCTCGTTCCCGGAGGAGAAGATTGCCACTCGGGGAAGCCGCGCCACCTGGGCCGTCAGCACGGCAAGACCGGCCAGGGCCGTGATGTCCTCCGGCTGGATCCGCCGCCCTTTGCGCATGACGGTGGCGCCTTTCTTCACCTCACAGCCCTGCTGCTCCAGATTGGAGCCGTCCTGAACCGGCTTGCGAACGGTGATCTGCTCTCCCTCGCGCGCGGCCTCCATCATCCGCACCACGCCCAGGCCGACCGTCGGCGGGACATAACTGCCGGTCACAACCTCGAAGGCGGTTTCGGGTTTGACCGCCTTGATGCCGGACTGACCGGGATCGATTCTGCCCGCGATCCTCATCACCACGGGATTCTGATCGGAGGCCGCTTCCGTTTCTGAGATATTGACCAGATAACCCTCGATGATTGATCGGGAATAGGGCGGGGAATCAGACGGGGCCTTGATATCCTCCGCCAGACAGCGGCCGGGGAGGTGGTCGATAGCCGCTTCCTCTACGCCCAGCGGACCGGCCGGGAAGGCCTCCAGAAACTTTTTGAGGGGAGCCTGAGTGGGGTCGGCGGACGGGTTTTGCATCTGGATTAAACCTTGGCCGGGGTCTCCGAGCGCTTGCGCTCATGGATGGCCGCCAGCATCTCGGCGTTGGTGGCGAACTTGAATTCCTCAACGCCGCGCAGTTTACCCTGTTCTGCTTCAATCTGGGACAGGATCTCCAGATCGGATTTTCTGACCGCCTCGGGCCGTCGGTCGGTGATCAGCCGGTCGAGTTTTCCAATCACGGCTTGAATCGAGCCGGACTCGGGAGCGCTCCGTCCCGCCAGGTAGCGCTTGACCACCTCGCTGGACCAATCTCCGTCTCTCTTGGCGATTCCGACCAGGCCTACGCTGGCGTTTCGAGCCCAACCCGCCACGAACAATCCTTCGCGAACCTTGCCCGTCTTGTCGTCGTAAACCTGAAACAGGGAATCATCGGGATCATTGCCGCTGGACTGGGGATTGGTCAGGAAATTGCCGCCCTTGATGGGAAGCCCGAGGTTGGGATCGACCCGGTCTCCGACGGCAAAGATGACGGTATCACACGGAAATTCGTGGGTCTGTTTCAACCCGACGCAGGCGTAGTCCTCTCCCCGCCGTTCCAGACGGGTATCCTCCAACTCCAATGCGCGGGTCCGGTTCGCCTGATCCACCAGCACCCGGACGGGAGAGGAGAGAAAGTGGAATTTCATCCGACTGTCGCTTACCGCCGGCACGCATTTGACCAGCTCGGCCTCCATCTCCTTGAGGATCTGGGCCGGGTTCTGCCCCGCCTGCTCCAGGCGGGGACCGATGCGATCGAACTCCTTTTGCAGGTCCTCGCGCCCGATGTTCGCGCAGACGGCACGGATTTCCTTGGGATTGTACTTTCGCTCGGCGGGACCCCGTCGGACGATCGCGGTAACCTCCCGGACCTTCCGGTATCGGATCAGCCAATGGGCGATGTCCACCATGACGTCGCCGATCCCGATCACGGCCACTTTTTGGCCGATGTCGAAGGGCCGTTCACTGAAGCCGGGAAGTTGATTGTAATGATAAACGAGATCTTTGGCATGAAAAACCCCGGCCGCATCCTCGCCGCTGACCCCGATGGTCTTCGTGCCCTGCGCCCCGGTGGCGATGACCAGCGCCCCCGGGGACAGGGCCTGCAGGTCTTCGATCTTGAGCGGCTGATCGATTCCGACCGTCACATTTCCGTAGTAGTGCACATTGGGGCGTCGGAGAATTTCCCAGTAGCTTTTTTTCAGGCCGGTTCTCAGGCGGTGCTTGCTGGGAAAGATGCCGTACTCGGCCAGTCCCCCGATTTTGGCGTCGCGATTCAGAATGACGACCGTGTGACCGTCCTTGGACAGGATGTTGGCAACCTGCAAACCGGCCGGGCCGGCTCCAACGACGAGGACCAGGTGGTGCGATTTCTTTTCGGGACTCATGCCTACTGCCTCCTGATGAGCGGTGGTTCGCCTAGCGTTTTCAAACGACGGCGCTCCCCACGGAAACCCAATCTAGCAGGACGGTTCGAATCGGTGAACGCGGTCAATCCAGTAAAGTGCGGTGGTTAGGCATCATCGCCATCGAAAAACGACAATCCGCTTATTTTCCGGTCCCCTTTCCCCCAGAAAAACGAAGGACTAGGCCGCTTGGACCGAAATTGCCGGGTGGCCTAGTCCGATGCCGGGACCCCGCACAAAACAGGGAACGGATGCCGGTCAAACCGGCAGAGATGGCCAATTTATCATATTTTAGGCGGGTTTGTCAAAGGAATTCGTGCGCCGGGCGACCGGCCGGGGGCGGGCCGTCAGGGGCCCGTGAAACGGGTGAGATATCCGTAGGAACCGAACCATTTGTGGTTTTGCTCGTCGATCACGATGGCGTAGACCATGTCGTTGAGCAGCCCGCTGGCCCGGTCGTAGTTGGTGAACCGCTTTCCGTCGTACCGGCTGACGCCCCCGTCCGTTCCGATCCAGAGGACGCCATCGCGATCGAGGGTCAGGGCGTTGATGATATTGCCGGGGAGGCCATCCTTTTTCGTGAAGTTTTTCCAATGCTTACCGTCGAATCTTGCCAGACCGGCTCCCCAGGTTCCGAACCAGATGCTTCCCTCCCGATCAATGACCGATGAGAGGACGTAGTTGGGATTGGAGGTCTGGACCTGCTTTGGCTCCTTCTGATGATGCGGAACGGGTGCCGGATAGCGGATCGCGGGCGAGTCTTCCTCGGGTGAAACGGCGGCCCCCAGCCCGTCCCGGTGCGTCCAGCTCTTCCAGCGGCGGCCGTCGTAATAGGTGACGCCGCCCTCCGTACCAAACCAAAAGGTGCCGTCGGGCCCTGGGCTCAGGGTATAAACCCAGGGGTCTACAAGGCCGTCCTGCGTGGTAAAGGTCTTAAAGGACTTGCCATCGAATCGGCTGACCCCCTTCCAAGTGGCCACCCAGAGCGTGCCGCGGGGGTCGTACGCGATGTCATAGACCCAGAGATCGCCCAGACCCTCCCCGGGCCCGTACGCCTTCCAATCCGGGCCGTAGGCCGTGGTGACCCCCCGGCCGTATGGGGTGTAGGTCTTCCAGCTCTGGCCGTCGAAATGACTCAATCCGCCGCCATAGGTCCCGATCCATGCCCCTCCCGGGGGACCCTTTCGGTCGTCGCCCGTCGGGTGAATGGTCAGAATGATGTTGCTCAAGAGCCCGTCACGCGCCGTAAAGATCGTTTGTGCCTCGTCCTTTCGCCGATAGCGAATGACCCCGTCGGTGGTGCCGACCCAGAGATGTTGGGAGTCGACCCCAATGGCCCGGACCAGGGCTCCAATGGACCAGGTGGTCCAGAATTGGGGAAAGAGATATGAAGGCCGAAAATCAGGGGGCAGGCTTTCGGGGGAGCCGGGAGACGCCGGAGACTGTGCCACCCGCGCGTCGGGTACCCTGATCAGCTTGCCGAAGTCGGAATCCTGTCGAGGCGGGGAATCGGCCGAGACGGGGGACACCGGGATCGCGAAGAAAATGAGAGCCGTTGCCAGGAGGCGATAGTCGATCGTCATCGAATGGATCGGATCAGGGGAGTGCCGTGAAGCAGGACCGAAACCCTTTACTCCTCCCCCCATTTCAGCTTGGTTCGTAAGATTTCGTAATAATTGCGGTCCGGCGCGCGGGCCAGGATGATCTTATGCTCCGATGCTTCGATTTCCACCACGTCCTCCGGTCTCAGCGTGAATCCGACCTGCCCGTCGAAAGTGACCATCGTCCCCTCGTCCCTGCTCTTGAGGATAACCTCGACCTTGGCCCGTGCCGGGACCACGACGGGCCGGTTGGTCAGGGTATGCGGGCAGACGGGGGTCAGGACGAGCGCGTCCACGGACGGATTGACGATCGGCCCGCCCGCCGACATCGAATAGGCGGTAGAGCCGGTCGGGGTGGCAACAATCAGCCCGTCCCCCCGCAGGGAGGTGACGAATTGCCCGTTGGTGAATATTTCCAGCCGAATCATCTTGGCCTGGGTGCCCTTGCTGACCACGGTGTCGTTCAGGCACAGGGACTGCGCCACCCGTTCTCCCTGCCGGTAAACAAAGGCCTTGAGAAGCAGGCGCGGATCCGAAACAAATTCACCCTTGAAAAGCTTGTCCAGGGTTGCGTAGGTCTCTTCCAGGGTGACTTCGGTCAAAAAACCCAGCCCTCCGAGATTGACACCGATAATCGGGATGTCCTTGCCGCCCACGAGCCGGGCCACGGAGAGCAGCGTGCCGTCTCCCCCCAGGACGATGATGGCGTCTGCCAAGGAGGGGATCTCCGATTTTCTGTACACCTTGGCCGGCCGCTCGCCTTTCTTCATGGCCTCCGCGGTGTCCGGATCAATGAAGACCTCTTTGTCCTGTTTCTCCAGCCAGGGAATCAACTGGCTTAAAACCTTGCCAGTATCCGGAGAATGTGGCTTGGCAACCACGCCGACCCTTCTCATGACATAGCCTTTGGAATGAATTTGGGTTCGCCCCATGCTTGGTTGGGTATCCGGGTGAGGGCTAAAAGGAGCCGATCGAACGGCGGTTTCCGAAAAACCATTCTGATTTTAGCCTGCCTGTGCCCCTTTGTCAATCTTCGGGCCTGCCAGGCTCCCATCGCGGGGCCGGGACGAAAAAAAAGAACGGGATCAGACGCAGAGATCATTGACTTTTCAAATCATTTCGATATACTAGAGGTTTAATTTTTGCTTGAAAATTGGTGACTTTGAGGCCGGAAATTGCAGGAGACCATCCATCAGCTCGTATTGGAAGCACTGAAAAAGGCGAAGGCCGACGGCAAGCTCCGCCTGGATTCATTCCCGGAGATTACCTTCGAGATTCCGAAGCGGGAAGGGCAGGGTGATTTGGCCACGCCCGTAGCCATGGGGCTGTCCGCCACGGAGCGTCGCTCCCCCAGGGAAATCGCCAAGGCGATCGTGGATAACATCAGGCCCAATCCGGCATTGATCGAGAAGATCGAGACGGCCGGGCCCGGCTACATCAATGTCTACCTCAGCGACGGCTACTGGTACGACGTTCTCAGAGAAATCCTGAAAGGCGGCCGCGCCTATGGGAGGTCCACCGCGGGCGAGGGGCAAAAGGTCATGATCGAATTCGTCAGCGCCAATCCGACCGGCCCCCTCCATGTCGGGCATGGGCGCGGGGGAGCGGTGGGGGATGCGATGGCCAATCTCCTCGAGGCGACCGGACACTCGGTTTGCCGCGAATATTACGTGAACGACGCCGGAACGCAGATGGAGACCCTGGGACGCTCCGTGCAGCTTCGCTTTCACTCCCTTCGCGCCACGCCCGCCGAGCGCTCCAAGCCCCTTCCGGAGGGATGCTATCAGGGTGGCTATATTGCCGCGATTGCGCAGGAGCTTTCCCTGCAGGAGGCGACTGCCGTGAGGGAAGCCATCCAACGCGACGATCCTTCCATCTTTGCAGAATTCGCCAAGGGCTACCTGCTCAAGGAGATTCAAAGGGACCTGGCAAGATTCGGTATCCGTTTCGACACCTGGGTCAGCGAGCGCAGCCTTTATGACGACGGGGTGGTGGAGCGCGTTCTGGCGGATCTTCAAAAAAAAGGGTATATTTATGAAGGAGATGGCGCCCTGTGGTTGCGGACTACCGATTTCGGCGACGACAAGGACCGGGTGGTCCGGCGAAGTGACTCGCGCCTGACCTATTTCGCCTCGGACATCGCCTATCATGAGCAGAAATTCGCCCGGGGGTTCGACCGGGTGATCGATATCTGGGGGGCAGATCATCACGGTTACATCCCCCGGATGAAGGCGGGGGTCGAGGTCCTGGGCCGGCGCCCCGATGATCTGCAGATTCTGCTGGTCCAGCTTGTCAACCTGTTGCGGGAGGGCAAGCCGGTTGCCATGTCAACCCGGGCGGGAGAGTTCGTGACGCTGCGCGAGGTGGTTGAGGAGGTGGGCCGGGACGCGGCCCGTTTCATTTTTCTGATGCGTCGATGCGACAGCCCGCTGGACTTTGATCTGGAACTGGCCAAGCGCCAGTCGAGCGAGAATCCGGTCTATTATGTACAATATGCCCATGCAAGGGTTTGCAGCCTCGAGGAGACGGCCGCCAGGCAGGGCTTGGCCCTGGGCAAACCGGAGGAGATCAGCCTGGAAGGACTCAAGCTGCCCGAAGAGATTGGATTGATCAAACAGCTCTCGCTCTATCCGGGCCTGGTGGGGTCGAGCGCAAAGGCGCTGGAACCGCACAGACTGACTTTTTACCTTCAGGAAGTGGCGGCCGCCTGGCACAACTACTACTACCACCATCGGATCCTGGTGGACGACCCGGCTCTGTCGCAGGCGAGGCTGGCCCTGGCGTTCGGGGTGAGGGTCGTGCTTGCTAATGCGCTGGAGCTGCTGGGGGTCGGCGCTCCGCGCCGGATGTAGGCATCAGGAAGGGATTGTGACATTGCAGTTTTTGGTAGAAAGGCGGGATCCGGGGAGCGCCGCGCGGACAGGACGGATTTCGACGAGCCACGGGTTGGTGGACACCCCCGCCTTTTTGCCGGTCGGCACGGGGGGCACCGTCAAGGCGATGACACCGGCGGAACTGGAAGACCTGGGCGCCGGGATGATCCTGGCCAACGCCTATCATCTCTACCTCAGGCCGGGATCAAGGCTGATCGCCGACCTCGGGGGCCTGCACCGATTCATGTCGTGGAACCGGCCGATCCTGACGGACAGCGGCGGGTTTCAGGTGCTTTCCCTCGCGAAGCTTCGGAAGGTGTCGGAGGAGGGGGTGCTCTTCCAGTCTCACCTGGACGGATCGGATCACTTTATTTCACCGGAGCGGTCGATCCGGATTCAGGAGGAGCTGGGGGCGGATATCATCATGGCGTTCGACGAATGCATTTCCTACCCCGTCGGCTTTGCGGAGGCCCGGGCGGCTCTCGAAAGAACGCTGCGGTGGGCGCGCCGGTGCCGTGAGGCACGGGCCAGGGATGACCTGGCCCTGTTCGGCATCGTACAAGGAGGCTGCTACCCCGAACTTCGCGAGCGGGGAGTGCGTGAACTGGTCGGGATCGGTTTCGACGGATACGCCGTGGGCGGGCTGTCGGTGGGGGAGACGCGGGAGATGAGAGGGGAGGTCCTGGACGCCGTTCTGCCCCTCCTTCCCGGGGACCGGCCGCGGTACCTGATGGGAATCGGTACCCCGGAGGATTTGGTGGAAGGGGTGATTCGAGGCGCCGACCTGTTCGATTGCGTCATGCCGACCCGTCATGCGAGGACCGGCTGGCTGTTTACCTCAACGGGGCGGGTGGTGATCAAGAACACCCAGTATGCCTCGGATGAGGATCCTCTGGATGCGCACTGCGGATGCTACACCTGCAGGAATTTCAGCAGGGCCTACCTGCGACACCTATTCGTGAGCGGAGAGATCCTGTCGGCACGGCTCAATACGATTCACAACCTCTCGTATTACCTGGGACTGATGCGGGGGCTGCGCCGGGCAATTGAGGAAGGAAAACTGGAAGCCTTCCGCGAAAGTTTCTACGCCCAGCGCGAGGGAGTCTGCCATTGAAAGACCGTCCCACGATGCGCTTTTTCCCCGCAGCACGAGATGAAAGAAAGAGGCATTATTTCAACCCTCGTATAGTTCGATGGAGGTTATCATGATGCAGTTCGTTTCCTTGGTGATGGCCCAGGACGCCCCGGCGGCAAGCCCTCCCGGGGCCGGGGCTTTCCTGACCAGTCTTCTTCCGTTTATCCTGATCTTCGTGCTCTTTTACGTCTTGCTGATCCTGCCTCAGCAACGCCGACAGAAAAAGCATCGTGCGATGCTGAATGCCCTTAAGAAGGGCGATCGGGTGGTCACTTCCAGCGGGATTCTGGGCACCGTCATGAATATTTCGAAGGACATTATCACGCTTCAGGTGGCGGACAATGTCAAGGTTCGAGTCGTCCGTGATCATATTTCCGACCTGCGCAAGGAAGATGGAGGGTAATCGGAGCAGGGGAACCCCCGAACAAGGAGCCCTGGGCCGCGCCAGAAAGGGGACGGTATGCCAATCGTGAAGCTTGAGGACGTGAGAAATCACCCGAAGACCGATATCTATCTGGAGATGGCGGACAAGTACATGGAGGCGATCGGGTATACGGAGCACGGCCGCCGCCACGCCGAGATTTCGGCTCGCAGGGCCAGAGCCCTGCTCCTGCAGCTT
>CAYGBP010000018.1:0-7693 GCA_964348105.1 uncultured Nitrospirota bacterium
AACGTGCCGTCGATCAATTGACGGGCCGCGGGTTGACCTTTGAGATAGGCCACCATCATCCGGGCCAGGGCGCCCACCTCCATCGGCTTATCCCCATAACGTGGCGCCTTCGCCCAGGAGTATTTGTTCTCAACATCCCAACGCGTGAACTCAGGCTCCGTCACTCCGACGCTGGGATGCAACGGAGCGCCATCCTTGTACCAGCCATGCGTCACATCTTCCGTAACCCGGCGTTCGTCCACCTCCGTCGCCTCGAGGCGGCCGTTCATAACAATCCCGCTGGGCAGGAGCCTTTTGTTGATGGCAAAGGATGGATCGTCAAATACTCCCCAGGCCAGAAAATTTGCGGGGCCTTTTCCGATTTGGGCATAGTCCAGGTAGTAGGGGGCCACGGCCAGGACATCCGGGATGAAGACCCGGTTCACCCAATCTTGTATTTCGAGCAGCCGGGGCCTCAAATTGGCCATATCATCGATCGTCGGAATATGAACGGAACCGCCGGCCGGCGTGGTCATGGTCATCGGCATGCGCCCGCCGAAGATTGCCGATATATGGGAGGCCTGAGCCTGCTTATCCAGGGCCTCCAGGTAATGGGCAACCGCCACCAGGTTGATCTCGGGGGGCAGCTTGTAGGCCGGGTGCCCCCAATAGGCGTTCGCGAAGGGCCCCAGTTGGCCGCTTTCCACAAATCGGCGCAGTTTCGCCTGAACATCCTTGAAGTATTGCTCCTTCGGCTCCGCTTTCAGCGCATCTACCACATCCACGAAATCCAAGGCCGCCAGGTGGTAAAACCACAGGATGTGGGAATGAAGGAACTGTGCGCCTTCGACCATGTTGCGAACCAGGCGGCCCATTTCCGGCGGATGGATTCCGGCCGCATCCTCCAGACAGAGGGCCGCCGCGTGGGCATGAGAGGTCGGGCAGACGCCGCAGATGCGCTGCGTGATGTGGTAGGCATCCCGGGGATCCCGCCCTTTAAGGACGATCTCAAATCCCCGAAACAACGTGCCGGAGGTCCAGGCGTCCTTGACCTTTCCGGCCTCGACCTCCACCTCGAGCGCCAGATGCCCCTCGATTCGGGTAATCGGATCGATGACGATGCGGCTCATCTTTCCTCCTTTCCTTCCTCAGGCGGCGCCCCTTCCTTTTCTGGTCGGGGCCCTTCTTGCGTGAATCGTCCCTTTGCCGCCGTGCCGATCGCGTGGGCGGCGATGCCGGCGACCGTGGCCGCGCCAGCGATCATTCCGATCTTGTCGGCACCGGCCTCAACGCCTCCGATCCCGGGAATGCTGACCTCCGGAAGCCGCTCATAGAACCCCGCGAATTTATCGACCCAGCCATGCTCGGCGCACCCGATACAGGGGGCCCCGGCTCCGATGCACCAGCTCACCCGGTCGTTATACCGGAACTTGGAGCAGTTGGCGTATGTGTCCGGCCCTTTGCATCCCACCTTGTAAAGGCAGTACCCCAGCTCCTCTTCCCTGCTGCCGAAATGCTCCACGAACCGTCCCGCCTCGAAGTGAGCCCTTCGCTCGCACTGATCGTGCACCGTCTGGCCATAAAAGATCTTGGGCCGGCCCGAGCTGTCCAGCTCGGGAATCCGCTGGTGCAGCAGATAATCCGTAATTGTGGCAACCAGAATTCCCTCATTGACCGGGCAGAGATCCAGGTTGATGCAGTTCACGCCCAGCGCCTCGCGAACCCCCTCGAGCCCCGCCGGGTTTGGATCCCCGGCCGGCACGCCTCCCCAGGTGGCACAGCTCCCCACCGCGATGATGGCCTTGGCCTTCTCCGCAAAATCCCGGCCGATGTCGATCATATCGCGACGGGCGATCATCCCGTACCCCCTCTTGGTCGGAATGGCACCTTCGATGACGAGGATATAGTCGCCTCGCTTCAGCAGTCCGTGAAGGATTTCCTCGGCCTGAGTACCCGCCGCGGCCATGATGGTCTCATTGAAATCCATGCTGAGGGTCTCCAGGATCAACTGGGCGACATTGGGGTAGTTGGCCTTGATGAGCGCCTCGGTGCAACCCGTATCCGAAGCGAAATTGAGCCACACCACCGACGGCCTGCGCGCGACCGCCCCTTCCAATGCCTCGGCAATCCTCGGCACCCAGCTCTGTGAGAGACCCAGGATGGTGGCCGTCATGCCGCACAGTTTTAGGAAATCACGCCGGTTCAACCCGCGACCCCACAACCCCCCCAAGCGACCCGAGCGATCCTCCTGGAGCGATGCCCTCAGGTCATCGACGCCGATCAATCCGTTACGATTTTGCATGACGTCCCCTCCGCCTGTCCAGACGCACCTCTTTGATATTAATGAAAAAACTTGAAAACTCGGGAAGCTGGGAACTGTATAAATTCAGATTCAAACTTGTGCAATCGCCATGCCACGAAGAGCATGGTCGTGAATGGGACCTAAGGGCCGAGCAGACCCCCTCAATATTCAAGGGAATCATATAGCAAGGATGGGAAAATCAGGCAGTCGGATAGGAGTCCGCCATTGGGCCAGACTATTGCGGCATCGTCTATGATTCTAGACAGTCATCGGTTGCTCACCATCGCCGGGGATCGACTTTGCTGATAGCAATCAATTGGTTTTATGACGAAAGTCAGCACCGTCTAAATTGATAGACAATCGGCCCCTATCCCGGTTCCCACGGTCAGATCCGCAGCCCGCGATAAAAGGATGCCAGTCGTAAAGATTCAAAGTCAGAAACCGGGTGCGCCGGTGTGACAGTCGCTGCAGGTGACTTCCTGCAGGTCACCGATATCGATCGGATGCCGGAAGCCCTGGGCTTTCTCTGATTCTATGAGCTGCGCCCCATCCTCCGGTCCGAAAATCAAGTGGCAGATGTCGCAATCCTTGCGGATGATCTTGCCCTCGGGACTGACATGCTGCCCGTCATGGCAGCGAAAACAGCCCGGGGAGTAGAAATGACCGGCATTGTTGGGGTGGGTTCGCCAGTCTACTTGCATCTCCGGGAAGAAATTCGTCGCATAGATCCGTTGTATTTCGCCGATGGATTCGCGAATGGCCTCTCGCTCTCGTCCATAGAAGTCGGGATATTGGGTGTAATAAAAAGAGTCCAGGGATGTGGCAATCGTTTCCCGCGCCTCCTCGCTAGTAGCATAGGGCCTGGCCAGCACCTCGACCGCCTTCTTCTTGATATAAGGAATCCCCTGATCGATCCGTTGAGCCAGGAGCGAACGATCCACGGCCTCATTCGGCGAGAAGAAAATGTGGCTGGGTCGGTTATGACAGTCGATGCAGTCCATCCGCCGCTTTTCGGCCTTCGCGATCTCTTCCGGGGTCAGCGAAGCGTCCCGGGATTGATACTCGGTCACCCGCCCCTGCATATCCTTGACCCTGACCCAGGGAATCACCTGGCGGCGCGGATCCGTGGCGATATACCACACCTCGTTCATGATATTCATATGCCAGTGAATACCGGTTGTCAATCCCGTTGCCGGGCTCCCGCCGCCCGTTCGGATCAGCATCTTCAGCTGCCCGAGGGAATTTTTCTCGTCCAGGCCAAAGTGAGATATGACCTTGAAACGATCCCCCCAGAATTTCTCTGGCCAGTGGCACTGCTCGCAGGTCTCCTGGGCCGGCCTGAGGTTCTTAATCGGGGCTGGAATCGGGCGCGGGAACCGATTGAAGGTGACGGCATACAGCTGATAGGTGCCTGACAGCTTGGAGCGAACATACCATCCCGCACCGGGCCCCACGTGACATTCCGCGCAGGTAACCCTGGCGTGAGGCGACGCCTGATAGGCCGTGTACTCAGGCTTCATTACGGAATGGCACACCAAGCCGCAGAAGGTCACGGATTCGGTAAACTGGTAGGCACGGTAGCTCCCGACGCCGGTCAATACCAGGAACAACACCATCAGACCGATGAAGATCATGAAGGCGTTGCGGTGGCGCGAAATGTTCAGGTCAATCCTGGGGAATCGTGAAACTTCCCCCGCGGGCGGCCGTCTCCATCGCTCAGCCAGCATTCCGATCGGGATGACCAGGATTCCCAGCAACATTATTGCAGGCAGGATGATATAAGCGAAGATCCCCATATAGGCCTTGGCGCCCACGCCAAAAAGATCCGCCAGCAGCATGAACAGGATGGCCGACAGGCTGAACAACGCAAGACCCATGCCGATCAAGGAAATCCAGTTTCTGAAAAGCACCGATTTACGGTTCCCGGACGCAGGTTCCATGCAGATCTACCTCCCGAAAATGGCGATGAGAATTAGGAAAAGAAGCACAATACCGGCCGACAAGGCAGTCAGCCCCACCACCCTGCCGAAATTCTTCAGCCACCGCTGAGGGGGGTCTGCCCGCACCGCCGATAATCGTCCCGAGCCTGAGAGAAGCGCATACTCCTCAGGGCGCTCGTGGCGCAGTTCCACCTCCCCGATCCGTCCGGTGAAGATTACCAAATCCATCGGAAATTTTTCGGGTCGAAGGTGTGTATTGAAAAAGTGGATCGTAAAGATAAAACCGGCGGCCAAAAGGGCCTCCTCGCCGTGAACCAGCAAGGCCACATTGAACCACCAGCCGGGAATCCAGTTGGAAAAGAATCCATGAAACCAGAGCAAATAACCGGACGACCCGATAATTGCCATTCCCCAGAATACGGCAAAATAATCAAACTTCTCCCAATAGGCGTAACGCCCAAAACGGGGCCGGGGACCCGTTCCAAGGAACCATAACAGATTTCGGTAAAAATCCGCAAAGTCTTTGGGCTGTGGAACCAGGGATTCCGGACCCCAAAGCAAACCCTTCTCCCGGCGGACGATCATCCGGTAAATGACATGGCCCAGATGGAAGGTGAAGATCACGGTCAGAATCAGGGCAAAAAATCGGTGAAAAACGCCCATGACGCCGAAGCCGCCCATTGCATGTGCAATCCACACGGCCCATCCCGAATCGCTATAGAGAAGCGGCATACCGGTTCCGACCAGACCCAAAAAGCTGAGCATCAAAAATCCGTGAAGCAGCCGCTGTCCCAGGGAAAAGCGGAAAAAATACCCCGATTCCGCATCCCGGGGCTTGTCCCATCTCTGTCTTCCTCGCTCGATCATCGCCCTGAGAGCCCACATCAGTGCATGCAACCCGAAGAACCCAAAAACACCCACCAGCAATGACCTCATGAAAAACGACGCGTAAAAGAGGACCGGGTTGCGACCTTTGTCCTTGGGATCGGCGTGGGGATCATAACGAACAAAGTTCAGATTGGCCTTCGCATGACACTTGCCGCAAGTGGCGACAAGATTATCCCGATAGATGCTTGATTGCGGATCACTCGCCGGCAGAATATCGTGCGATCCATGGCAATCCGAGCAGCGGGCCACTCGTGTAAATCCCAGGGTGGTAACCTGCCCGTGAAAGGTGTCTCGAAATGTCCGTTCAGACTCCCCATGGCATGTCCCGCATTCCCTGACGATGTCCAGCTTCCAGGCCTCCATCTCGGTCCTGTGGATGTCATGCGCCGTATGGCAATCGATGCCGACCGGGGCCGAGAACCAGCCCGCTTCGGCCAGACGGCCGTGAATGCCTCCCCGGTAGGCATCTAAAATGCCGGCGTGGCAGCCGGCGCAGGTCTCGGGAATATTGGAGCGGTAAACGCGCGAACGGGAGTCCGTGGAGGGGAGAATATCATGATCACCATGGCAACTCGAGCAATGTGCGGCCACGAGAAGTCCGGCTTGCGTCAGGGCGCGGCCGTGGACCGAGTCCATATAGAGCTCGTAAACATTGCGATCCAGGAGACCTTCGCGCCGGGCAAGCTCTGGGGTTGCGTGGCATTTCGCGCAGGTCCTCGGCAAATTCAGAGGGTACACACGGGAACGCGAATCGCCGACCGGCTGGATATCGTGATGACCGTGGCAGTCCTTGCAAGCCGCGGCACGGGTTCCCGCTTCCCCACGGGAAATTCCATGAATACTGGCCGCATGATCCCGGCCGGCCCGGGCATGGCAACCTTCGCAGCGAACGGGATTTAACTCAGAGGCGTGCGGAATTGAATCCGCATCCGCGTGACAGGCGTTGCAGTCCTGTCCTCCATGAACGGACCGCAGAAATAGCTCAGGATCCACATAAAGGGAAATCGTTTGATTGTCTTCTATTTTGGTAAGATCCGAATCCTGATGGCAGACCAGACAGGTATGGGGTTCGGCCGCTCTTCCATCGGCACGGAAGGAAAGGGACAAGATGGCGGCGATCAGCACCAGGGCGCAAAAAACGAACACCTTCTGGGGCCTGTCAACCCGGCGAAAGACGCTGAACGCATGAACGATCGACCGAATCACCTTTCCACCCGCGCCTGTTCCAGGGCCTTGAGGGGTTAGCCTGAATCACGAGGAGCCCGGATATCAGGCCACCGGCAACCCCCGCGGGTGCCGAATCAACGGGCCCAATGCGTTGCGACGGAAAGCAGACACTGACCCGGTCTCTTTATCGATCACCAGCACACACTGCTATCGCACCGGTCAAGTCCACGGTCATTTCTTCTCCCGTTTCCCGGCGGCGGCTTCCTCAAACACCTTCTGCGCCTGCGCCTGAATTTGAGCCAATTCCTTCTCAAATGCATTCAGGTTAAAGGTGTGCCACAATTCTCCCGTTGCCCGCAGGCGTTGGCGCAGCGCATCGAGCCGGGCTTGCATCGCTGGGGTGTCGCCACCCGGTTCGGCGAGCAGCTCGATCGCCAGACCGGACCGCAGGATCGCGTGCTCGGTTCGCGCCACTTCCTCCAGCGCATGGCGGGTTTGATCCGCGACCTGGGGTTTGTTTCCCGACCGGGCATTATGGCAGACGGTGCAGCGGCCCGCCAACTGAATCGGCGCCACACCGCCGATGTCCATTTGGAATCCGTGACAGGTGGTACAGGTGGGACCGAGGCGGTCTTCCTTGAGGTTCTTGTAATGCCGGCTTTGAATAAATTGCCGGTAAACGCCCCGATGACAGGCGCCACAGGTCTCGGGAAGGTTTTTGAAGTAAACGGGGCTTTGGGAGTCCGTGACGGGCTTCAAAGCCTGATGCGCCGGTTTCTTCCCGGCGCGGGTCGGATCCCCCCCATGGCATTTATCGCACGTCACCCCCTTTTTGGCGTGCACCGAGCCGTACCAATGAATGAACTGGTCCTGATACCAGGCCGGCAGTTCCCGGATCGTCTCGGATCGGCGATGACAATCGACGCACGAATTCCCGGCCCAACCGGGCGGCGCGGCACTCGGCACCACGATGAGGAGAAGGACCATACACCCGGCTGTGCGGATCATGTGAATCCAACGCGCCACGGGAGACCCTCTACGCAGACGGCCCGTTTCCCGCATCAGAAACGGTACCCGATCGTCAGGCCGACGACATGGGCCGTGTAGTCGCGGGCCTGCGCTCCCAGATAGATGCTGGTGCCGGACGAAGGATCGATATTTCCCATGAAGGGCTGGATCCGATCCGTCCGGAAGTCGTCCAGATCGAATTTTTCCATCAGATAACGGATCCTGAAGAACCAGGCCGGCGTCATCCGGTATCGCACGGAGGCCTCCAGCTGGAACAGATGGTCCTCGACCTCCGGGAAATCCTGGGCGGTGGCGGAGGTATTCTGCGCTCCCGTTCCGCCGCTGGGGACGACGGGATTAAACGCCGTCATCTTGCCGATCGCGCGGGAATAGTTGCCCGACAACCTCA
>CAYGBP010000018.1:7703-13449 GCA_964348105.1 uncultured Nitrospirota bacterium
GTCTCGGCGATCCATTCATAGGTGGCGTTTTGAAGCTGGGCGGGGGGCTCCCGATACCGCGAATGCTGCCGCGCGTCGAAGACCTCCCGCACATAGCCGGTGAAAATACTGACCGATGCGTTCGGGCTCCAGGATACGTCCAAGCCCGTTGCCCAGCTGCGGTCATCCTGCAGGCCGAAGGTCGACTCCTTGTAGTCATCATCCCGATACCCCAGGGTCGGTGTCACCGAAAGGGTTGGCGTCGGCATTAACTCCGCGAAGAGATCGACGCGGTGCCGGTCGCGCTCCGCCTCATCGTACTTTCGGAGGCGGATATCCTGGGCCTGGGCTGTGGTCGGACCCACATCCTCCCCGATGGTATGCGACAGGTGCGCGAAGGTATTGTAGGCATCGATCCGTCTCCAGGATCGGGCGTAGGAAGCACGCACGAGCACCCAGTCAAAGGGAGTGTAATCAGCCGAGATGCTCGGCGTATGCTCGTCCGACGTGGGGGCCTCCCGATGCGCATCGCTGCGGTTCCACCGCTCCCAATCGTACCCGACGGAAACGGAAAGGGGCCCTGCCGCCTGCCAGCCGAATTCGACGCCGGCCTCGTGCGTGTAATAACTGAACCGGCCGCTGGTGGCGGACTCGGTGCTGAGGAGAAAGGTATCCGTCCGGACATGACCGGGGAAGGTCAATTCGGTTGTGTCATCGTAGTAGTCGTAAAACCGGTAGCGAAGATTGACCGATAGATCCTCCAGAGGACGGCTCACCCAGCGCAGCTCGGCCAGGCGCGTATGAACCTCCCCATCCAGGCTCTGGGCGGGCAAGATCAGGGTCGGATCCACGATCGCCGAATTAATCGTGTGCGGAACGAATGAGTCGTCCTGATATCTCAAACCGTAGGCCAGATTCGTCGTGAGCCGACTTCGAAGGGGCAGGACGATCCCGCCGGAAAGGTTCACGGTGTGGGCGATGTTGTCGGGCGGGAGGTCCAGCCGTCCCCGCGAGGATCCTCCGATGGCATCGGTCGAACGGATGGGATTATCCCAGACCATGACGTCCACGTCGTTTTCAAAAAGGGACAGGTGGTAGCTCATCCGGGCCTGCCAGCCTTCGCCCGACAGGTTTCCGGCGAAATTCAAATCATGAACGGTTTGATCGACCGGTTCCGGGAGCTCCACCTGATTGAAGAAAAAGAATGTGGTCCCGATCGGCCGCTCGCCGCGCTTGCGGGTCTGTGTGTATTCGATTTCAAATCCCATCCGGGTCCCCGGGGCTGAAAGCACCAGAAAACGGGCCTTGTCCCAGCGGGTCCTGAGATTCAGGTCGGAGGCCGAATTCAAGAAGCTCTCCAGCGTGGCCGGCAAAGGGGAAGCCTGCATCGTGGTCTGCAGCAGGTCGGGCAGCTCATAAACACCCCTCGAGGTCTCCTGGTAGTGCGTTCTGGCCGTATTGCTAAAGACATGCGGGATCTGGTCCCACTCAAATTCGAAGGCGTACCGGCCCGTCCGCTGGCTGCGCAGCCAAAGGTTCTGATCCTCCTCCCCGACGCCCGAGGCACGAAGATCCACCGAGTACCCGCGATCCGCGCTGTCATATCTCAGGCGGAACGACTCCAGATAAATCCCGGACGGGACATCCCGGTATTCCTCAAACTTGCCCCGGTCCGTCTCACCAGGCCCATCCGGGAAGATCTGGCCGCCCACCTCCACCTCGCCCGTGATCCGGGATTCCTCCGCCTGCGCCGGCCACGGGCCGATGGACAGCGACAGGATTACGGCCGGGAGCGCGATTCCCTTCATGATCCTTTCCATTCCCCTGTTCAACATGCTGCGGCCCTCCTACCTAACGTATGAGCGTCCGGACGGATGGTTGCTGCCATGAACCTGGCTATGGCAGTTCGTGCAGGACCGGTTGAACACGAACCGGTCCGCCGGCGTATGCGGCCTCGTAGGATGCCGTGACTCCACATGGCAGCGCTGGCACAGCCTGGGTTTGGCCACCTTGAGCATCTTCTCGTGATTCGAGCCGTGCGGCTCGTGGCAGTTCGAGCAGCCCTCCATGACGGGCGGGTGTTCCCACAGAAACGGCCCCCGCTTTTCGGTATGGCAGTTGTAGCAAAGGTCATTCGGCGTGTTGGCCTTCAAAAGGCCCTCCGACAACGTTCCGTGCGGGTTGTGACAGCTGGAGCAGGTCATCTTCCCTTCGCGCAGCGGCATATGCGAGGAGCGCATCAACTGCGCCCGCCGCTGCAGATGACATTGGCCGCAGGTCTCGATTTCGGTGGGCTTCGAGAACTGGCTGCTTTCCGAAACGTTTTTCATCACGGTGTGGCAGCTCGTGCAGGCGACGTTGCGGGATTCGTGCGGGCTTCCCTGCCAGTGAAGCCGCATCCCCGCCTGATGACAGCCCAGGCAGATCCCGTTCCGCCGCTCGACGGGCGTGGGATCTTTCGGTGAGAAGGTGATCAATCCTTCAAAAGTTTCTCCTGCCGATTCGGCATGCGCCCGTCCGTCGCCGTGACACACCTCGCAGGCCCTCGCTTCATCCGGGCTACGGGGGTGATGTAAGAAGAGCCTCCCCATCGCGGTTTCGGCGAACTTTTCCGACTGCTCGGCGTGACAGCCCGAGCAGGGCTCGGCGCTTCCCTTCAAAGCAGGAGCCGAGACGGCCCCCCCGGTTTGTGCCCAGGCCGGAACGCCCGCCCAGACGCTATACCAGAAGAAAATCCCGATGGGAATTATCCATGAGGCCCCTCGTGTCCATGCGCTCCTAAGGATCATCTTTCCCCTCCCGGCAACTCGATTGCAACGCGCTGCACGTCCCTCCCCCGGCCTAAAAGCAACCCATGTGCCAGGGTTCGGTCGGGGCCTGGCAAACAAACCAGGTGATTCGCAACAACTCTTTAATTATCTAACGGTTATGGATTCTCGAGAAACAATCCATCGCACTGACTGCGCCCTGGCCGAATGGAGCCATGCTGTCTACCCATTTATGCGGATAGAACGGTTCCGGCGTTATTCGCTTTACCTATCAGGGACGTGCGCCTGTACAAAAAATTAGACGGTCCTGTTCTCACCGCTGATGTCCGACCGTTCCTGTACGCGCCGCTCTTCCGGAAAGAACAGGGTGAAGGTCGCCCCATGGCCAGGACGGCTTTGGACCGAGATTCTTCCCCCGTGGGCCTTCATGATGCTCTCGCACACCGCCAGGCCCAGCCCGACCCCCTTCTTTTTCCGAACCGAATAGAAGGGACGAAAAATCTTGTCCAGGTCGGCCGGATCGATCCCATGCCCCGAATCCGACACCGATATCTCCACGCCGGATTCCGGGTTCTGATCCGACGGCTTCGGTCCTTCTCGATCCCCGACCCATTCGGCTCCCAGGGTCAAGATCCCCCCTTGGGGCATCGCGTCCATCGCATTGAAGACCAGATTCAGAAGCACCTGTTGTAGCTGCTGGGCATCGGCCCAAATCTTGGGAAGCTCCTTGGGAAGATTGAGAATCGGCCGGATGGCGGACTTCTGAAGCTTTCCCGAGGCGAGCTCGATGCTTCTGCGAATGACCTCGGCCGGATCCACCTGAACGAATTCGGCCAGGGTGGGGCGGCCGAACTCCAATAGATCCCGCATCAGTTTTTTGCAGCGGCGGGACTCCTCCTCGATAATTTTCAGGGAGTGGTGGCGCGGATCCGACGGGTCCACCTCGGTCAACAGGTCCTGGGCAAACCCCATGATGATTCCCAAGGGATTATTAAATTCATGCGCGAGCGAAGCCGCCATCTCTCCAAGCGCCACCATCCTCTCGGACCGGATGATCTGGCGCTCCAGCTCGGCACGATCGGTGATGTCTTCGCCCGAGCTGAGCGTTGCTTGAATCCGGCCGGATTCATCCCGCAGGACGGTGTTGTGCCAGGCGATCACACGCTCCTCCCCGCTGCGGGTCAAGATCGGATTTTCGTAATACTCGACGGAATCCAAATCCCCGCTGATGATCTGTTTGAATGCCGACCTCACCTGTTCGCGAATCCGCAATGGGATAAAATGATCGAACCAGTTCTTGCCGACCACCTCCCGCTCGTCATGACCTAGGACCTCGCAGCCTTTCCGGTTTACCAGGGCGACATTCTGGTCCGTCTCAATCACAACGACAACCACGCCGGCCACGTCCAGGTATTTTTGCGCCCGATCCCGTTCCTCCTGGAGCTGTGCCGTGCGCTTCGCCACCCTGCGCTCGAGCTCCAGGTTCAGTTTTTCCATCTCTTTCTCATGTCGTTTTCGATCCGTGGCATCCCGGATAATGGCGGTGATCAGCAGCTCCCTCCCCGCCTTCATTGAGCTTAAGCTGATTTCAACCGGAAACTCGCTTCCATCCTTGCGCACCCCCAAGAGATCCAGACCAGCTCCCATGGGCCGTGTGTAGGGAGACTTGATATATACGGAGCGGTGCTTTTCATGCTTCTTGCGGGCGCGCTCGGGAAGCAGGATCTCGACGGGACGTCCCAGAATCTCCCTTCTCTTGTAGCCAAACATCTTCTCGGTCTGCGAGTTGACCAGCACGATCTCGCCAGCGCGGTTGACCATGAGCATGGCGTCCGGCGCCGACTCCAAAAGACCCCGGAGATCCTTCTCCAGCCAGGCCGAGCCCTGCGGGGTCGAGCCGGCCATCTTCTTTCCATCCAGGCGGGAACTGGATTTGGCACTTGGCTTTCGCGGAGACATAGGGGCTCGCACTCCTGCTCGTGCAGAAATCGTCAAGGGTTGAAACCCACACCGATCTGGGAGGAATCGAAGGACTCCCAGCGGACCGTGGCGGGGCCTCATTGACGATTGAAGGTTATCACACCGAAAAAGGGATTATCAAGGCAAGATCCCCCGCCAGCCGACAGCGGGGCATTGTTCAACCGGGGGCAGCAGGTTATCTTTGCAACCTGATATGGTAACCAATGGTGCGACGCAGAAGCCGAACAAGATATTCTTCCCTCTTTTCCCCCTCTTGCCAGGACCGCAGGAACGGAACCGGGATAAAAATCGGCCGGGTAGATTCCTCAATCCGTCGTTGGAGCCCCTCCGGCAGACTCGATAGAGATCCTTCATCATAGACCACGACCGCGCAGTCGCGGGCCTCGAGTCTTTCCGTCAGCCTGGCGCGGGCCTCATCGTCGGATTCCACCGCAAGCGTCTCTATGCCGGCCAGGCGAAGCCCCAGGGCGGAATCCGCATCTGTGATCGCCACCACACCCTTCATCCCTTCGCCCTATGACAGATCCATTTCATTTCTCGGCCTTCTTTTTGCTAAAAGACAAGGATCGCTTGGAGATCAGCCGGGTGAACCCCGTAGGCCTTGCCCCTGGCAAGGATGCGGAGATTGATGATTTCATGCCATTTCCGGAGCAGGTAATGGATCATCAACCCCGGCCCCCGGTCATCGGGAAGTGAGGCTATGCCCGCCCAACGCAGGATTTCACGGTCAATTGCCCGCTCCAGCCGGACGGAGGCAAGCCCCCCTCCCGCGGAGTCGTCCAGGCCCGCCGCGACCCGGGCGTAAGCAGTTTTTCCAATCTGCTCGGCGAAATCCCCCAGCGACTCCGCCCCGGCCAATCTTTCATAGCATTGAAAATCAATATGCTTACCCGGCGTCAGGAACAGGTCCCGAACCGCCGGCCGCGCTCCCGGCCTTTCCCGCGAAATTTTGAAGGAGGTCAGCAGATTCAGGCGATCAACGGTCAATCTCAACAGCTCGCGAAGGACGGCGGCCTCTT
>CAYGBP010000018.1:13459-14285 GCA_964348105.1 uncultured Nitrospirota bacterium
ACCCGAGAAAGCCAGCCCCAATCCGACCAGCGCGTGGCGGCGCCAGATCGGGTGACTGAACAGCTCGCGATAGGAGCCCAGGGCCTGCCTGAGGGGTTTGGCATAAGGGGATCTCCAAATCGAGAGAAGATCAACAACCGCCTCGACCGAGGACTGGCGGGCCAACTCGGCCAGTGCCGAGTCGGGGAAGGTTCCGATGGGCAGCAGGGTCGCCAGGATTTCGGGAAGGGCCGCATCGGCGCGCCGGCCTCTTAGGATCGCCTTGATATTCTCCACCTCCCACCGGCGCATGAGGATCTCCAGGATCCCGCGGGAACGCCCGTCGGTCATCCGGTAAATCTTCTGTGTCGTCTCCAGCCAGTCCGATTTAAGCTGTAACTCCACGGTCACGGCATGATCCCCGGCAACCGCGGCGCCCAGGCGCCTGCCATAACCGCTCCCGCCGAGGATTTCGAGCAATGCTCGCAGGTCCGGGGCCTCGATCAGTTCTGAATACAACCGAGCGGACAGCAGCAGCGCCCTCAGGGAGCGAATCCGCGCATTGAGATAACTGTAATCATCCGGCATGCTGGGAACCAAAGAGGAATGAGTTCAAATCAATGAGCACCTCGGAAAGGTTTCTTTCCAGCCTCAGAGGATAACTGTCCGTCACGCTCCGATCGGAATCGGCTGAAACGATCCGAAAGCCGAACCAAAGCTCAGCCTCATCCACCCGCTCCACCGCAATCCCTCTCTTGCGAATCTCCTGCTCCAGACGCCGCGGGGCATTTTGATGCAGCAGGGCCTTGCCGCCCGCTTTTCCCATTTCGGCCAGCGAGTCGGCGAT
>CAYGBP010000018.1:14295-27800 GCA_964348105.1 uncultured Nitrospirota bacterium
TTAATTGGTCGGATCATCGCCCGCGGCGCTCAATCTTTCCCGTGCACGGCCGAGAACCTGATCGATCAATTCGTGCTTTGCCTTCAATCGAAGGCCGCGGGCCTGCAACCGGGCCCGCCCGAGAATTCTGGCACGGTCATTTTCGCTTCGCCTCCGAACCTTCTCCCGGGTCGATTGATCCAATCGGGCGGCCTCGTCCTTTGCCTCGAACAGGATCCGGTCTGCCTCCGCTTGGGCCTTGCGAATGAGCTCGCGCCTCTGGCGCTCCCCGTCCTTGAGGAGCGTATCAATCAGTTCCTTGTAAGCCATCCGGCCCCCTTCCTCAATTTCTGATGACCCTCGCGAACCGATGACACCGGTCCGAATTCGCCTATTTTAGGGTATACAGAATCAGAATGGCAATCGTGAACCCGAAGATCACCAGGGTCTCCGGAATCACCAACAGGATCAGGACCGTCCCGAAGCTCTCCGGCTTCTCCAGGATCGCGCCGACGCCCGCGGCGCCGATCCGGGCCTGCGCCCATGCCGTCCCCAATGCCGCCAGACCAATCGCCAGCCCCGCACCGATTGCAATCAATCCGATCTCCATCTTGGCCTCCTCCGCAAGCGTCTGTCCGGGTGATTATGCCTTCTTGAAGGGCCGGTATTCCCGGCCTCCGCGCTCCAGAAAGTTTTCAAAGAACTCGACGTAATGAAGCCTCAGGGATTGAATCGCCGGCGAAAAAATCCCGAACACCAGGTTGATCCCGTGAAGCATGCCGCCGACCAGAGCGCCCAGGATGAGACTTCCGGTCAATCCGCCCAGCGTGTTGGCCGCGAAGGCCAGGGCGGCTGAGGCCGCTCCGATCCCCATGAGACGAAGATAAGAAAGGACATTGACCACATTATGAAGTTCCATCGCGCCGCTCCCCCCTCCCCAGTAGAAAAGCCCGATCACCGACATCAGGGCGACGGCGGCGGCCCCGAGTAAAACCGGCGCGCCAATCCAACCGAAAATTCCCCCCAGGAAAAACGCAAGCGACCCCAGGAGAATCAGGCCGCAAATCTTTACGGCCGCCTGACGGGAGTCTTTATATTTTATGGCGGTGGCCAGTCCCAACGAAACCCCGAGACATAGATGAACCCAGCCGACGACCAGCATGAACCCCAGCAGGGGGATGAACGAATCCATCCGGTTCACCACAATCGGATGGATGCCGAATCGTTCTCCCAGTGCCCCGAAAAATTCTCCGTAAGCGACGCCGAAAAGAATCGCCAGAAGCGAAGAGGGAAGCAGGACGGTCGCCAGGTCTCTGACCCAGCCCATATCGGCCCATTTTCTGCGCGCCAGGATCGCCAGCGCGAACATGAGCATCCCGTACCCGATGTCCCCCACGATCATGCCGAAAAAGATCGGAAAAAAAAATGCCAG
Source organism: uncultured Nitrospirota bacterium (assembly GCA_964348105.1). Taxonomy (GTDB): domain Bacteria; phylum Nitrospirota; class Nitrospiria; order DATECO01; family DATECO01; genus CAYGBP01. The sequence continues at coordinate 15,707 of CAYGBP010000018.1, forward strand.
GTAGGGAGTGGGATCCATGGAGCCGTAGCGGGGAAGGGCCACAAGGCGCGTGAGGCGCTCGAAGGCCGCCACCACCGGCGGATTTCGAAGCTTGACGGGGATGGTCCTCAGCTCATCCGCAAGAATCTTCACGCGTTGGATGACGACGGTCCCCTGAAACGTTCGTCGAATCAGCGCCTCAAGATCCGCCGCGCGGGGTTCGGGGACCCATCCGTAAACGATGAAGGTGCTTCGGGTTTGATAGAAGGTGACCTCCGATTCCATCCGCTCCAACCAGTCCCTTCCCTGGACGGCGCAAAGTTCCAGTCTGGCGCGCCAGGCTCCCGCCAGATCCATCAGTGACTGTCTGAGACCCCGGATCTCATCCGGCAGCTGCAGTCGTCTTTTCAGTAAATATTGCAGCGACTCACGGATCGGACGGTCCGAAACCGGAGCGGGAAGCCGGAGCTCCGAGATATTTTCCTCCCAGAGGGCGGAGCGCACCGTTGCAGAAAACTCGCGCGGGACGATCAAAAGGCCCGCCAGTGTCTCTGCGTCCACCCGGATGAGAAACAACTCATACCGGCCCGACGTCAGCTCGGACAGCATCTGGCGAATCGCACGCACGGACGCCGCCCCCTCCACCTGGCCCCGCTGATCGGCCGGCAGATTTAGGACCAATCCCAGATAATCCAGCGTCCGGCTTTCCCGAATATTCTCAAGCAAGGGCGACAATGCCTCCAGAACCCGTTCGTACTTGGAGAGCAGTGCCTGTTCCTCTTCCGCGTCGCGTATCGCCTTCAGGGCCGCATCGATCGAAGGGTGCGTCGCCCGATAAATCTGCCTGAGGGCCTCCAACAGATCCTGCGACAGGGATGAGAGAAAGGACTCATCGACCGATCTCCCGCGGATCGCCGGCAACGACAGCAATAAGCGATCGATTTCGCGGACCAAGCCTTGCAGTTCCCGGGCCATCTCCTGCTGCTCGGGCGGCAAAGAAAATCGCTCCAGCGCGGCGGTTTCGGGATCCAGCGGCGCCGATTCGATGTGCATGACGCCCGCCGATTGAAGCCGGTCGGCAACCTGATCCAGGATCCCCTTCGGCCCCACCATCCTGATCTTCGCCATTTTTTCAATCATGGTTCGCCGTCCAGTCTCAGCTCCGGGTATAACCGCACCAGGACCCGCCGGGCGGCTTCATCCAGCCGCGACACATTTCGCGTTTTCATCACCCCGATCTCCTCCCGGACCCGTCGGATCAAGTCATTGGCGTCGGCTTCGGCCTGGCTCGCGGCGCTCGCAACCGAAGATTTCGCCATCTGCTCCGCTTTGCGGCGGGCGTCCGATAGAAGGCGCTCTGCATCCCGGCGAGCCGCCTCTATTTTTTGACGGCATTCGGTCTGCGCGTCGCGCAGCATTCGGTCGATTTTTTCCTCCGCTGCCTGAATCGCGCTAAGAATTTCGGGGTCTTGGGCATGCCCGTTTCCCATAAGCGAGGTCAACCCAAAGATTCCGGGGTCACCCCATCATGGCTCCCGTAACCGATGGGATCCGGAATTTGGGAAGGTGTAAGGCCGGTGGAAGGGTCCCACACCGGCATTGTAAACGGCGGGAATCTGAGCGTCAAGCCCTAGGCGGGGGCTCCCGTCTGTGCGCGGGTAAGCCCTTTGGCGGAAAACCGATATGATGACGATCCCGAACGGGTCCTGCCTATCGCTGCATTCGGAACTTCTTCTGTGATTCGTAATGCGGCCGCTCGATCCCGGAAAGGTCGAACACGAAATCAGACGATGTGGTCTTATTCGCCTTGACTCGAACGGTACGGTGGATGGGCTCCAGGTTGGGACGCCAGGCCGTCACCCGGTAGGTTCCGGCCGGCAGATCATCGATTCGAAAACTACCGTCCGGTCCGGTCATGGCGTAGTATGGGTTTTCCACCGCATACCCCCAGGTCTGCATGAATTCATGCATGCCGCAGATCATCTGGGAGATTCTCTTCCCCTTCTCGAAGACGAACTCATGCTCGCCGACCGAGCTCGGCGGAACCGGAACATTCAGGATGATATTTCCCTTTTCACTTTGATAGAGCTGGCTGTTATGCAGGAAGGGATCTTCATTCGTGATCACCAGTTTTCCCTGCCGCGGCACAACGTTGACATACGGCAGAAACTCGCAATCCTTGACCAGGACCTCGGTCGTGATGGGCGCAAACGGCTTGCCCCGCTTCACATCCTCGACCGAAATCACGACATCCTGAAAGCCGCCCCCGGGGCCGACCCGGAAGGCATCCAGCAGGACATTGCCCTCTCCGTCCGTAATCGCCGTGTTCTTCTGGCAAGCCGGGCCGAATGGGTACAGGATCAGGGGAAAGACGCGCGGCGGCGGAATGGCCCCCTTCACGGTCACGGTCCCGCTGATCGCCCCGCCGTCCACTACCGGGACTTCTTCGTAAGCAAAGGACGCCATCGGTCCCTGCAGGAAGAAGAATCCGGTCAGGACGAGCATCAGCCATCGTATGGGCATCATCGGATTGATTGCTGTCCTTTGTTCGTCAACGTTGGAGATCCGATCTCCATTGTCTGAACGGGTAAACTCCGCTAATCCTCCACCATCGACACCGGTCCGATCGTGGCGCTTCCGTCACCGGAGGCGGTTTCGTCACCCGGCGCTTCCTCGGCACCGGCCGTGCGCCTTCCTGTCCCCTCTTGATGAAGCGGGATCAGGCGCGTGTCGCCGATCGGGAGAACCCGGAGATATCCCCACTGGCCAGCCTGCGCATACTGCAGCCTGTGGTTCTGCCAGAGATAGGTCCCCGGCAGACGGTGCGTCCCGCCGGCGGTGATCAGCACATCCAGGTTCTCGGCCCCGCCGAACTCGCTGGAGCTCAGCAGATCCGCCCCTTTCATCTTGGGTTTTAGGGGCCATTCATGACCCTCCAGGCTGAAGATATGATTCTGCTCGTTGAAGGCCCCGAACACATGGAGCCTGACCTGATCACCCGCGTGGGCCTGGATCACCGGCGTCACCGGGTCGGCTTCGCCCACGACGCAGGGGGTAAACATGTTGCCCTCCTCGCAGCCCTCCTCATAGCGGTAATCCCAGGGCTCGCTGCGGTAGTTGACCCCGATCAGCCCGGCCACCTGCTGCAGGTAGGGCATGAAGGCCGTGCCCATGATGTTGTCCTCTTCCTGGAAGAACAGGGAGGCATCGCGGAAATTCGGGCGGCCCGCGTTCTCCGGCAGGGAACGGTCCACGATCACATCCACCATCCAGGCGTTTTTCATGGTGACATCCTCGCCGGTCGCCGGATGAAATTGCCCCAGTCCCACACCAGCGCCGCCGTCTCTCCGTACTCCGGGGGGGCGTAAAAGGTATAGGTCCGGCTCTCGCCCGGGCCGATCGTCTGATCACCGCGATTCAGGCCGACGTTGACACCCTGCGAGTCCTTGGGGTCGAATGCCAGCATATCGGCGCTGAAGGAGGCCCGGCTGGCCTTCATTTTGTTTTTCAGATTGACCTTGATGCAGTCCCCGATGTTGACATGCAAGGTCAGGGGCATCGGCTGGAACCCGTCCGTGGCCACCCGGGAGAGCTCATCCTCCAGCATATAGATCTTGCCAGCCGGGTTGGAGATCTGCAGCTTGCGGTCGAAATCCACCTCCAGGTAGTCCGGGGCCCTCGGGTTGAACTTCAAGGACTTGTCGATCGCCACCACATCGAACCGCTTCACCGGCGCATCCGGCGGGCAGACCGATTTGGCCGATTTCGGCACCTCGCTGCGACCGGGCAGGGTCTGCAGGTCCTTCACCTTCTTATCCAGGACGCGCAGGATGCCCCAGCTGCCTTCCGAAAGGTGCGACACCCGGCCATTGTAGTGCAGATAATCCCCCGCCATCCGCTGAGGGCCGCCGGCGATCGAGACCAGATCGTAGCGCTCGGCAATGCCCACGTGGTAGGCGTTTCGCAGGTCGGAGTCCTTCGCGTACCGCTCGGTCCGGAATGCGTGCCCCGCGATGTGCCAGGTGTGCGATTCATTCATCATCACGTGCAGCAGCCGGAAGACCACCGGGTCCCCGAGGTAGGCGCGCAGCAGGGGCGTGGAGGGATCTTTCTTATGCGCCCGAGTGGAAAAGACCAGCGAGGCATCCGGATTGTTCTTCATGCGCTTGGCGATCGATTCGGTCCTGAAGAAAAGCCCTCCGCCGGTAGTGTGGGTGCCACCGTTGAGCATTGGCACCGCCACCCTGTCCAGATCGTAGGGCATCTGGAAGGAGAGCGCCTGTCCGGCGTCGATCGCCGCCTCGAGCGTCTGGCCCGGCGGATTGCCCTCCGTCACTACCTGCGCGGTAAACGGAACGGTATCGTGCAGGTAGACCACCATCTCCCGGAAGCTTCCGTTCACGCCGTAGCCGATCGGCTCGGTGCTGCGGATATCGGCGATCGGTCCGCTGCGAATCTGCTCGCCGGTCTTCGGGTCATGATAAGTCGCTCCGACCGGTTCCACAATGAGGCCGCCGACCGCCCCGTGCGGCCAGGTCGTGCCTCCCAGGGCATGGTCGTGCCAGAAGACCGTGCCCAGGTCGGAATCCACCCAGTAACGATACCGGACGAACTCTACCGAGATGATCTCCCCCTTCTTGTGGCCATGTTTCAGGGGCTCCGAGAAATGCATCGTGTCGCCTTTGATGGACTGGATCCACCGCACCTCGGAGGTCTCCACCTGATCCATCCCGATCATGATGTCGGTCTCTTCATGAAACGGCGTGGCCCCTTCCCCCATCTTGAATTTGATCTGGGTGGCGCCGGCCTTGACATCGTCCGTCAGGACCGCATTCATCGGGGCCGGGAGGCCCTTCTGTTCCTTTTTACCCAGCATGGTAAAGGGGCGCACCGACTGCTCGTACGAAAAACCGGTGATCACCCCGTCGGAGGCCTGGTTGTCGAACTGGATGAAGTGGGGATGGATATTGATCTTCGACATCTGGAAATTCGTGGTGTCGTTATCCACCCACTCGCTCTTCAGGATCACGTCCACGCAGTCGTAGACGTTGGCCCGGTAGACCAGCGGCCGGGCCAGGTCGGTATTCGCCCGGATGGCCGCCTCCTCCTCATGCAGAACGTAAATCGTCCCGTGCGGGTCGATCACAGCCTTCTGCTTTCCGATGGCCTGATTCATCGTGATCGGAGTTTCGATAAAGTGAATGGTGTACTGCTTTCTTCCAGCGTTCTCGGGGCAGAGGCTCCACCGCCCCTGCTCGCCCGGCCGTGCGGGCAAGGTTGTCTCCTGTTCGGGAGCCCCGATGCTGCCCGGATCGGTTGGCAACGCCCCGGTGTTCTTGGCCATATGAATCGGCTCCAGCCAGGGGGCCGGGCCGTGGTGCCGGGCAAATGGTACCCGCTTTCCGAAGTGTGGCTTGAAATGAGGCCAGGCCAGCTTGCCCGTCTGCGGCTCAAACAGGATGGGCGGGCGCCTGCCCGGCATGGGGGATTCATATTTCGGAAAGGCGAACTGCTTAGTCATCTCCGGCTCGCCGAGCGCCCGATTGCCCTTCCAGCTCCAGTCCCACACCGTGGCGTCGTAGGCCAGGATCTGGCCCTTCTCATCCGAAGTGTGACCCGGCTCTCCGGCCGGCGGCAGCATCAACTTGACCCATTCCTTGATCGAGATCTCCGGAATCGGCTTCGACCAGTCGGTCTTCTTCTTCGTGATATTCCATTTCTTGTCATACCAATCCATCGTCTCGCCGATCAGTTTGTCGGAGGTGACCGGCCTGGCGATTCTGCCCTTGCGGTCCGGCAGTTCCTGGAGGGGCGGCATGGTATCGGTGCTGACCGTCGGATAATTCCCGGCCTGCAGCGTGTTGTAGACCCGCCAGTAGGACCACATGCCCGCGACGTAATGATGCGCGACGTGGCAGTGGAACAGGAAATCACCCGCCAGCTGCTGGCAGAGCCCCGATCCGCACTCGGTCTCCAGATCCAGCGCCTCTGTGGGACCGATCACCTCGACATCCACGCGGTCCGAGGTGGTCCGGATCACCGGGTATTTGACCGGGCCGTTGGCGGCGGCCGTCAGCAGTTCCTCGCCCTTGCCGTCCGCTTTGGGCTGCCGCAGCCAGCGGATCGTCCCGCCGTGCGGATGGTGGGAATGGAAGACCTCCCCGCCTCCGTGCACCAGCCGGTATTTGGCGGGATCCCCCATGTAGGACCTGGGAATCGGCGTCGGCACGTCACCGAAGGTATAGGCGCTGTAGGACATCGATTCATCTTCAAAATGAAAGTACTTTTCCTGAAGCGCGAGGTTGTTGATCCCGAACGGCTCGCTTCGGTAATTCAGGGCGCGCGCCGCCGGACGGTAGGCGTCCGTGTTCGGGTCGCGCTGCGGGATCATCTCCCCCTGGCGGTTCAGGGGTCGGAAGGACTCATCCCCGACCTCGTGATAGAAGATGACGAACTCCCTGAAATCGGGGGCGTTCGCGTTGGCGATCATCACCTGCCAACCGCTCTTGGTTTCTTTGCCTGTGAGCGGATCGAGATAGACCGAGCCGGACGGCTCCACGATAAACGAGCCGATCATCCCCAGGCTGCTCTGCTCCCGGCCCACATGGCTGTGGAACATCCGGGCGCCTTCCTGCTCGGAAGCGGGGATGAACCACTCGAAGACCTGGGTCTCCCCCGGAGGAACGTTCGAGTCGGGATTGATCGCCGTGGCCGCCATCCCGGTGGCCTTGATGATGGTGCTGGAGCCGTGAATATGCAGGCCGACATCCTCGTCCTCCATCCGGTTTCGCAGGGTGATCTCCACGCAATCCCCCTGATTGGCCCGGAGCACAAGCGGCTGAATATAATCGGTTTGAAGGCCGATCGATACCGCTCCCGGATCAAGCGATGATTTTCGCGACGCCTCGTTGCGCTTTTCTTCGGCCCTGACCTTCTCGATGTCCTCGGTCAGGACGTACATGTAGCCGGGGTGAAAATCGCCCCACTGGTTCAGGGTGATTTCGACCGTAATGGCCGAGACGTCATAGGCCTTTTTGGGAACGTTCGCAGGACAACGGCCTCCGAGCGTGACGGATTCGCCCGCCCCGGTCGGACCCAGAAAAAAGCTTCGATCCATCTGCTGCATCATGGAGGCCTTTTGAAAAGGTCCGGCATGCGTGGAGTGCCTGCCGGTTCCTTTATCGATTTCCTGCATGAGGCTCATCATGGCCTGCTCGACCTTTTCACGATGACCGGAGCGTCCCTCCATGGCGTTTTCCCGCTCCAGTTGCGCCTTGAGCTTTTCCTGCCAGGACGGCGCGTCATCCGACGGCAGGCCCGCCCCGCCGTGTGTCTCATCGGCGACCGCGGGGACAATCCCCGGAACCAGGGTAAAGGCCGCGATCCCGACCCAGGCGGCAATCCAGAACAGGATGCCGCCTACTCCTCTATTCTTCATGATTTCGCTCCTTTTTGCTGGATCGGACGCCCGCCGTTCGCCCTGTCGGCGTGAGCGGCGGAGTCCATCGATTGCCCGACGCTTTGTTTGATCTGCTTCTTCAAAGAAAGTCTTGCGGTTTGAGAAGGAACGGGAGAAAACCTCGACGCGATCCTTCGGTTGATAGTGGCGGCTTGCAACGATCGTACCAACGCAAAGGGATCCGATCGGATTCCAGCGCCCTGCAAGGTTTTTTTCTATTAGAACCGACCCGGATCGGAGATCCCGCCGACGGATTCATGCGGACAATTTGTCTAAGCGTCTGAACAAAGACCGGAAGGAAATGAAGAAATCGCAGAATTGATCGGGGATTGGATTGTCAACAATCTCAGACGGTGTCTGACAACAGCCCGTATTGCCTGAGCTTGTTATACAGCGTGGCCCGGCTGATCCCGAGCAACCGGGCCGTCTTCGTGCGGTTTCCGCGGGCCTTCTTCAACGCCACGGCGATTTTTTCCCGTTCCACCATCTCGGTGGCCGAGTGCGTCGTCTCCCGCAGGGGGTTGATGACCTCCTCATCCGTCGTCTGCTCGAGGAAGAGGGCTTCCATCTTGACCTTCGGTCCCGGGCTCATCAGCACCGCCCGCTCGATGACATTCTCCAGTTCCCGAACGTTTCCCCTCCACGGATAGTCGATCAGGATTTTCATGATCTGAGGGGAGATCTGCTTCAAAGAAATGTTGTTCTGGTCGCAATATTTCTTCAGGAAATGATCCACCAGCAGCGGAATATCCTCTTTTCGGTCCCGAAGCGGGGGGATCTGAACGGGCACGACGGCTAAACGGTAATACAAATCCTCCCGGAAGCTCTTGTTCTCCACACGCTCGCGCAGATCCCGGTTCGTGGCTGCGATCACCCGGACGTCCACCTTGATGCTCTTGTTGCTTCCCACCGGCCTGATTTCGCCTTCCTGCAGCACCCGCAGAAGCTTGGATTGAAAGGCCAGGGTCGTGTCGCCGATCTCGTCCAGGAGCAGGGTGCCGCCGTCCGCCTCCTCGAACAGCCCTTTCTTGTTGTTGATGGCTCCCGTAAACGATCCCCTCACATGCCCGAAAAGCTCGCTTTCCAGCAATGTCTCCGGAAGGGCACCGCAGTCGATCGCGACGAATGTCCTATCGCGCCGTGGGCTGCTGTAATGAATCCCTCGCGCGATCAACTCCTTGCCCGTCCCGGACTCCCCGTTGATCAGAATGGTCGTGTTGCTGTTCGCGACGAGACGGATCAGCCTGAAAAGGGAGCGCATCTTGCGGCTGCGGCCGATGATATTCTTAAAATCGCTGTCGGTTTCCACCTGGCCCCGGAGCCGCTCGACTTCCTGCGTGAGGCGGTACAGCTCCAGCGCCTTGCGAACCACGATCTTGATTTCCTCGTTATTGGCGGGTTTGGTCAGGTAATCATAGGCGCCCTCTTTCATCGCCGCAACCGCGGAATCCACGGTGCCAAAGGCGGTCAGAACGATAAACGGCAGTTGGGGGGTCTGGCTTTTTACCCTTTTGAGCAGATCCAGCCCATCCAACCCAGGCATTTTCAGATCGGAGATCACGAGGTCGAACTCTTCGCGAGCCAGGAGACGCAGGGCTTCCTTCCCCGATTCGGCCGTGTCGACGCGGTACCCCTCCTTCCCCAGCACCTTCTTGAAAAGGGCCAGCATGTTGGCCTCGTCATCCACAACCAGGATGTGGCCGGGAACGAGCGATGTATCGGTGCCTCCTTCGCTCATGCGAATGTCTCCCCTGTCCAAATGGGTGCCGGGGTCGGCGCCGGGGCCCACGCGTGCCCGATTCCCCATGACCCGCTCCAAGGCACGGACAGGCTTTTAATGATATCCTATGCCTCGCCTACCGCATTGTCAAGCAAACCCAGCATCCTGCGCACCGCCGCCTTTAACTCTCCGATTTCCACCGGCTTGATCAACAGGAGGTCCGCCCCGCTGCGCAGAGCCTGCCGGGTCTCCGCCCCACCGGGCCGCGAGGTCATGACAATCACCCGCAGGGACGGAAAATTCTTCTTGATATGCTCAAGGACGGTGACACCGTCCGGCGGATCCATCCGAATATCCACCAAAACCAGATCGAACCGCCCTTTTTCCAGAAGCTCCATGGCCCTTAAGCCACCGGAGGCCGGGATGACATCATACCCCTCCTTCCTCAAGGTATGAATGAGGAGATGGAGAAAGTTCTCCTCATCGTCGATAGCAAGGATTCGCGCAGGCTTCATGGAACGAGTTCCGTGAGCATTAGCATCCATGGGTTAGGATAAAGGCGAAGGCCTTGAAAGAAAGGGAATTGCAATTTGTATGCCACAAAGAAGTTGGGTGTTGAAGGAAGGATGCTTGGAAAAAACGGGGTAGGGAATACTACCGATGCCGCGCCATTCGCTTGAGGCGATCCTCGTTTTTTAAGAGCAGGTTTTTATCGACTTCCGCGATGAGCATCTCCCGCTTGAAGCCGCTCAAGACTCGGATCACCGTCTCCTGGGTCGCCCCAACCAATTCAGCCATCTCCTCGCGGGTCAGCCTGATGTCGATCAACCGCCCGTCGGCCGTGTCCCTGCCGTATCGGGCCGACAAGCTCAGCAGCAGCTGCGCCACCCTTCGCCTCGAATCCAGAGCGCTCAGCGCCTCAATCCTGTTTTCCGCCTCCTCAAGCTCGCGGGACAGTTGCTCCACCATCTTCAGGGCCACCTCCGGATTGAGCCTGAGAAAATCGATGAAATCCTCGCGTCGAACGAAACAGACCGTGCTGTCCTCCATCGCCTCGGCCGTCACCGAGCGGCGGTCGTGTATGAAAAGGTCTTTTTCCTCCAACAGCCCGCAGGGACCCGTGATTCCCAGGATCTGTTTGCGCCCGACCTTGGAGGAGCGGCTGAGCTTGACCTTGCCGGAGCATAGAATGAACAGTCCCAGCGCCGGCTCGCCCTCGTAGAAGATCCGCTGGTCCTTTTTGTAATGACCCACATGCTTGAGTCCGCAAAATTTGTTCAGCCGGGCCTCCTGTAACCCGGAGAAAACGCTCTCTCCCCTGTGAGGGCAGACCCTGCAGATACTGTCCTGTAAATCGACCATTTGCGTCCCCGGATGTTGGCTCAGTATAGGCCCGATCGAAAACCAAAGTCAACCGCCCGGAGCACCCCGGACTCGGGGCCAGAAGGCCGGAACAGGCCTTGCCCCCTTGAATTTCGGTATCGGCTCGGGATATGTTGTGGAGGATGGATGACCTTGACCGGACCGCCGGAGGGTCCGGTTCCGAACCCGTGGAGGAAAGACCTCATGAAGAGCCGTAAAAGACCGAAGGCCCCCCGCGCAAGACCGATCCGCTTCAAGACATTCCTGATTCCGGTTGACTTCTCAAACCCGGGCAACCAGGCCGTCGCGTACGGCGTCAGGCTGGCCAAGGCTTTGGGGGCCGAAATCAGGCTGCTCCATGTGATCGAGCACACCAAGGTGGCAACCGAGTCTTTTCAATGGATTGATTTCTTCAACCAGGTCAAGGCCGTTGTGACGCCCATGATGGATGACCTGGCTGGAAAGGTCGAGAAGCAGGGCATTCGGGTCAGGACCGATATTCGCCAGGGAACGGCCTACTCCGAAATCGTGGGCCAGGCCAAGCGCTTTAGAGCCGATCTGATCGTGATGGGAACCCACGGAAGGGCCGGCATGGAGCGCTGGCTGATGGGAAGCGTCGCCGAGCGGGTGGTTCGGTTGGCCAATTGCCCGGTGCTGACCATCCACCCATCGTAATCGCCCTTGGAACCGACCAACACAATCATCGGCGCCGTTTCCAGGTGCGGGGGATATGGGCCGTTAGCGCAGCTTGCTCGGTTTTCCGAGCAAGAAACCCTGGGCGAAGTGGATTCCGAGGTCGTTGACCACCTGAAGCTCCTTCTCCGTCTCCACGCCTTCGGCGACAACCCCCTGTTTTGTGTAGTTTTGAAGCGCGGGAATAATGACGTTCAGGAATTCACGGAACTCGCGGGAGGTCGTCGCCTGGATGATCGTGGATCGGTCCAGCTTGATATAATCCGGAACCAAGCTGGCGATAAACGGGAGCGAGACGAACCCGGCTCCGAAATCATCGATCGCAAATTCAAATCCATGCCGCCGCCACAGCTGGACCGTTTTCAGACAGGTCTCAACGTCTTGGATCGCCTCCAGCTCGGAAATTTCCAGAACGACCTTCATATCCGGCGGCTTTTGGATCAATTCCGCCGTGCGCAGCAGATTAAAGTCAACATTGATAAATACGCAGGACAGACCCGCTTCATTCGCCGCATTGATCTGCTCCTTGAAGCAAACGCTCTTCAAATCGTCCAGCTTGCCGATCGCCCGGTATCGTTTGAAAAGATCCAGGACGCTTAATTTACCTTGGGGATCGCGGCTCAACGCCTCGTACCCGATCGGTTGATTGGACCGCACATCCAATAACGGCTGAAACATGATGGAAATGCTGGTTTCATCCAGCGGATATTCTTCCTGTCCGATCTGGATCCGGTGCCCTCCCTTTTTCGCGATATAAAGCGCTCGGTCAGCGGATTGGATCAACGCTTCCAGGGTTTGGCCGTGTTCCGGATAAACGGCCACTCCGATACTGATATCGATATTGATGTCGTAAGTCTGCTTCAAGCTCTGGACGGATTTGC
>CAYGBP010000018.1:27885-28448 GCA_964348105.1 uncultured Nitrospirota bacterium
GAGCACCTCGTCACCCGTGTGGTGTCCCTTGGAGTCATTGACCGCCTTGAATCGGTCCAGGTCGGCCAGGAGCAGTACCAGCGACGCCCCATTGCGTTCCACCCTCGCAATCTCTTCCTTCATTCTTGAGTTGAAGTACCGGCGGTTGTACAGCCCGGTGAGCATGTCACGGATGGCCATCTCCCGGATGGTGGAATTGACACCCTCCAGTTCCTCGTTTTTTTGCCGCAAGCTGCTCAACAGCTTACGGTTTTCCTTCAGAAGCGTATGCTTTTCAACCGCTCGATTCGCCACGGTCGTGATCAAGTTCAGATCCTCGACGGGCTTGATCAAGTATTCATAGACGTCGCTGCGCAATGCCGTGACGGCCGACTCCATGGAAGCGTGGCCCGTCACGATCACCACCTATCAGATGCTGACCCACCGCCCCGATCGCTCGCGCGCGTTCCCCCACATGGAGCTGTTCGAGCGCCGCAACTGGGGGCTGATCATCTACGACGAGGTCCATCTGCTGCCGGCGCCGGTCTTCCAGGTGACCGCCGGACTGCAGGCGCGACGGCGCC
>CAYGBP010000018.1:28458-28808 GCA_964348105.1 uncultured Nitrospirota bacterium
CGTCACGATCACCACCTGAGAATCCGGGTTGATCTTTTTTATCTTTTGCAGCAGATCGATCCCGCTCATCCCGGACAGGCGGATGTCCACGAACACGAGAGGATTCAAATGCTCTTGAAAAATTTCAAGGGCCTCCTCGCCGGTGCCCACGGCCGTTACCTTATACCCTTCCTCCGTAAGCACTTGACCGAGGATATCACGCAAGGATTCTTCGTCGTCCACGACCAGGATGTGAGCCTTGTTTTCCATATCGTCTCCTACTGCAAAAATCTTAGCCCAAGCCCTAACAGGTCCTGTTCCGGCCGGCCTGTTTGGCCAGGTAAAGGGCCTCATCGGAATGAGGAACCAAG
>CAYGBP010000019.1:0-4409 GCA_964348105.1 uncultured Nitrospirota bacterium
ATGGAGGGTTCCGATTGGGAATGAAGCTGGGAGATGTTGAAAAAAGGCAATGGGAGTTGTGGGGCATTGCCCTCGTCACTATCCTGGTTTTCGCCACTACCATTATCTATTTTGGTCTCTTCACCCAAAACAAAAGCATCTTCCTGGCCTTCCTGGGGGTCATCTCCATTCTGCTCTGTCTCTATATCGTGGAGCGGGAGAAACGGCTCATGCTCTTGAGTCAGCGTCTCCGCGAGGAGGAACTGCAGGTCCTGGAAGAGCAGGCAAAGGTCTCTCTCCTCAACACGCGCCTCAAAGAATTGAGCGCCCTGCACAAGGCGGGCGAGGCCATCAGCCTGGAGCGGGCGCCGCAAAAATCCCTGGACATCATTCTCGAATGTGCGATGGAGCTGTTCGAGGCCACGCGGGGCTCGCTGATGCTCCTGGACAGTAAAAGCGAGAATTTTCTGGTGGCCAGCGCGCAGGGACTGGACCCCAAATGGCTTCAGAAACCCCAGCGTTGCAGCGAGGGGGTGGCCGGATGGGTCGTCCGAACGGGTGAGGCGGTCCTACTCGCCGGAAAGGTCCGTGAGGAGCGATTCATCAATTTTGTGGAAAAAGAGAGCGATATCCGCTCGGCGATGTCCGCGCCGCTTCGACTTCATGAAAAGATCATCGGGGTGCTCAACTGCACCGTCGTGGGGGAAAATAAGAAGCATTTCACAGGCTATGACCTGAAGCTGCTCTCGGTCTTCGCCCAATACGCGGCTATCGCGATCGAGAACGCCCAGCTGAGAATGGCCTTAAAGCAGGGTAGACCGATCGCCACCCCCCGCTGATCCAACGACGGCGGTACGTCCCGTCAGGACACCATTTTCGCTTCAACGACCCGAATGATCTTCACTATCGGGAGCGATCGCTGGCGACGCTTCAACGCCTCCAAATAACCCTCCACGATACTTTTTATGTTCTCGATGACCTCGGGTTCCGAGCGGCCGATGGTTCGGCAGCCCGGAAGGGCCGGAACTTCGGCAACGAATAGCTGACCCTGGGTGGTGATATAAATATCATAACTCATTTGCCCCTCCCGTCGCTTCCCTGTCCCGAGCTCGCCCGTTCGGATTGCGGACCGTCAGAACATGGAAAACCAGCCGTTCGCCACGCCAACTGTATTGATTTTATCTTCCTGTGATCAAGCCGCATCGCCTAATCGGGTTTCTGCATGAGCGCCGGATCCTTCTCCTCCATCTCCAGGGTCTTTTCGAAGGTCCTCAGCAAGGAACGGACATTTTCCAAAAACAGGATTTTCTGGCGCTGTAGCTCCGATATTTCCTGGTGGATCCGTAGACGATCATCCAGCGCCCCTTTGGTGATCTCCTCGGCCTTTATTTCGGCCTCCTTGAGCACCAGATCCACCTCCTTCTGGGAGTTGCGTTTCATTTCATCTACGACCTTCTGGACCCCGACCAGCGCGCTGTTGAGCGTCGCCTCCTTCTTTTTAATTTCCATCAATTCATTTTCCAGGGCGTCGCCCCGTTCCCGGGCATCTTGTGTCTCCTTAATCAGGGTCTCGTAATCCTGAACAAGGGCATCCAGGAAATTATCCACCTCCCTGCGGTCGTAACCCCGGAATCTTACCGCGAACCCGACCTGCTGTATGTCGATGGGCGTGATCTTCATGGCACCCCCTTTGACGCCAACAAAGCCCGTGGCCATTCAGGCGGCACCCCGGACCTGTTTGTGTCTTTTTTCCGATTGAGATTACATCAACTGTCTCGCCAACTGTCTGAGCGACATCACCAAGAAACTTTGAAGAAAGATAATGATCAGAATCAAGACCAGCGGCGATAGATCGATTCCCATCCCGAAGGTGCCGATCAGGCGCCGTATGGGAAAGAGAACCGGCTCCGTCAGTTTATACAAGATCTGAACGACCGGGTTGTAGGGATCCGGATTTACCCAGGAGATCAGGGCCCTGATGATGACGATCCACATGTAGATCGTCAGGATCATGCCGATGATTTGGGCCAATGCATCGATGAAATTAGCGACGATAAACACCCGTTCGCCCCTCCTGCTCCGGCGTGTTCAACCCCGATCCCTAATTATAATCCCTTTCCCCGAAGATTGCAGAGCCCACACGGATCAGGGTCGCGCCTTCCTCGATGGCCACCTCGAAGTCCCCGGACATCCCCATGGAAAGGATCTCCATCGAAACATTCTCGATGCCCTCCCGCAGCACCCTTTCGGCCGTCTGGCGCAGCGCCCGGTAATATGGCCGGGAAGCCTCCGGGCTTTCGGCCATCGGGGGGATGGTCATCAGCCCCCTGACATTCAGCCCGTGCATCGGGGATATCTCCTTGAGAAGATCCATCAAACGCTCGGGAGCGACCCCCATCTTCGTCTTCTCCCCCGAAATATTGACTTCAACCAGGACGGGCTGCACGAACGCCGGGGGCCCCTGCCGCAACGCCCGATCGCCGATCGCCCTGGCGATCCGAGCACTGTCCACCGAATGAATAAGATCGAATGATCCGATCGCCTGTCGGGCCTTATTCGTTTGTAGGTGTCCCAGGAAATGCCACCGGGCGGGCGTCCCTTCAAGCGCCTTCATCTTCCCGAGCGCCTCCTGAACGCGGTTTTCCCCGAAAACCAGTTGGCCGCAGGCGAGGGCCTCTTGAATCATCACGGCCGGGACCGTTTTGGTCACCGCGATCAGTTCGGTCTGCTCCACCGGTCTGCCCGCCCGTCCCGCGGCCGCCCGCATTCGCCGCCGAACCTCGGCAAGCTTCTCTCCGATCACGCCCATCATTAACCCCGGACGACCGGCAGGGTCCTTCATCCGGCCGGCCTGATCCCGCTGATCATCCCCGGGTAGCCCTTTCTCTCCCGCCGATAGGATGAAAACCACTCCGGATGGCAGGAGGTGCAGGCGCCGGGTGAGAATACGTTATCGGGCCTGAGGCCCTGGCCGAGGAGCTGACGGCGGTTCAGCGCAGGCAGGTTCAAAAAGCCTTTGGCCCCTTTCCTGTGAGTGACCAGGCCGTCCAGGGCGCCGTATTTCTCCTCCATCGGCCCGAGCACCAAATCCCCCACTTCGTAGCAGCAGGCCCCGATCGCGGGGCCCAATATCGCCAGGATGTCTTCGGGCCGGCTTCTCCATCGACGAATCATTTCGGCGACGGTCTTGCTTGCGATTTCAAGAACGGTCCCACGCCATCCGGCATGGACGGCCGCGACCGCATTTCTTGCGGGATCCGCCAGAAGAATTGGAAGACAGTCCGCCGTGAACACCCCCACGAAAAGGCCCGGAACCGAGGTCGTCAGGGCATCCACCTCCGGCGGCATGAGCGATTCGCCATTGGCCTCCCCCTCGACCGCCAGGATCCGGTCTCCATGGACCTGCCGCGCCGTCGCGATCGGCCACCCGTTAATCCGCCTGTCGCCTTGCCGCAGGGCCCGGGCCGAATCCTTCAGACCGAAAAAATGGGTTACGCCGCGGGCTTCCAGTTCCGGCACGACCAAATAGCCCATCGTACCGTCCCGACGGTGTCGAAAGCCACCGAGTTCCACCCTGATCCTACTCTCCCTGTCGCCTCAGAAAGGTCGGGACATCCCATTCTTCTTCAGTATATCCCGATCTGGTTGATCTCTCCAGTGCGCCGACCTTCCGGAGAAACGTGGGACGATCCAGCACCCTCGGATTGGTCTCGGTGAATCCCTGCGCCCTGAGCGCGGATTCAGCGGCCATTCCGGTTTGGGGTCCCCCGTCGAACCCCGTCGCGATGACCGTCACCACCACCTCCTCCGAATGACGCTCCTGGATCACCGATCCGAAAATGATATTGGCATCCGGGTCGGCCGCTTCCTGAATGACGCTGGAGGCCTCCGTCACGTCGTGCAGGGTCAGATCCACGCCGCCCGATATATTGATCAACACCCCCTTGGCGCCGTCGATGGAGGTCTCCTCCAGCAGCGGACTGGAAATAGCCATGTGGGCGGCCTGCACCGCGCCGCCTTCCCCTTTGCCGAATCCCATCCCCATGACGGCCCGCCCCATGTGAGACATCACGCTTCTCACATCGGCGAAATCGACATTGACCAGTCCGGGCGTGACGATCAGGTCGGCGATGCCCTGAACGGCCTGGCGGAGCACGTCATCCACCACCTTGAAAGCCTTCACCAGGGAGGTCCCCCGCTCCACCACCTCAAGCAATTTCTGGTTTGGAATCACGATCAGGGTGTCACAAACCCTTCTGAGCTCCTTCAGGCCTTCCTCGGCCTGCCGAATCCGCTTACCGCCTTCGAACTGAAAGGGCTTGGTGACCACCGCGACGGTCAGGGCCCCCACCTCCCGGGAAACCTGGGAAATGACCGGGGCCGCCCCGGTTCCGGTCCCCCCGCCCATGCCCGCCGTGACGAACACCATA
>CAYGBP010000019.1:4419-26881 GCA_964348105.1 uncultured Nitrospirota bacterium
TCAACTTCTCAAGCCCCCACTCCGCGTTCTCCGCACGAATTCGACCCTCGCCCGTGAACGGCATCGTTACCACGGCCACGGTGAGGGCGCCCATTTCCTTCGCGACCCGAGCGACCGTCCCGATGGCACCGGTGCCGGTGCCTCCTCCCAGCCCGCAGGTGACGAACACCATATCCGATCCCTTCAAAGCCTCGCGGATCTTCTCGACATCCTCCAGAGCGGCTTCCCGCCCGATCTGGGGATTGGCGCCGGCCCCCAGACCGCGCGTGGTGTGGCCGCCGAGCTGCATCTGCACATGGGCCTTTGAGATTCCCAGCGCCTGGGCATCCGTGTTGGCCGCGATAAACTCGACGCAGTCCGGCGCCGAGCCGATCATGGTGTTCACCGCGTTGCAACCCCCTCCTCCCACGCCGATCACCTTGATCTTGGCCGAGCGCACATCCTGATCGACTTCGTCAAAAAGAAGCATCCCCCATCCTCCTCTCCCTACAGGTTCCGCATTTCGTTCGAAGCGACACTGGCAGACCACAGCCAGTCATGCTGTCCATCAAGCTTGAGCACAAATTCGCGTGAAGCGTCAGAAAAGCTCCCTGAACCATCCCCTGACGCGGTCATAGACTTTTGAAACCATGTGGCCGTTGGCAAACTGAACCCGTTCAAACTGCCCCTCGCCCTTCAGCGCATACTGAATCAGGCCCACCCCGGTCGCGTACATGGGGCTGCTCACCACATCCACCAACCCCCTCACATCCATCGGAATTCCCTTTCTGACCGGCAGCTCAAGGATCTGCTCGGCCATATCGACCAAGCCTTCGAGCATCGCGGTGCCACCCGTCAAAACCACCCCGGCGGCCACCTTGTCCTCATAGCCGGCGCGCCGGATTTCCCTCGCCACCAAATTGAAGATCTCCTCGGCCCGGGGCTCGATAATCTCGGCCAGCAGCCCACGCGACAGGCGCCGGGGTGCCCGCCCCCCGACGCTGGGAACCTCGATCACCTCCTCCTCCCTGACCATCGCCGCCCTGGCGCACCCGTAACGGATCTTGATCCTTTCGGCTTCCTGAGGCGGAGTTCGAAGCCCGATGGCAATGTCGTTGGTCAAGTGGTTTCCCCCGATCCCCATGACGGCGGTATGCCATAGGCTTCCCTCAACGAAGATGGCCATGTCGGTGGTCCCTCCCCCGATGTCCACCACCACCACCCCGAGCTCTTTTTCTTCATCCGTCAGCACGGCCTCACTGGATGCCAATGGTTGCAGAATAATATCCAAGACCTCCAAGCCGGCCCGGTTGACGCTTTTGATGATGTTCTGGGCCGACGTCACCGCCCCGGTAATCATATGGACCTCGGCCTCTAGCCGAACCCCGGACATCCCCAAAGGATCCTTGATCCCCTCCTGATCGTCGACCAGAAAGGTCTGGGGTATCACATGGAGAACTTCGCGGTCCAACGGAATGGCGACCGCCCGAGCCGCCTCGATCACCCGCCCGATGTCGGCGCGCCGCACCTCGTGATCCTTCACGGCGATCACGCCCCGGCTGTTGAACCCCCGGATATGGCTTCCCGCGATCCCCGTGTAAACGGCATTCACCTCTACGCCGGACATCAGTTCGGCCTCCTCAACCGCTCTCTTGATGGACTCCACCGTGCTTTCAATGTTGATCACGATGCCTTTCTTCAATCCGCGCGACGGGCTGGTGCCGATCCCGATGATCTCCAGTCCGTTGCCCCTCTCGCCCAGTCCCGGGATCGAAGATCCGGGGTTTTCGATCAACTCGCCGACCACCGCACAGATTTTCGTCGTGCCAATGTCAAGGCCAACCAGAATGTTATCTTGTCTGCTCACCGAGCCCCCCGCTTTTTCGACATTTTCAACACCCCCGGACGAGCGCCCTCAGAAGGTCTTCACCACGACCTGATCCGAAAACCGCAGATCAACCTCCTCGGGAGCCAAGCCGCGAGCCCGGAGGTCCTCCTGGACCATGAGGAAACTCTTCCACTTGCGGTGAAATCCGCCTTCTCCAAACCGAATTCGATATCCATCCAGATAGAGTTTTGGATCGGAATGCCCCCCGCTCAGATCGAGAACGACGGGGTCTTCCTCCCGCCATCTGTCATCGCCTTCAGCGATGAGCTCAAGCAGCGAAAGGCCCGAACGTAGCCGATGAATCTGTTCCGTATCCCGCCGGAGCAGCCCGCTCACCGAAACTCCCTTCATCCTCGGCAGGGCCTCGTCATTTCCTCTCGCCGATCCCAGGATGACCCCGGAGGCATCCACCCAGTGAAGGTCCCTCCCGTTTTCCACCACGGCGGCGGGCACCCGCTCGGTCACCTGAATCATGAGCGTATCCGGAAACAGCTTCCGAACCCTCACCTCACCGACCCATGCCAGATCCATCATCTCCCGGATCATGGGGGACGGATCAAGAGACAGCAGGTGACTTCCCCTCGCCCGCTCGAAAACGGATCTGATCTGATAGGGCTTCACATGCTCGGTGGCCGAGATCTTCAGGTGCTCCACCCGGAAGACCCGGGCATCGATCAGGGCGGCCGTTCCGAAACTCGCCAGAATGATGATCCCTACGACGGCGCTTCCCCAACGAAGCGCCTGGTGCAGGACATGGGCCCGGATTCGCTGGTGGCGCTTGCGTTCTAGCTTGATCTTTAGACGCTTCACGCTGGCCCCGCCCCCCCGGTCGCCCCCGAGCCGCCGTTGCGCCCCGCCATCGAAAT
The DNA here is from genome assembly GCA_964348105.1 of uncultured Nitrospirota bacterium. GTDB lineage: Bacteria > Nitrospirota > Nitrospiria > DATECO01 > DATECO01 > CAYGBP01. The sequence continues at coordinate 7,153 of CAYGBP010000019.1, forward strand.
GATCCGTTGAATCAACGCGTCGAAATCCAGTCCAGCCCCTCGGGCGATCTCCGGCAGCAGACTGGTCTGGGTCATGCCGGGCAGCGTATTGACCTCGAGCACGAAAGGCGTTCCCTTGTCGTCCACGATCAGATCCACCCGGCTGTACCCCCGGCAACCCAGGACTTGATGCGCTTTGAGTCCCGCCGCGAGCGTGCGGGAGTAGACGGCCTCCTGCAGTCTTGCGGGAAGGATGTGCCGGGATCTGCCGGGCGTGTATTTCGCCTCGAAATCATAAAACGTCGTATCGGAGACGACCTCAATCCCGCCCAGCGCCTCGTCGCCCAGAATACCCACGTGAACTTCCATCCCTTTGATGTATTCCTCGATAAGAATTTCCGAATCATATCGCCACGCGTTTTCCATCGCGCTGGCCAGGTTGGAGGGCTGATCCACGATCCCCACGCCCACGCTGGAGCCCTGCGAGTTGGGCTTGACCACCACCGGCAGGCCGAATTCCTCCGCAAGCCGCGTAAGGTCCTTGCCCCGCGTCACCGCCCGGTACCTGGGGACGCTCAGGCCGCTGGCTTCAAAAAGCCGGCGGGACATCAGCTTGTTCATCCCCAGGGCGCTGGCCAGGACCCCCGATCCGGTGTAGGGAACACCCAAAAACTCGAGGATGGCCTGGACGGTTCCATCCTCCCCCTTCGGCCCGTGGAGGGCGATAAACGCCAGATCGATTTTTTCCCGGTGTACCGTCTCTACGACCTCCGGCCCCACATCGATTGCCTTGGCCGAGCAGCCCATGCGGCGCAAAGAGGCCAGTACGGCCTCGCCCGTCTTGAGCGAGATCTCCCGCTCGGCGGAGTCTCCCCCCATGAGAACCCCGATCCGCTTGTAGGGAAGGGCCGGACTCATTCAGGCATCCTCCCCTACGACGGTCACCTCAAGTTCCATATCCACGCCCCGGCCTTCCTTGACCCGCCTGCGGATATCCTGTATCAAGTGCAACACCTCCGCGGCCGTCGCACTGCCGCGGTTCACAATGAAATTGGCGTGCTTCTCCGAGACCTGGGCGTTGCCCGAGCGGGTCCCCTTCAGACCCATTTCGTCGATCAGGCGCCCCGCGGAGTGTCCCGGGGGATTCTTGAAGATACATCCCGCGTTGGGCAGCTGCAGCGGTTGGGTCCTCCTGCGATACGTGATGGCTTCATCCATTCTCCGCCTGATGCGCTCGGGCGGATCCGGCTTCAACTGCATGATGGCGCGGACGATGACCCCTTCGGGAAGACGCGACTTTCGATATTCGAATGTAAGCTGCGACCTGGGGTGCTCCACTGCGTTGCCAAGTCGATCCATGATCGTGACGCTGTGAAGAACATCTGCGATTTCGCCGTCCCGCGTCCCGGCGTTCATCGCGATCGCGCCACCCAGCGTGCCGGGGATGCCACAGGCGAACTCCAGCCCGGACAGCCCCTGCTCATAGGCGGCCTGCGAAAGGCGTGGAAACGAGATCCCGGCCTCGGCATTCAATGTATCCGCCTGGCGCTCAACTTTCTGAAGGCGGCTGAGCTTGATTACGACTCCCCTGATTCCCCCGTCCTTCACGATCAGGTTGCTGCCCCCGAGGAAAAAGACGCCCACGCCGGCCTTGCCCGCCGCCGCCATGATCCTGGAAAGATCCTCGAGGTCATCGGGCACGAACAGGGCGTCTGCAGGCCCCCCGACCCTCATTGAAGTGTGACGGCTCATGGGCTCCCCGAACCGGACCTCTCCCCTCGCATCCTGCAGCGCCTCCCGGATCCGATCCAGATCGTCACGACCATTCTTCATACCCGCTCAATCCGATAGTTTTTCAAGGACCTCGGGACCGGCCTTCCAGATATCCCCCGCTCCCAGCGTCAGTAACAGATCCCCCGGCCTGAGAAGGGTGAGCAACCGGTCACCGATTTCCTGTCTGTTGGCGATGTATTCCACCTCGCGATGGCCGAAGGTCCTGAGTCGCTCGACCAGATGGGCCGAGTCGATCCCCGCGACGCTGGTCGACGCGGAGTCGGCTCTTCGCCGGCCGGGTAGATGTCGGTCACCAACAACACGTCGGCCTGGTAAAATGCAGTCGCAAAATCCTCCATCAGATCCCGAGTCCGGCTGTACCGGTGGGGCTGAAACAGGACGACCAGCCTGCCCTTCCAGCCCTTTCGAGCAGCGGATAGCGTCGCCTTGATTTCGGTGGGGTGATGACCGTAATCGTCCACCACGGTAATCCCCGCCCTGCGCCCCAGGACCTGGAAACGCCGTTCAACCCCCCCGAATTCCGAGAGGGCGCGCCGAATGGTATCGGGTTGCACCTCCAATTCGAGGCCGACGGCGATCGCCGCCAGCGCGTTGTAAATATTGTGAAGGCCCGGAATTCCGATTTCAAAAATTCCCAGGTCCCGCCCCTTGAACTGGACCGAGAAGCGCGTGACCCAGTCTCGCGAGGACTCCTCCCGTCCCATCAGGTCGGCCTGGCCCGTCATTCCGTAGGTCAGATATCGCTTTTCGATCCGGGGCAGAATTTCCTGAAGATGATCCTGGTCCAGACACAGCACCACGCTGCCATAAAACGGCACCTTATTCACGAACTGCAGGAAGGCTTTTTTGATGCGCTCGATATCGCCATAATAGTCCATATGCTCGCGATCGATGTTCGTAACGACCGCGATCGTGGGTGACAGCTTCAGAAACGACCCGTCGCTTTCGTCCGCCTCGGCCACCAGAAATTCACCCTGGCCCAGTTTGGCATTGCTTCCGAACCGGTTCAGTTTTCCGCCGATCACGGCGGTCGGGTCAAGCCCCGCCGATGCCAGAACGGTGGCCACCATTGAGGTGGTCGTGGTCTTTCCATGGGCCCCGGCCACCGCGATGCCGTACTTGAGCCGCATCAGCTCAGCCAGCATTTCGGCCCGGGGGATCACCGGGATCAACCTGGCGCGGGCCGCCCGGACCTCCGCATTCTGCGGGGAAATGGCCGAAGAGACCACCACCACCTGGGCTCCCTCCACATGGGCGGCATCATGCCCCATCCAGACCTTCCCCCCCAGCATCTCCAGCCGGCGCACCGATTCACCGTGATGTTGATCCGACCCGGTTACCTTGTAGCCCAGATTGAGCAAAACCTCGGCGATTCCGCTCATGCCGGCGCCCCCGATCCCCACAAAATGAATGTGCTGTATCTTTCTGAACATTGATCCCGTCCTCACCCGAGCAGCGCGAGGCAATGGTCCACGATCTTCTCGGTCGCATCCGACTTGCCCAGCGCCTTGCTTTTTTGGGCCATGGTCCGGAGTCGATCGGGGTCTTGCAACAGCTCGATGATCTTGTCGGCCAGTTCCGGACCCCTCAGGTCCTTTTCTTCGATCACCACGGCCGCCCCCGCCTCCCCAAGGAGAAGCGCGTTCTGAAGCTGATGCGCATGGGTGGCGTAAGGGTATGGAATCAGGATGGCGGCCTTCCCGATCGCCGTGATCTCGGCAATCGTGGTGGCCCCCGCCCTGCACAACACCAGGTCGGCCATTTGATAGGCCTCCCCCATCCGGAATAGATAGGGCTCGACTCGGGCTTTCACCCCGCGCGACTCGTAAGCGCGGCGTGTTCTTTCCAGATCGGCCCGGCCGGTCTGGTGAATGATGACCAGATCCGGTTTTCGCTCCTGCAGCCTTTCGAGCGCCTGGACCATCGCCGTGTTAATCGCCCTCGCCCCCTGACTGCCGCCCAATACCAGGAGGGTGCGTCCGGCGGGCGCACGATCGCCTACTCCCTCCTCGACGAGGCTTCTTCGAACCGGATTGCCCAGGGCGACGAACCTTACGGCCCCCCGGAAATACATTCTGGTTTCCTCGAATGCGGCCGCCACCAATTCCACGCGGCCAATCCGCGACAGAAGCCGGTTCGTAAATCCTGGAATGGCATTCGGCTCCAGGACAACGCAGGGAAGTCCCACCGCCCCCGCGAGGAGCAGCACGGGGCCGCTGGCATAGCCCCCGATCCCGATCACCAGGTTGGGCTTAAAGCGGTTCAGGATCCGATAGGCATCCACCAGGCCCAGGGGAAGCAGGAACAGGGCGCGGACGATCCTTCGAAGGCCCCGGCCGATCAGCCCTTCCACGCGGACGATCACGAGCGAATAGCCCTCCTTGTGCAAAACCTCGCCTTCCAGGGCCCGCGCCGTGCCGGCGAAGAGGATTTCGGTCTGCGGATCGCGTCGCTGAAATTCCCTTGCTAGTGCGATCCCCGGGTAAAGATGGCCGCCCGTCCCCCCCGCCGCAATCAGGACCCTCACGCCGAAATCCTGCCCCTGGAAATGCCGAGCAGCAGCCCGATTCCCACCAGATTCACCACCAGCGAGGATCCGCCGTAGCTGATGAACGGCAGCGGGAGACCCTTGGTCGGCAGCAGTCCCGTGACCACCGCCAGGTTGATCAGGGCCCCAAGGCCGATCATCAAGCTGATTCCCACGGCCAGGTATTGAGAAAAGGGATCCGCCGCCCGAAGTCCCACGCGCAAACCCCGCCAGACCAGCACCACGAAACAGCACAGAATCAAGAAAGTTCCCACCAGCCCAAGTTCCTCTCCGATGACCGAATAGATAAAATCGGTATGCGGATAGGGCAGAAAAAACAGTTTCTGCCGTCCCTCCCCCAAACCCGCACCCCATGCGCCGCCCGATCCGAAGGCGAGAAAGGACTGGATGATCTGGAACCCGGAATCGGAAGGGTCCCTCCAGGGATCCAGATAGGTCAACCATCGTTCCCTTCTGTAATCGCTTCCCCAGATCAGATAGAATAGAACCGGCAGCAGGCTCAAGCACAAGACGGCCAGGTGTCGGACCTTCGCCCCGCCCGCGAAAAGCAGCATCAATGCCACCACCGAGAAGGTCACGGCCGTTCCCAGGTCCGGCTCCAGGAGAATCAAGACCACTGCCAGACCCGTCAGGCCCAGCACCGGCAGCAGGCCGTTGGTAAAATCCCCCACGCGCCCGGGCAGCCTCGCCATATAATGGGCCAGAAACAGAACCCAGGCCAGCTTGGCAAACTCCGAAGGTTGAAACACGAATCCCTCGATCCGCAGCCACCGCCGGGCCCCGTTGACCTCATAGCCCACCCCGGGCAGAAGGACCGCGGCGAGAAGGACGACGGAGAGCAGCGCCAGCGGAAGCGACATCCTCTGCCAGAATGACATCGGGATTCTCGAAACCCCGAAGAGCAGGCCAATGCCGATCAGCGCCCAGGCAAGCTGACGGACCATGAAATAGGCGCTCCAATCATGTCGTTGCAGGGCGATCACGCTGCTGGCGCTATAGATCATGATCACGCCCACGAGCACCAGAATCAATGTCAGGGCAAGAAGGACCCGATCTTCCCGCTGCCGGACCGAAGGCAATAGACGGCCTCCTTGAATCGACGTCCCCTCTCCTCGAAATTACGAAACATATCAAAACTGGAACAGCCCGGAGACAGCAAAACCACGTCACCCGGATCGGCGGCCCGATTTGCCTCGTGCACCGCCTCGTCCAGCGTCACGCATTCCACAACGGGCAGCCGATTCGCCACGCACTGCTTGATGCGGGCCCTTGCCTCGCCGATCAGGATCAGTTTCTTGACCCGATCCCGCAGAACCGGAATGAGCTCGGAAAAATCGGCCCCTTTATCCAGCCCGCCTGCAATGAGAAGGATCGGCGAATCGTAGCTCTCGACCGCGCGACCAACCGCTCCTGGATTCGTTCCCTTGGAATCATTAACATACCGGACTCCGTCTAGCTCGCGGACGAACTCCAGCCGGTGCTCCAGGCCTTTAAACCTCTTCAGGACATCCGCGATCTGCTTCACGGGACAGCCCGCCAATCGGCTCATCAGAGCGGCCGCCAGTGCATTTTCAAGATTCTGGACCCCCGGACTTCCGATCTCGTCGGTGCGGCAGACCCGCTCCGTCCTTCCGTCCTGCCGGAGCACGATCCAGTCTGCCTCGATCCCCGCCCCCGCTTCGGGCAACCGCCCTCTGGCAAAGCAGGAGATGCGTGACTTGATCCGGCCTGAATCCAGGAGGGTTTTCGTGAACGGGTCGTCCTGGTTGAGGACCGCGTCGTCGTCCGGGCCCTGGTTTTGAAAAATATTGAGCTTGGCGTCCCGGTATGCCGCGAACTCCCCGTAGCGATCCAGATGGTCCGGCGTGAGGTTCAACATCGCCGCCCATCGGGGCCTGAAGCGGTTGACCGTTTCCAGTTGGAAGCTGCTGACCTCGGCCACCGCAAAGTCCCACCGTCGATCGGCCAGGACGGCCTCGCACAGGGGCACCCCAAGGTTTCCGCCCACGAAGACGGCGTGTCCGCCGGCTGTCAAAATTGCGCCGAGAAGGGTCGTGGTGGTGCTCTTCCCGTTCGTCCCCGTGATGGCTAGCACCGGGGCGTTGAGACGGGAAAAAGCCAGCTCCAGTTCCCCCAGGATGGGAATGCCCTTCTCCCGGGCCGACCGGAGGCCTTCCAGGTCCGGTCGGACCCCCGGGCTGACCACGATGAGATCGGCATTCGTGAAATCGGCGCGATCGTGAGAGCCCAGCCGCAGCCGCACGCCCTGCGGGCGAAACATGGCGGCCACTTGGGCCAGTCCGTTTTCATCTCCGGCATCTGTCGCGGTCACCCGGGCGCCCTCCCGCAGGAGGAGCCGGGTCGCTGCAACGCCGCTTCGGCCCATTCCGACGACCGTTACCGTTTTATCCTTCACGAGCCACATGAACATCCGCCCCCGGGAGTTACCTGAGTTTCAGCGTGCTCAGGCTGAGCAACGCGAGAATAATCGCGATGATCCAAAAACGGATCACGACCTTGGGCTCCTCCCATCCCTTAAGCTCGAAATGATGATGGATGGGAGCCATCAAGAAAACCCGCTTGCCCCGCGATTTGTATGAGACGACCTGAAAGATGACGGACAGGGCCTCGATCACGAACAACCCTCCCACCAGCAGCAGGAGAAGCTCATGCTTTGAAATGACGGCGACCGTCCCAAGGGCACCGCCGAGCGGGAGCGAGCCGACGTCGCCCATGAAAACGGATGCGGGGTATGTATTAAACCAAAGAAAGCCGATGCTCGCGCCCACAAGGGCCCCGCAAAATACGCTCAGCTCGCCCGCGCCCTGCACGTAGGGGATGAGCAGGTACTCGGCGAAGTTCTTGTGTCCGGAGACATAGGCCACAACCGTAAAGGCCATGGCGGCCACGATCACGGGGCCGATCGCAAGACCGTCCAGTCCATCCGTCAGGTTCACGGCGTTGGACGCGCCCACGATCACCAAAATCGCGAAGAAAATATAAAACCAACCCAGGTCGGGATTCACATCCTTCAGGAAGGGAACCACCAGGTGGGTTGAAAACGCCGGGAGATTGAAAAGCGTCAGACCGATGGCGGCGGCAACAAGCACCTGAAGTCCGAACTTGTATCTTGGCAGCAATCCTTTGGACTGACGCTGCACCACCTTGAGGTAATCGTCCCAGAATCCGATCAATCCGAAACCCACCGTGGCCAGGATAGCGAGCCAGACATACACATTCTTCAAATCCGCCCACAGAACCGTGGAGATCAAAAGGGCCACGAGGATCATGATGCCACCCATTGTGGGGGTGCCAGATTTGTCGAGGTGGGATTGCGGGCCGTCCGTCCTGACCTGTTGGCCGATCTTCAGACGCTGCAGATAACGGATGATCACGGGCCCCAGGATAAAACAGATCACCAAGGCGGTCAGGATGGCATACATCGTCCTGAAGGTAATGTAACGGAATACGTTCAGGAACGAGTAATCAACATGCAGCGGATAGAGCAGATTATAAAGCATCGATCTTCCTATTATCCTGGCGGTCAGGCCGGGCCGGCCTCCGCACCCTCGTTTTGAAGCATCTCGAGCAACCGCTCCATCTTCATTTTTCTGGAACCCTTGAGCAGGATCGTGGACCCCGGCCCGGCGGCCGACCGGATGGCCTGGCAGGCCTCGGACAGGGAGCCTGCGTGATGAATTCGCCCTTCGTCCATTCCCGCCTCCCGGGCCCCGGCGCCGATCTGCCGTGCCATCGGGCCCAGGGTAATCAGACGATCGACACCGGATCGGGCCACCCTGACCCCGATCTCGTAATGGGCCGAAGACGACTCGTCCCCCAACTCCAGCATATCTCCCAATACCGCAATCCGACGGCCGCCAGAGCCCGCCGCGACGAGCCAATCGATCGCCGAGCTCATGGAGGCCGGATTGGCATTGTAGGCATCGTTCAAAATCTGATAGTCCTTCAATCGAACGGTTTCGGATCGCATCGCGACCGGCCGAAACGCCTCAAGGCCCTTGCGAATCGACTCGATATCCATCCCCTGAGAAACCCCGATTGCGGCGGCCCCCAGCGCATTGTATACGTTGTGCCGGCCCGACACCCGAAGCGCGATTCTGGCCGTCTCGTTGCGCCCGGATGCGCGGAGGGTCAGGAGAAACGTAACGCCGCCCCGGGGATCCATCGCTATTTCATTCCCCCTCACGTCGGATCCCTCGCTGAGCCCGAAGGTGATCAACCCGCATTTGGCCCTCCGCGACAAATCCCGGAAGAATCCGTCATCCGCGTTGAGAACGGCCACGCCGTCCGCCGGCAGGCATTCCAGCATCTCACCCTTGGCCCGGCAAACGCCATTTAAATCCTTCAAAAATTCCAGATGGGTCGGACCGATGTTCGTAATCAGGCCGACCTGGGGCCGGGCGATTTCACACAGCCTTGTGAGCTCGCCCGGACGGTTGATTCCCATTTCGATCATTCCCAGGCGATGCCCCTCCTTGAGACGCAGCAGCGTCAGGGGCACCCCGATATGATTGTTGAGGTTGCCCTCATTCTTCAGCACCGCGAAGCGCGCGCCGAGGATGCCCGCTGCCATTTCCTTCGTGGTGGTCTTCCCATTGCTACCCGTGACCCCGATGATCCGGGGGCCCATGCGTTCGCGATGGCCTGAGGCAACATCCTGAAGGGCCCTCAAGGTGTCGCCGACACCGATCAAGACCCGATCCGGATACCGCTTGGGCCAATCGGGGAGAACTGCACCAGACCGGCCGCCGGCGATCACCGCCCCCTGCGCCCCCGCGCCCAAGGCGGCATCCAGGAAGTCGTGTCCGTCAAAACGCTCGCCGCGAAGAGCGAAAAATAGGTCTCCGCGACCGACGGCGCGGGAATCGATCGAGATGCCTTCCACCGCGCGATGCCCGTTTCCTGCCAGCAGCTCTCCCCCCGTGTCGTTCAGGATATCCTGAATGATAAACATTCCCTTATGGTGTCCAACCTGCCTTATCGCCTCTTGGAGCGAACCCTCCGGATCGCTTCGCGCGCCACCCGGCGATCATCAAAAGGGTGTCGGGTCGTGCCAATCAACTGGTAATCCTCGTGGCCCTTGCCGGCGATCACCACGATGTCGCCGGATCGGGCCGCTTCGATGGCGGCCCCGATCGCCTGGGCCCGGTCCTCGATGACATGCACCGTTTGGGCCAATCCACCGTCCTCGCAGCCCTTCCGGACCCCCGCTTCGACATCCACCAGGATCGCCTTGGGGTCTTCCGTCCGGGGATTGTCCGAGGTCAAAAACACCTCGGTGCTCAGTTGTGCGGCCGTCATCCCCATCTTCGGCCTTTTCCCGCGATCCCGGTCTCCCCCGCATCCGAATACGGTGATGAGCCGCCCCCGACCGCCCTGCTCGGAATCCAGAAGGCCACGGGCCGCCTGGAGCAGCTGCCGCAATGCATCTTCGGTATGCGCATAATCCACGATCACCAGGAAGGGCTGTCCCTCGTCCACGCGCTCAAAACGGCCGGGGACCTGGGGCGTTTCCAGTATGCCTTTGCGGACCGTCGGTCCCGGGATGCCCACGACGAGCCCCACCCCAATCGCCGCGAGGATATTCGAAACATTATACCGCCCCGTGAGGCCCGATTGTATCTCAATCTGGCCTCTGGGCGTATGAGCCAGAAACCGCAACCCGTCGAACCCAATCCGGATCTTACCGGCCCACAAATCCGAGCCGGGGCCGTTTCCGAAAGTCCAGGTCGGGGCCCGCGTCGCCGCCCGCACCTCATCCGCCCTGGGATCATCGCCGTTCACGACCGCCATGCGGGGAATCGATTTGGGATTGGGTCTGTCCAGCGCCGAGAAAAGCTTCAGTTTGGCCTTCAAGTATTGCTGCATGCTCCCGTGAAAATCGAGGTGATCCTGCGTGAAATTGGTAAAAACGGCCAGGTCGAAGGCGCAATCCGCCACTCGGTCCATCGCCAGGGCGTGCGAAGACACTTCCATCACGGCGTATTCAAGCCCGGCCTCCACCATATCCCTCAGGAGCCGATGCAAATCGGCTGACTCGGGCGTGGTATGCTGTGCCGGGATGTACCCGGCGCCCAGGTCGTAACCCACGGTTCCGAGCAGGCCGCAACGCAGACCGGCGGCCTGCAGTATTCCCCGGATCAGGTGCGTGGTGGTCGTTTTCCCATTGGTCCCGGTCACGCCGATCAGACCGAGCCGCCGAGAGGGGCTCCCATAAAAACGGTCGGCAATGACCGAGAGCGCCTTGCGGCTTTCCGCCACGGAGATCAGGCTGAATACCTCCGGTTCCTTCCGGCCCGACAGATCCTCCACCACCGGACCCAAACCCGGCCACCCTTCCTCGACGACCACCCCGACCGCGCCGCGCGACACGGCATCCTTTATATACTCGTGTCCGTCGCGTTGAAATCCACGCACGGCAACAAACAAAGCCCCTTTCCCCACCTTCCTGGAATCGTAGACCACATCCGTGACCTCGCGATTCAGGCTTCCCCAAATTCGGGGGCGGTTCAACGCTCCGAACAACTCGGCCAGATTCACGGTCGCCTCAGGCCGGCCGTCAGCACGCGATCCTCATCTTCCGGAGCAACCTCCAGGTGATGAAGGCTCTCCTGCGCAATCGTCCTGAACACCGGTGCGGCCACCACGCCGCCCCATGTTGCTCCCTGAGGCTCATCGACCACCACGAGGATGGCCAAGCGCGGCTTCTCCACCGGCACGAACCCCACGAAGGAGCTGACCACCTGCCCGCGCGCGTAGCGGCCGGTCGACGGATCAATCTTTTGGGCCGTTCCCGTTTTGCCCGCCACCGGGTACCCGGTCAACGCAGCCTTTTCCCCGGTCCCGCCGGGTCGGGTCACGGCGTAAAGAATTTCCTTAAGCTGCCGCGAAACGGCCTCGGAGAGAACCCTGCGCCGCACCTCCGGCAAGTTTCTCCTGATGACCGCCCCTTTCGCATCCCGGATTTCGCTGACCAGGTAAGGCCTCATCAACATGCCATCTTTCGCGATGACGGAAACCGCCATGATCATTTGCAGCGGGGTGACCCCAACCTCCTGGCCGATGGAGATGCTCGCCAGCGAGCGCCGTGACCATTGCGACACCTCCCGCGTGATCCCGCCCACCTCTCCGATCAGATCGATGCCGGTCTTTTCGCCAAAACCGAAGGCATGAACATACCGGTTCAGGCCCTCCTCCCCGAGTCGCATTGCCACCTTGACAACCCCGACGTTGCTGGACGAGGCCATGACCTGCTGAAAGGTCATCTGCCCGCGGGTAAAGGGGTCATGGATCCGCCCCCCGGGGACCTTCATGCTCCCCTCTTCGCAATCGATCAACTCATCCGGCGTGACCATCCCCTCCTGAAGGGCGGCGGCGGCCGTAACGATCTTGAATGTGGAGCCCGGCTCATAGATATCTGTAATCGCCCGGTTCCTCCACAACCCGGGCGGCTGCGGGAGGGGAGCCGGACGGCTACCCGGCATCGCGTTTGGATTGAATGCGGGGCGGACAGCCAGGGCCAGCAACTCCCCGGTCTGCGGATCCAAAACGATCGCCATCGCGCCCTTCGCCTGTGTCCGGGACATGACCGCATCCAGCTCCCGCTCGCTCACATGCTGGATGTACTCATCTACGGTCAGGACGAGCTCATTCCCCCGGGAGGGCGCGATATATTCAAAATCTTCGGGAAACACGGGCCGACCCATCGCGTCCTTCTCGAAGCGTATACTGCCCTCGCCGCCGCGCAGGACTTCATCATACCGGCGTTCCAGGCCTTCCATTCCCTGGTGGTCGACCCCCGTAAAACCCAGGAGCTGCCCGAAAAGGGCCTTTTTCGGATAATACCGGCGGCTCTCCATCACCACGCCGATTCCGCGAATCCCCAGGCTTTCGACGGCCTCGGCCGTCATAGGATCCACCTTCCTCTTGATCCAGGCGAACTGCCTTGAGCCCTCGATGTGCCGCTGCAGGTGCAAGGGCTCATCCTGCAGGACCGCGGCGATCCGGCCGACGGTCGATCGGCGATCCCGCATAGCGGAGGGAATGGCATAGATCGACGGCGCCTTCACATCAATGGCCAAGATTCTTCCCCGCCGATCGTAGATGGTGCCCCGAGCCCCTTTGACATCCACCACCTTGTAATGTTGCCGCTCCACCCTTTTCGCAAGGTCGGGGGCCTGTAGGACCTGAAGCTCGACCAGCCGGAAGCCGAGGAGGGCAAATCCCGACAGCATCAGGCCCGCGAGCAGATAAACGCGCAGGCGCAGGCCGCGGCGGCTTTCTGCGGGATGGGAGTCCCTCGTTGCAATCCGTCGTGAAGCGCCTTTGCGATGCTTCGATCGGGTCAAGTCTCTGTTCCCCCGGATTCTGAGGGGGCTATCGTCTTCTCGCCCACGGGAAAAACCCGGCCTGACTGATCGGCTCCCCCCATTCCCCTGGCGAAAGCTCCTTCTTCTCGGCCCCGGCCTTGCGATCTGCGAACCGCTTCATCTCCGCAGGAAACGCTCTTTCCTTTTTGTGCCTGGGCGCCTGGCCGGGCACGACCATGACAAGCTGGTGTCCGTCGGGCCGAATCATCCCGAGGCGCGTCGTCGCAATGCGCTCGATCCGGCGATAGGAGGAAAGGCTTGCGATCTCCACCAGAAGCTCATGATGCTCCTGGAGAAGCGCCTTTCGCTCATCCTCCATCCCCCGGATCTCCAGCCCCATCTGGATCAAGGCGTTGCGCTCCCAGAGGAGCAACAACCCCATGACGAGGCCCAATAAGATGACGCCCGCCTTCACGACGCCTCCTCCGGGGCCGGTATCGTGCCGTCGCAGCGCTCGGCCGCCCGGAGTTTTGCGCTTCGACTCCTGGGATTTTCGGAAATCTCTGCCTCCCCCGCTGCAATGGGGCGCTTGGTCAGGATTTTCAGGACCTGCGAGGCCGCCATTTCCCTGAAAGTTTGCTTGATGATGCGATCCTCGATGGAATGAAATGAGATGACGACGATCCGGCCTCCCTGTCTGACCCAGGCGATGGCCGCTTGCAGTCCCGTCCGAAGCGCATTGATCTCATCATTTGTGGCGATCCGCAATGCCTGAAACACGCGGGTGGCCGGATGGATCCGGTATCGCCTGAATCGCGCCGGCACCGCCTCTTGCACGACACGGGCCAGATCGGTGGTGCTGCGAATCGGGTCCTCCAGGCGACGCCGGACGATCGCCCGGCCGATCCGACGCGCCCACCGCTCCTCGCCAAATTCCCGAAAGATCCGGGTTAAATCCTCTTCGGCCCACTGGTTCACAATCTCGTCGGCCGTTAGCCTCTCCCCCTGATCCATGCGCATATCAAGGGGACCGGCCTTCTGAAAGCTGAATCCGCGCAAGGGATCATCCACCTGACGCGACGACATGCCCAGATCGAACAGTATGCCGCTCACCCGTTCAACCCCCAAACGCCTCAGCTCCCGGTCAAGAGCGGCGAAGCTGGCGTGACGCAACGTCACGCGCACACCGAACGGGGCAAGGCGCTCACCTGCTACTGCCAGGGCCCCCGCATCCCGGTCCAGCCCGATGACCCGTGTATCCGGCGCGGCCGCGCGGAGAATCGCCTCCGAATGGCCCCCCTCCCCCACTGTGCAGTCGACATAGACCCCGCCGTTCCCACATCCCAGATACCCGATGACCTCCCGGACGAGCACCGGCCGATGCAAAACCTCCAATCAAACCGTCCCGTCCGGCTCAAAGGCCCAGATTGGCCAGCGCCGCACTGATCTGCTGCGAGGATTGATTGATCTCCTCCTCCTTTTCCTTCCAGCGTTTCAGATCCCATATCTCGATCTTGTAATCCATGCCGAGCAGGATCACGTCCCGCTGGAGCTTTGAAAATTCCCGCAGGCTGGGGGGAATCAGGATCCGTCCCTGTTTATCCAGGGGACATTCCATGGCCCGCGCGATAAAGTAACGCATGAAATCCTTGACGTGGCGATCGGTCATGGGCAGCGCCTTGGCCTTTTCGACGATCCGGTCCCATTCCTCTTTCGGATAGGCAGCCAGGCACTGATCGAAATCGGTCGTCACCATCAGTGTTTCCTGGCCCCCGTGATTCAGGGCCTCGCGGAATTTCCCCGGCAGGCTCAGCCTCCCCTTTGGATCCAGGTTATGACGATACTGCCCGAAAAACATGGCTCCGAACCGTCTCCCTCAAAAATGGCCTTCGCGCTTCTGATTCCCTTATCGGATGATAGAATGAAGGCCCGCGATGGCCAACCCACCCCACAGAACGAGCCAAACAAACCACTTTATACCACTTTTTTCCACCACAGGGGTCAAGTATACACTTTCGCAACTCTTTGTCAAGCACAAAGCGCAAAACTTCCTTTAAAATCCTTTGGGTCGGTTGAGCTGACCTGAATCAATCCGCCGGGTGGGGTCAGCCGTGCCGGATCGGCGGAAACCGGAACAGGGTTAGTTAGAATGATATTTTCACGGTTCAGGCATCTCTTTCCCCGGCCGGCCGCGTGGGTTTGCGGAGATGGGGCCCCGACCCACCCTAATCCCATAACTCCTTGACAACTCTCTGCGAATTTTGTTAAATTTTTCTTAAGCCTTCGCAGGCGTTTTTTTGTATTCAAGGTTTGTCTGCTGCTTCTTTACGGAGGATCAGCCCCCTCCCGAGGCCCGATGACATGAACGTGAAACTGAATGGAAAACAGACCCAGGTCGATGCCAAAACGGTGCTGGACCTCCTGAAGATCAGAGAGGTGGAGCCTCAGATGGTGGCAGTCGAGCTGAATGAAAAGATGGTCGAACGGGAAGATTTCGAAAAGACTCCCCTGCATGAGGGGGATCGAATCGAGTTGCACTATTTCATGGGAGGGGGCGGGTCGTCCTCTAAAGGTCGTCAGGCCAGGGTGATTCCCCTCAGCCACCCCGCATCGCCGCGGCGGGCGTAAACGGTGGCCCACCGGACCGGCTGAGGCCGATCAATCCTGATGACGGCGTCATTCGCTGATGATATTGCCGGCCTGATCGGCAACACACCCTTGATTCGGCTGCAGAAATTCTCCGCTCCGGATGAGGCGACCCTCTTTGCGAAGGTTGAGTATTTTAATCCCGGGGGCAGTATCAAGGACCGGGTCAGCTGGGGAATGATTCAGGCCGCCGAAGCGAAGGGCTTGATCAAGCCTGGCGCGACGCTGGTTGAGCCCACGGGTGGAAATACCGGAATCGGATTGGCCATGCTTTGCGCCGCGAGGGGTTACCGGCTGATCGCCGTCATGCCCGAGGGAATGAGCCGCGAAAGGGCCGACCTGCTTGCGTCCTACGGCGCCGAGGTGGTATTGACGCCTGCCCGGGAAGGGATGCGCGCCTCGGTGACGGAAGCGAAAAGACTGGCCGAACGGCATGGTTACTTCATGCCGGATCAATACGGCAATCCGGCCAATCCGGAGGCGCACCGCACGACCACGGCGGTGGAAATCTGGCGGGCGCTGGAAGGCAGGGTGGACGGATTCGTGGCCGGGGTCGGGACAGGGGGCACGATTACGGGTGTGGGTGAGTTCCTCAAATCCCACAATCCCTCCGTCTTTATCGCGGCCGTGGAGCCGAGCGGCTCTCCGGTACTTTCGGGGGGCCAGCCGGGGCCGCACCGCATCCAGGGAATCGGCGCGGGCTTCGTTCCACGCATCCTGAACAGAACGATTCTGGATGCGATCATCCAGGTGGGCGACGAGGACGCCTACCGAACCGCAAAGCGACTGGCCAGCGAATCCGGCCTCTTTGCGGGAATCTCCTCGGGGGCCAATCTTTTCGCCGCCCGCCAGGTGGCGCGCAAGCTGGGCCCCGGGAAAAACCTGGTGACGGTTCTTCCCGACAGCGGGGAGCGTTACCTGAGCATGGAAAAATACTTTCAATAAACCCGAATTCTTCAAAGGAACGGCCTGAGCAATGGATTTCAATGAAACACAGATTCAAAGGTACAGCCGCCACATCCTGCTGCCGGAGGTGGGTGGAAAGGGCCAGGCCAATCTGGCCAAGGCCAAGGTCTTCGTAGTGGGGGCCGGCGGCCTCGGAGCCCCCGTGGCGCTTTACCTGGCGGCTGCGGGTGTCGGAACGATCGGCGTTATCGACGGGGACCTGGTTGATTTATCGAACCTGCAACGGCAGGTCATTCACCACACGCCCGATCTTCGAAAGCCGAAGGTGCAGTCCGCCGAGGAAAAAATCAAGGGGATCAATCCCGACGTCAAGGTGGTCAAGTACGAGGAAAAGCTGATGGCGAAGAACGCCATGCAGCTCATCCAGGACTACGATATCCTGGTGGATGGAACGGATAACTTTCCCAGTAAATTCCTGATCAACGATGCCGCCGTCTTTGCGGGAAAACCGCTTGTCCACGGCGGGATCCTGCGATTCGACGGGCAGGTGCTCACCATCCTCCCCAAGAAAAGTGCCTGCTATCGGTGCATCTTCAAGAGCCCGCCCCCGCCCGGCGTGGTGCCCTCATGCCAGGAGGCGGGAGTCCTCGGAGCCCTGGCGGGCGTGATCGGAACCATTCAGGCCACCGAGGTCCTCAAGCTGATTTTGAATATCGGGGATCTGCTCACCGACCGGCTGATGCGCTACGACGCCCTTCAGACCGGCTTTCGCGAGGTCCGCGTCAGACGCAACCCCAACTGTCTGGTCTGCAGCGACACCCCAAAGATTACCGAGCTCATCGACTACGAGCAGGAGGTCTGCAAAACCTAGGCGATGAAGATCAAGGGCCTGAAGTGCCGCGAATGCGGAAAAGAGTATCCCGCCGAGCCACTGCATGTGTGCGAATTCTGCTTCGGCCCCCTCGAGGTCGACTACGATTACGACGCGATCCGCAAAATCATCTCCCGCGAGCGGATCGAACGGGGGCCGAAGAGCTTGTGGCGGTACATCGACCTTCTGCCCGTCGAGGGCGGTGCGACAGCCGGCCCCCATGCGGGATTGACCCCCCTCGTCCATGCCAAAAACCTGGGACGGGAGCTGGGGCTCGACGCTCTTTATCTGAAGAATGACACGGTGAATCATCCGACGCTATCCTTCAAGGATCGCGTGGTGGCGGTCGCCATTACACGGGCAAAGGAATTCAAATTCGACACGGTCGCCTGCGCCTCAACCGGCAACCTCGCCAATGCGGTGTCGGCCCACGCCGCTCAGGCACGCCTCCGGTGTTTCGTCTTTATCCCCTACGATCTGGAATCGGCCAAGGTATTGGGCAACCTGATCTACAGGCCCACCGTGGTGGCGGTGGAAGGAAATTATGACGACGTCAACCGCCTGTGCAGCGAGATTGCAGGTGAATATCCATGGGCATTCGTCAACATCAATATCCGGCCCTACTACGCCGAGGGATCCAAAACGCTGGCCTTTGAAACAGCCGAGCAGCTGGGCTGGAAAACTCCCGACCATGTCGTGGTCCCGATTGCCTCGGGCTCCCTGTTGACCAAGATCTGGAAGGGGTTTAAGGAAATGGAGCAACTGGGCCTTATCGATAAATCCACCACCCGGATCAACGGCGCCCAGCCGGAGGGCTGCTCCCCGGTGTCCACGGCCTTCAAGGAAAAGCGTGATTTCATTCGCCCCGTGAAGCCCAAGACCATCGCGAAGTCCCTGGCCATTGGAAACCCGGCCGACGGCTACTATGCTTTGAAGACTGCGCATGAGACCGACGGGGAGATGGACGCGGCTTCGGATGAAGAGATCGTCGAAGGGATCCAGCTGCTGGCCCGGACGGAAGGCATATTCGCCGAGACGGCGGGGGGGGTCACCGTGGCGGTCCTGAAGAAACTGGTCCGCCGGGGAGTGATCGCGAAGCGCGATCTGACCGTCGCCTATATCACGGGAAACGGGTTAAAGACGCAGGAAGCCGTAATGGGGTCTCTGGGAGAGCCGGTTCGAATCGGGCCCAGCCTGACGGAATTTGATAAAACCTTTAAGATCAAATAATCATGTGCATCAGGCAGGGAGGTCGTTCATGTCGGTAAAAGTGAGAATTCCCTCACCCTTGAGGAAGCTGACCAAGGGGCAGGGCGAGGTTCAGGCCGGCGCCCGCAATATTTCCGACCTGATCGAGAAACTCGAAAAGGATTACCCCGGCCTCAAAGAGCGCATCTACGACACGGACGGCAATCTGCGCCGGTTCATTAACATCTACCTGAACGATGAGGATATCCGGTTTTTGAAAGGCAACGATACTCCCCTGAAGGACGGCGACGAGGTCTCGATCATTCCGGCGATCGCCGGTGGCATCGAGGCCAAGGGCGCGAGGACCGCCCGTCTAAAGATCCATATCACCTTTCCGGAGGAAAAAATCAAGGAACCCATCATCTATGAGCTGGGAAGGCAGCACAAGGTGGTGACCAACATCCGCAAGGCCGATGTGACCGAAAAAACCGGCTGGGTCGATCTGGAAATCACGGGGGAGCCTGACGAAGTGGAGCGGGGCGTGACCTGGCTCAAGAACAAAGGGGTCAAGGTGGACCCGATCGAGCGAAACATCATAGAATAAGGCAATAGGCCCTCGGTTCCGCAAGGAGCGGCCGGCGGGTCGGAACGATCAGGGAGGAATATGGAATTCACGGAAGAGCAGATTCAGCGGTACAGCCGGCACATTATTCTGCCCGAGGTGGGCGGCAAGGGACAGAAGAAGCTCAGGGAAGCAAAAATCTTTCTCGTCGGGGCCGGAGGGCTCGGTTCTCCCGCTGCGCTCTATCTCGCCGCGGCCGGTGTGGGCACGCTGGGGATCATCGACCCGGACCGCGTGGATCTTTCAAACCTCCAACGACAGGTCCTGCATTCGACGGACCGCGTGGACAAGCCCAAGGTGCTCTCCGCGCGGGACACGCTTACGGCCGTGAATCCGGATGTCAAGGTGGAAACCTTCGAAGACCGCCTGCATTCCAAGAATATCATGGGAATCATTGAAGCTTACGACCTGATTCTGGACGGCTCGGACAACTTTCCCACCCGTTTCCTGGTCAATGACGCCTGCTATTTCCTCAAAAAACCGCTGGTCTCCGGAAGCATCTTCCGGTTCGAGGGACAGCTGGCGATGATCAAGGCCTATGACGGCAACCCCTGCTATCGCTGCCTTTATCCCGAACCCCCGCCTGCCGGGATGATTCCGAGCTGCCAGGAAGCGGGGGTCCTGGGCGTTCTGGCCGGTACGATCGGCGTTCTACAGGCCGCCGAGGCCTTGAAGGAGGTCCTGGGAATCGGCACCGCCCTTTACAACCGCCTGCTGACTTACGACGCGCTGTCGATGTCCTTCCGCGAGGTCAAGACCCGCAAGACGCTGTTCTTCAAGGCGGTTCTGCCGCTGGTCCTGCAGGTCAACGAGGAGATCCTCGCCGACCGCGAGCGCTTGTGGCG
>CAYGBP010000019.1:26891-27658 GCA_964348105.1 uncultured Nitrospirota bacterium
TCCTGCACCATCTGAGCTTTCCTCCGAATTCCGACTTCTGATCCGGGACGAAAACGAAGGCTACCGCCCTCTCGTTCGATGGGGTCGCGATGGGTGAGCGTCCACTGCGAATCCCGAAGCGGATCGTGGACGAGTTGATCGCGCACGCCCGCGACACCTACCCGAACGAATCCTGCGGCATCCTGGCCGGGAGGGATTCGGTGCCCTCCCACCTTTATCAGGTGAAAAATACGGACCCGAATCCGAGGATCCGGTACCTGATGGACACCCAGGAGCAGTTCTGGGTGTTCAAGAACATCCGACACAACGACCTGGAGGTGGTGGCCATTTACCACTCACACCCCCACACCGAGGCCTATCCTTCCCCCACGGATGTGAAGCTGGCTTACTACCCGGAGGCCTATTACGTCCTGACCTCTTTGCAGGACCAAGCCCATCCCGCCGTCCGCGCCTTCAGGATCCTGGACGGGCAGATCATCGAAACGGGCCTGGATCCCTTCTAGGCGAGAGGCCGCCCCAACGCTTCATTCGCTGGCAACTGGCACAGAAAAAGGATGGCTGACCCAGCGGCGTCGAGCGGATCAGGCGGACCGTGCCGCAACAACCCGGTCGATCGCACGGCTTGCCGGCCCGGCCGTAAACCCTCAGCACATTCTGAAATTCCCCCGGGGTGCCGTTCAAGGACCGGAAATCCCGGATGGTGGCGCCCCCCTTTGAAATGCCTCGGCGCAGCACCGCGCGGACGGCTCGAAAGAGGCGGTCCAACT
>CAYGBP010000019.1:27668-28561 GCA_964348105.1 uncultured Nitrospirota bacterium
TTGCCCGCAAGCCGATCTTCGAGGAAACCCCGTCGGGCCAGGAGCGCTTCTGGGGCTTTGCCACGGTGCTCGTCGACCACCAGACGCTAATCGACGAGGCGGGACTCGAAGAAGCGGGGCAATATCTCGACATCGCCCTCAGAGGCAAGGACGGCCTCGGCCTGGAAGGTGATGTCTTTTACGGCGACGCGGAAGTCTTCGTGGCTGTCGGCGACGGCTCGAAAGAGGCGGTCCAACTCGCGGCCGGATAATCCGTCCACCTGCCGATTGGGATGCAGTCCCGCCTCGAACAAGATCTCATTGGCATAGATATTCCCGATTCCGGCAATGAGGCCCTGATTCATCAAGGCAGGCTTCAGCCGCCCCCTCCTGCCCCGCAGGATTCGGAGCATTTGCTTTAGCGATCCCTTCAGGGGATCTTTGCCCTTCAATAAAGGGTCGGGATCGCGGATCAGATAGAGCCGGCCGAATCGGCGGGGATCACGATAATCCAGCCTGAAAAACCGGTCCTTCAACAAAATGTGGAAATGGGTATGGGCCGGGGAGGCCATATTCGGATCCCTCATCACGAGCTGGCCGGTCATCCCGAGGCGCAGCACCAGGGCGCCCGTTTCGCCGCCCTTCGAAAGGCGCACGATCATATGCTTTCCGTGCCGCTGCACCGCCTCGATCCGGCAACCCGCGCACCAACCGGGATCCAGGTTCGTCTCTTTTCCCAGCAAAGCGGGATGAAAAATGTCCAGTCGGTCGACGGTCGCGCCGAGGCAGGCTGCCCGCAACTGGCGGACGACCACCTCGGTCTCAGGTAGCTCCGCCAGGCCCGCCCACCTCGGTCGCCATCTGGTCCCGGCCGTATCCGAGCTGGAGGCCAGCGACGATCATGGCAAGGTGAG
>CAYGBP010000020.1:0-2109 GCA_964348105.1 uncultured Nitrospirota bacterium
TTTATTTAAAAATGTGCAGATTACAAATATATGTAATTTTACCAATTGCTTGAGAGATTAAGCGCCAGTAAGGCTCGTGGTTGCTTATAAGCCGGGATCTACCGGCTCGTGTCTCAAGCTTTGTGTCACGGGCTGATCGTGCCAAGATTTACTCCTTAATCTACTTTATCTAGAGACGCTTTTCTAAATGGTTTGAAAAATCGTTCGATTAATTTCCACGTGAAATATAGAAAAACATTGATAGTTATCCAGATCAGAAGACTAATAGTCCCCATAAGAGGAATATCGTATCCAATTGTGTTGTTGATCAAATAGGCCACTCCAAGCCAAGATCCAAGCCACCACGCAAGTACCCCAATTAATACGCCAATCCAAAACAAGGCCCTTGTGAGTGCTTGAACTATCTTCTCAATCGGTGATCTCATATTACGAAAGATATTTAGGTAAATTTTAGGTAAAATACAGGCATAAACAAAGCATGTCAAGAGACACACATCATTGGACAGGAAGTTAGGAAAAGCTTTGATAGGAGCGGTGTTCGTGAGTGTGTCTGATTGTTCACCGGTGTATATCAGATCACACTTTCAAGGCTATAACACCGGTTCAAATCCCGTTTCAGACATTGTAAGGCCAATTAATACTTTCTTCCTGAACTAAACAATCATACAGTTTATACCCCAAAATACAATATTTCTACTGTTAATCGGTGGACGGCAATGTGGCTGAAGGACTGTCTAACGGAGAAATAACGGTCCTGTTTAGAGATAATTACGACTCAGCTTGGCGCAGATTTTCCGGAATGCTCCATCCCTCTGGATTGTCATGCACTTTCCACCGTCGATGCAGCCAAAGCCACTGTTCGGGCTTTTGCCGAATCCAGCTTTCAACCAGTCTATTGATTCGCTCGGTGTTGTGGCGGAGGTTGGCGTCCCGATCTTCATAGGGTGTCTCCAATACCACCTCGGGTTCGATGCATAGCACATGAGCGCCGCTCTGGCCTTTGCGGTAGATCCACAAAGGAATGATCGGTGCACCGGTTTCGAGCGCGAACCGTGTCGGCGCTGGGGTTGTGGAGGCAAGTTGTCCGAAGAACTTACAGACGATACCACGGTAAGAAACCATATGCTGATCGATCACAAAGGTAACGATTTCTCCACGCTTGAGCGCTGCGCGTATCTCGTGCCTAGCGCCCTGGCCAAAAATCAGTCTAAGACCGGTACGCTCTCGAGCCCCAAAAACCATCCGATGGGCCGGTGCCCAATGGATCCTTTTGACGACGGCATTGATCTGCACCCCTCTGATCGCTTGAGAACAAGCGGCCAAGTCGTAGTTTCCCATGTGCGCGGTCACAACGATCACCCCTTTACCACGCTGTAGTGCCTCTACCAAGGTGTGCCAGTTCCTGCGCTCTACAAGCATTTCGCTCTGAATTTGTGTCAGAGCAGGCAAACGAAAGACTTCAACTCCAAACATGCCAAGGTTTTCAAAACAACGCCGTACGATGCGGCGCTGCGCGCGCTGTGACAGTTCAGTTCCGAAAACCCGCGCGACGTTTTCCCGTGCGATCTGCCGCCGAATTGGGATAATATAATGCCAGAAGAGACCGATGGCCCGGCCAATTCTAAGCGCCCAGGAGAGGGGCAACACCTGAAGGAATGAACTGATGAAATTTAGGATCCAAGTACTCATATGGCTACTCAAAGCCATTATACCATACACCCTGCTCTATACCGCCAACTCTCTAGTGAGTATGACCGTGTCAGCGAGAAAAAGAATAAATTATCCTCATTCTGGTTTTGGGGGTTATACTCTCTTTTTCCCCGTAATCACCAAATGAACATCTCTAAGCCTCTGAGGACTCGTAGGTGTAGTCCTCAAGAGACATGGTTCTTTCCGACACTGTCTGTTTGAAAGAGTAAGATCTTCTAGTGACAAGATCTCGGTTTCGGGGAGGGGGGCCGGCTAGGAACCGGCGATCGTCATGCGGCGGATTTTCAGGGTGGGAGCGGAAATACGCCCACGGAACTCCAGGTCGTTGCCGATCATTTCGATGTCCGAGAGCATCTGGTTGAGATTCCCGGCGATCGTGATCTCCTCGACGGGATAAGC
>CAYGBP010000020.1:2163-3229 GCA_964348105.1 uncultured Nitrospirota bacterium
ACCCCGAAGCCGATCAGCTCCGTCACGTAGAGGCCCGACTTGACCGAACGGATGATCTCTTCCGGGGAGCAGTCACCCCGCTCCAGATAGAAGGAATTCGTGCCCACGGTGGGCGCGTCCCCGACACCCCGGGCAGCGTTGCCGGTCGAGGCCATGGCGAGCTTTCTCGCCGAATAGGTATCCAGAAGATAGTGATTCAGGACCCCGCGCTCCACGACCGCCCGCCGGACGGTGGGAAGCCCCTCCCCGTCGAAGGGCCTCGATCCCAGTCCGCCCCTAAGGGTTCCGTCATCATAAATCGTGACCAGGGGGCCGGCGATCGGTGTTCCCAATTTACCGGCCAAAAACGAAGTCCCTTTATAGATGGCGTATCCCGACAGGGCGCCGGCCAGGTGGGAAAGCAGCCTGGCCGATATGGAGGGCTCGAAGACCACCGGGGCCTTCCGGGTCTTGATCTTGCGGGCGCCCAGCCGGCGCAGCGTGCGCTCGGCCGCGGTCCTTCCGACGCTCTCGCCACTGTCCAGCTCATCCAGCTTCCGCTTGTAAGAATACCAGTAATCGCGCTGCATCTTCCCGTTCTCGGTCGCAACCGGAATCGCGGATATCGAAAAGCCGGAGGATCGATAATCCCCGCGAAACCCGAGGCTGTTCGCGTAAAATACCTCCGCCTCGGCATGATCGAAGCTCCCCCCCTCGGAATTGGTGATCCTCGGATCATGGTTCAGGGCGGCCTCTTCGGCACGGCGTGCCATACCGATCTTGTCTTCGATGGCCAGGCTCGGCCCCCGCGAATCCCACAGATCCAGGTCGGGCACGGCCCGGATCAACTGATCGGGATCGGGAAGTCCCGAGGCCTGATCCAGAGCCGTGGTCCGGGCCATCGCGCAGGTGTCTTCGACCAGGGCCTCGATCGAGGGGGGCGAAAAATCGGAGGTGGAGGTGACGGCCGAGCGCTTGCCAAAGAAGAGGCGAAGGCCGAGTTGATGCTCCCGGGCGTGCTCGATCTTGTCCACCTCGCCGAGCGGTGCCAGCAGCTGGGCGTGCGCCTCTATGCGTGGTGCAAGGA
>CAYGBP010000020.1:3239-5396 GCA_964348105.1 uncultured Nitrospirota bacterium
CCACCTCGCCGAGACGGACCCGAACCGAATAAGAGTCGGCCCGGACGATCAACAGGTCGCCCTGGGTCGCGCCCTTGGATTGAGCCTTTCGAAAAATTTCGTCCGCGACCTGCTCGGCGTTCATGTCCCGGTCCCGCCCACCGTCAGGCCGTCCACCCGGATGGTCGGCAAACCCACCCCGACCGGAACGGTCTGACCGTCCTTTCCACAGGTGCCAACTCCCTCGTCCAGCTTCAGGTCGCATCCCACCTTCGACACGCGCGTGAGCACATCCGGGCCGTTTCCGATCAATGTCGCGCCCTTAACGGGTTCCGTCAGCCGTCCGTCCTCGATGCGGTAGGCCTCGCTGGCCGAGAAAACGAATTTTCCGCTGGTGATGTCCACCTGACCGCCCCCGAACGCAACGGCATACAGTCCGGATTTGACGGACCGGATGATTTCCTCCGGCGTGGATTCCCCGGCCATCATGAAGGTATTGGTCATGCGAGGCATCGGCGGGCTCGCGAAGCTTTCCCGCCGTCCGTTCCCCGTCAGCGGCATCCCCATCAGTCGGGCATTGAGGCGGTCCTGAAGATACCCGCGAAGGATCCCCTTTTCGATCAGGACGGTGCGCCCGGTGGAGGTGCCTTCATCATCCATATTGAGAGAGCCACGACGGTTTGGAAGGGTCCCGTCGTCGACGATCGTGCAGAGCTCGGAAGCCACCCGCTGGCCGATCCGGTCGGTGAAGGCCGAGAACTTCTTCCGGTTGAAATCGCCCTCCAGGCCGTGTCCGATCGCCTCATGAAGAAGGATCCCGGGCCAGCCCGGCCCCAGCACCACCGTCATTGTCCCGGCGGGGGCGTCCACGGCGGCCAGATTCAGCACAGAGCGCCTCGCGGCTTCGACAGTATAGTATCGGTACCGGTCCTGTTCGTAAAAAAACGAAAAGTCGACGCGTCCCCCGCCCCCGCAGGTCCCGACCTGGCGGTTGCCGTTCTCCTCCGCCACGCAGGTGATATTCAGCCGGGTCAGAGGCTGGACGTCCCCAACCACCAGACCGCCCGAGGTGGCGATCAGGACGACTTTATATTCGCTGGTCAGGCTGGCCAGGACGTTTTTGACCCTCGAATCGTACTGTCTTCCGATGATATCGATTTGATTCAACAGGGCGATCTTGTCGGAGAGCGGGACATCATTCACCGGCTTCTGGACGGGATAAAGGTCGCGCGAGGGATGCCTGAAGGAATCGATGCCGACCGGCGCCTGTGATCCGCCGCGGTCGGCGATATGGCGCGCCGTCTCGGCGGCCTGCACCAGGTTCTTGAGGTTGATATCGTGAGAGAAGGCGTAACCCGTCTTCTCCCGGGCGACGGCCCGCACCCCTACGCCCTGGTTCACGTTCTTCGTCGCCCGCTTGACGATCCCTTCCTCCAACGACACCGAGTCCTGGATCCGGTACTCGAAATAAAGGTCGGCATAGTCCACCGGCCCTCCCAGGACGCTTCCAATGGTCTCCTCCACCTCCCGGTGGGTCACGCCGAAGCGGTCGAGAAAATAGGTTTCCCCGGTTGCCAATTCGCGCTTCATGAATATCTCCAGTCTCTTCCGGTTCCAGGCTCCGTCGGTTGCACGCGCCGTATCACTCGGCCGATTGCGGTCGCTTGATCCATCCCCCGCACGGGCGATTTCGGATATTCAAGGTAATCCTGCAAGTTTGAAGCCACCCGCCGCGCTCTGGACCGCTTGAGAAAAGATCCCTAAAAAAATCATAAGTTACGGGTTTAAGACACTGCCATGACACGGTGAGTAGGAATTTTCTTCGGAAATAATGGAAACTCCATTCTTAGGCCGTATCCGTGGACCGACCTCGGCCTTTTCAACAAAACCATAAACCAAGACCGGGCGGCTGTCAACCGCCCGCCCGGGTCGGGGTATTCCTTCTACGGTTCAGGGTCTGCCGCCGGGCGTAAGATCGTAGCTTTCACCCCCAATGATTAATGTTCCAGAAGCGAAGCCAAGTGATGCTCGACCGAAAGGGCAAGGCCTCGGAGAT
This sequence comes from uncultured Nitrospirota bacterium, assembly GCA_964348105.1. GTDB lineage: Bacteria > Nitrospirota > Nitrospiria > DATECO01 > DATECO01 > CAYGBP01. Next base: position 5,275 of record CAYGBP010000020.1, read on the forward strand.
GATATCCCCCTTCCAGACAGGACACCATTTTTCCCTGGCAGTTGGCATCTGCGATTCGTTTGATGATCCGGGTCATCTCCCCGAAACCCGCCTCCGTGACCTGCATCCCCGCCAGGGGATCG
>CAYGBP010000020.1:5434-10908 GCA_964348105.1 uncultured Nitrospirota bacterium
TAGGCGTCGTCGTCCCTGCCCGGCGGCAGGGGGCGGTTAACCGTGTACCCTTCACCCTCCCCATGACCCACCTCGGAGTCTGAGCCTGTTCCGGGATAGAGCGGAGATTGATGAACGCTCACGTACAACACGGTGGGATCGTCATAGAAAATCTCCTGGGTGCCGTTGCCGTGGTGGACGTCCCAGTCGATGATCGCCACTTTTTTGAGCCCGTATTGGTGCTGAAGGTAGCGCGCGCAGACCGCGATATTGTTGAAGAGGCAAAAGCCCATCGGCCGGGTGGACTCCGCGTGGTGCCCGGGAGGGCGCACCGCGCAGAAGACATGGTCCAACTCGCCGCTCATTACCCGATCGGCGGCAACAAGCGTTCCCTCGACGGCGAGCTGTCCGACGAGATAGGAAAGGGGCGAAACGGGCGTATCCGGGTCGAGAAAGGCCTGCCCGGCGGCCGGAATGCGGCTGCGGATCCGCTCCACATGCATATCCCGATGCGCCTCGGCGATCCATCGATCAATTTCGGCTCTGGCGGCGCCGGGGGGCTGGATCAAGGTCAGCTCATCGATCAACCCGCTTTTCTTCACGCGGGCCTCGATGGCCATCAAGCGATCCGGAGATTCCGGGTGGTATTGGCCGGTATCATGCTTTAAGTATGTGGGATGGTACAGAAACCCGGTTCGACCCATATATCTTCCTTTCGAAATGGCTTGATTGAATCTGTGTATATATATAATGATACCTAAAGCGCGAGGGGTTATTCAACCGCGCAGGAGATAAGACGGCTCAGGGAGCCGGATGAGGGTCTTTCGAATCGATGAAGGAATGAAGGCGGGCCCTGTGGTGGATCTCGGCCAGCTGCTGCAGCGTCAGCCTTTCCATCAGTTTTTCGTTTTCGCTGTTCTGGCTGGTGGAGGACACCGTGGTGTTGTCCGTACAAACGGCAACGGGAACCCCGTACTCCAGGAACGTATAGATCGGGTGCTCCCGGCCCTTCTTCACGGCTCCGGTCTGGTAGTTGGAGGTCAGGCAGCATTCGACGAGGATCTTGTCCCGGGCCAGGCGCCGGAGCAGCTCCTTGTCCGTCACGGCCGAGCACCCGTGGCCAATGCGGGTCACCCCGAGGTCATCGACCGCCTGCCAGATGCATCCGGGGCCTTCGTCCTCTCCCACATGAACCGTCAGGCCCAGGTGGCCGGAACGGGCGATGTCGTAAGCCTCCTTGAACAGCCGCGGAGGGTTTCCCCGCTCGGCGCCCGCCAGGTCGAACCCGATCACGCCCGTTCGCTTGTGAAGGTACTGCGCCTCGGAGATCGCCTGACGCGCCATGATCTTCGCGATATGGGGACCCTGCTGGCGCATGGCGATCACCACCAGGCCCAGCTCGATGGGATACCGCGATCGGGCCTGGTTCATCCCGGACAGGACCGCGCGGACCGCCTGACGAATCGTTAATCCCGCATATGTATGTATGATCGGAGAGTAGCGCAGCTCCAGCAAGCCGACCTTGTTCTTGACCGCCTCCTCAACGATGCTATCCACCACCACCGAGAGGTTTTCGTAAAACTGCGTTATCCACTGCGGGTATTGAAATTTGTCGAGATAGGACAGCAGCGTGCCTTCCTCCTCCGGTTGTAGCACCAGCAACCGCTCCATCTCCTCGATGGACTCGACGGGATTCAGGTCGTGCTCGCGCATCAACTGCCAGGTCACCTGCACCGGAATCGATCCGTCCACATGCTGGTGCAGCTCCACCTTTTCGAGATCGGAAACGCCCTGGAGTTTTGGATTCATACGCATCATTATAGAAGCCGCCTCGCAGGCTGTCAAACGGATGTCATCCGAGGGCGCTCCTGCGGCCCCAGGCCGCTTGACGCTCTTACAAGGGAAATGGTAGGATGCAAAAAGATTAGCGGCAGTTCGCAATTTCTGATCTCAGCCAATCGCAGATCACCGGTTCAACGCGAGGAAAACGTTCTGAGAGCGTCCGCTCGCTTTTCACGGATGAGTCAACGCACCGCAATGATTTCGGCGGGAGTAGGTCTTTCGATCGAGCAGGATACGGCCACGGCGGCCCGTCAGGCCGCCGAAATGGCGATGAATCGCGCCGGGATCGAGCGGGCCGACGCCGTCCTGTTGTTCGCCAGCGTCACCCACAGCGCCTCCTACCCCGTCCTGCTGGACACCGTCGGGCGAATCACCGGAACGTCCCGGATGATCGGCAGCAGCGGTCTGGGCATCCTGACCAACGACGGCGAGATCGAGGAGGGTCCCGGTATCGCCGTGCTGGTGATCGCCTCGGAAGGTCTTTCCGCCGTCCCCTACCTGGGGCGGGACCTTAAGGGGCGCAGTCTGGACGCCGGCATCGAAATGGGGCAGGCCCTCAAGGAGGCCCTGGACCCGTCCTCCCTATTGATCATACTGCCCGACACCTTTCATTTCGAGCCTGAGGCCTTCTTTCAGGGAATGAACCAAACGCTCGGACACGTGCCGATTGTGGGAGGCGGCTCCTCCGAAAACGGCACCCAGCACCAGACGTACCAGATGTGCGGTCGCCAGTCGGATTCCAACGCGATCGCGGCAATGCTGCTGTCCGGGCGGTTTGAGCACCGTGTCGTCTTCTCCCAGGCCTGCCAGCCCGTCGGCGATCCGATGGTGGTCACGAAGGCCAGCGGAAATGTGATCTACGAACTGGGAGGAAAACCCGCGCACGACGCCTTTTGCGACCTGTTTCAGGAGCCGGTGGATTTTCACACGGCGGTCAGCCTGATCTTTCTCGGGCTCCCGATCGACATCAATCAGACCCGGCTGGAGCGCGGGCACTACTTGGTCCGCAATATCCTGGCGCTGAATCCCGACAACGGCAGCATCACCGTGGCTGCGCCGATCGTGGAAGGCCAGGTCGTCTCCTTTACACTGCGCGACCCCAGGCGCGCCCGGCAGGACATGGAACGAACGTTGAAGGACCTGTCCAAGCAGCTCGGGGGCCGGCCCCCCGCTTTCGGAATCTACTTTGATTGTTGCGGGCGCGGCACTTCGTTGTACGGAAAACCGGGCGTGGACTTAAGCCTGTTTAAGAAGCATTTCGGGGATACTCCCCTGATCGGATTTTATACCTATGCGGAAATCGCCCCAATCCAGAAGATCAATTATCTTCACAATTATACCGGGGTACTGGTCATGTTCACGAACCCGGACAACTCCCCGTGAACGCAAAGCATTTGCTCTCGATCCCAATGATTCTCCTCGTCCTCCTGCCGGGCTGCACCCGGCAGGACCGCACGGCCTTCGAAGAGATTGGTCGCCTCATCACCCCCATGGGGGTCTTTCCGGTCGGCACCAATCCCACCAGCGTCACCGCCGGCGACTTTGACGGAGACGGGCTGACCGACCTGCTCACCACCAACATCAGCAGCGACAGCCTATCCCTGCTCATTGGAAATGGCGACGGAACCTTTCGCGAAAAGACCACGCTGAAGCTGGGCAACATGCCCCGGGCGGCCGTCGCCTCGGATTACGACGGCGACGGATTAGTGGATCTGGCCCTGGCGAATGCCGGTAGCAAGGAGGTGGCCATCCTGTTGGGAAACGGCGACGGCACATTCCGGACCGGGGAGTCCTATTCGACCCCCGGCAGTCGCCAACTCACTGCTGCTCGTCACTGGCTACGACAACCGGGTGGATTTCAACCGGGACGGACGGACCGACCTCGCCGTCGCCTCTAAATCGGACGCCGTGACCATCCTGCTGGGCAAAGGCGACGGCTCCTTCGAGTCCTCCGCGGTCCTGGAGTTGCAGGACACGCCGACCTCGATCGCGGTGGCCGACTACAACCGCGACGGATTGCTCGACCTGGCGGTGGCCAACAACGGGGCGATGAGCAACAACGTTTCGGTTTTTACCGGAGGCGGGGACGGGACCTTCGCTCCCTCGGGGCACTACCCCACCGGGATGCGTCCGTTGTTCGTGGCGGCAGGGGATTTCAATGGCGACGGGGCACCGGATATCGAAGTGGTCAACGGCACCCGGGACTCACTGAGCCTGCTGACCGGGAAGGGTGATGGGACCTTTGAGTCCGCCGTTCATTTCGGCGCGGGCACGGCGCCTTCGGCCTCGATCGTCCTGGACATCAACGCGGACGGGATCCTGGACACCGCCGTCGTCAACAATCTGAGCAGCACGCTAACACTCCTGATCGGAAAGGGGGACGGCTCCTTCTACCATCCCCCGATCAATTACAGAACCGACCGCGGGCCGTTTTCGATGATCCTGATCGAGTTCGGCAAAGACGGGGATAAGGGCATCGCCGTGGCGAACAATGGAAGCAACAGCGTCTCCGTTTACAGGATCACGCCGCCGCCCGCCACCCTCACGCCGCTCCCTCATCGCAAATCGGCCTAACGACTATTCCGCCGCGCACGCGGGCTAACGCTCGATCGGCAGTTCGGGGTCGCGACTCCATTCCATCCAGGACCCGGCGTAATTTCGCACCTGCCGGATCCCGGCCCGTTTGAGGATGAGGTACAACCAGGCCGATCGGACCCCTCCGGTGCAGTAGGTGACCGCCTCCCGATCCGCACGGACATCCTTCCCTTCCAGTGCCGAGCGAATCTCCTCCGGTGACTTGGCGGTCCCATCCGGGTTATAGAAGGAATTCCATGGAATGTTGACGGCCCCTGGAATATGGCCTTCACGGGGCAGTCCGCTGGATTTTAGGCCCTTGTACTCGTTTGGATCTCTCGCATCGATGATGACGCTGCCGTCGGACGGCTCCTCCAGGAGCCGCCGGATATCCTCCTTGGTGGCAAGCTCCTCGCGATTGACGCGCGCCTTGAAGGTTGCCGGTTGCGCGGAGGCGGGCCCCCTTTGTACCGTCCGGCCTTCCTGCTTCCATTTGATCCAGCCGCCGTCCAGAACCCGCACGAAGGGATGACCCAGGTAGACCAGCATCCAGTAGATGCGCCCTTCGTCCCCCCAGCAATCGAACGGATCGGCGTAAACCACCACGGCTGAGTCCATAGAGATCCCCACTGCGCCCACCTTCTGCTCCAGGCGGCCGATATCGGAATCCAGAATGCTCCTGCTCGGGGCATGGAGGTCGCGGAATTCCTCCCAGTTGACATTCACCGCGCCCGGGATATGGCTGAACAAAAAGTTCATGGCCGGCCTGGCATCCAGGATGACGAGTGGGCGCCCCTCGCCCGAGCCCGAACGGTTCAGCAGATCATCCAATTCCGCCGTCGAAATGAATATATCGTCCATCCCTTCCCTCTTACGATTCACCGCCCGCATTCTAGCACGCCGGAGCGCTCCTCAACAACCGGCCTTGACCCCGCTCCCGCCTCTCTGTATCATAGACCGATTACACTCATCAGACAAGGGGGCCGATTCCGGTGAAAGTCAAGGATCTCATGCAGACAAAAGTGAAAACCGTCGCGCCAAGCGACAAGGCGGACAAGATTTTTCTCCTGTTCAATTTT
>CAYGBP010000020.1:10918-18040 GCA_964348105.1 uncultured Nitrospirota bacterium
CGGGATTTGATGACTTCCGAACCTCTCGTGTTGATGGTCGACGATTCGATCGATGTCGCTGAACGTTTCATGGAGTTCGCCCACATTCGCCACCTCCCGGTGGTTGAAAAGGGAAAGGTGGTGGGAATGATCTCGGACCGGGACATCAAACATGTCATCGGTTCGATGAAGACCCGGCAGCCGGTGCTCCGCAACGAGCAGGTGGTCTTTACATTGAAATCCCGGATCGCCCGGACCATCATGCGCCGCAACGTCATCACGACCTCGCTGAATGCCGACGCCGCCGAGGCCGCCGCCATCATGGTCAAGCGACGGATCGGGGCGCTGCCCGTCATTCAGAAAGAGCGCCTGGTCGGCATCATTACCTCGACCGACATCCTCAAGGCCTTCGTCAGGCTTTCGAGCTCCCTAAAGTCCCGGGACGGGGGGTAATCCCGAATGATCGAGAACGCCGCCGCCATACCGTTTTTTCTCCGGCCAATTCTGATTGCGAAACCTAGGCAAATATCCGACAGGGTTGCCTCGCATGAGGTTCGAGGGCTTGGCGAGATTTGCGGCGGGGTGAGTTCAGGCTATTTCCGGCGCACGGGAGCGCTGCCCTTGGATAACAACCGGCGGATCTGAACATCCGATCGGATCAGTTTCTTTCCAAGCCCCATCGACAGGTTTCGGTACAGGCAAAGGCCGATGTCTGGCCTCATACGGATCAACTCGGCGAGGTCTTGATGCGTGATCAGGGCGGCCTCGACCCGGGTTTCGGCCACGGCCGCGCCCGAATGCAGATCGGAGGCGAGCATCGATATCTCCCCCAGCATCTCCCCTTTCCCCACCGAACCGATCTGGACCGGCGGTCGGCCGAGGAGAATCCTGACCTTCCCCCCCAGCAGAATATACATCCCGCCGGCCTTTTCCTTTTCCTTGAAAATCGTGTCTTCCCGCTCAAACCGCTTCAGGGAGCATGCGCTGGCAAAGCGGGTCAGTTGATCCCGCGAGAATCCTCGGAAAAGGGGGACATCGGACGCGGCCTTCGCGATCCGGGGCGCGATCACGCGGCTTCCGAAACCCTTCATGACCAGGTCCGCCATTTTTTTGACCGGGGGGATCGGCACGATGTCGCCCAGATCATGGGAACGGGGCAACCGGACCATCCGCACGATATCCAACCGTTCCACGTTCTGAAACACCATGGCGGGAACATAGGCAACCGGAAGAAAATTGAGCTCCAGCAGCGTTCGTTGCATCCACGTGGCATGAGCGCTCACATCGATTTCGATATAATCGATCCCCCACTGCTCGCGGCACCGGCCTTCAAGCTCGGAGAGCAGGTACCTCACGGCCTGATCCGTGGAGGTGATCAGCTCAAAGACGCGCACCGCTCGCTCCGCCCGGTCCAGCGTAAACCCGATCGCCCCCGCGATCTGATCATCGCTTCGCGCCAGCAGGTAGGTCGCATGCCCGCCTCTCAACCTGAAAAAACCGTATTCCAGCCGCATCTGCCCGTAGATTTCACGCCGCCGGACCCGTCCCCGCTCGATGCGCAAAAGCGAAGGCAGGCCCTGGGCCGTCAACTCGTCCAGCTTGAAGCCGTCGGCGGGTGGATACGCCCCGGTCTCTTCATCGACGATGACATCGCACCGCATGCCCAGATTACCCATGGCGAGCTGCGCGACGGGAAAGACTTCCGGGATGACCCTCGGATTATTCTTCCGGAGGGCCAGGGCATCTCCGAAATACCGTACCAGGAGTGCCAGGCTTTCCCTTTTCTGCGCCAGATAGAACTTCAAGGGAAGGAAGCCGACCGGGACGAAGCCGTGGGCGATTCCGATCTTCTGGGCATACGGATGAACCATGCGGGCCTCGATCAGGGCCACATGAAGGCGATCCTCAATCGATTGGATTCTCTTTTTCATCAGGAGGGTCCCCACCCCCCTGGATCGCGCATCCGGATTAACGGCCAGCCGGCCGAACTCACCGGCCAGATCCGAATAGGCCCCGATATCGCAGATGACCGACGCAGTGCCCAGTATCTTTTTTGATTTGGAATCCTCCGCGACGAACATCAACACGTCTTCGCCGAAGACGGCCCGTTTGAGCCAGGATTCGTCGTAAAAATGATTGTAGGGATACTCCTTCCGGTACACGGCCATGAAAATGTCCCGGATGGACGGCACGTCGGTTTCTGTCGCGGGTCGCACGCGAATCATGGATCTCGCCTGATCCTCCTTAGGCACCGCGCGGGCCGAGGCTTGCGCCGGCGATCTTGGCAATGTGGTAGTAGAAAGCCGCCCCCGCCATCATGGCGCGCTCATCGAAGTCAAATTTGCTCGAGTGGGCCGGAAAGCCCTCGCGCCCGGGAACCTGCGCCCCGATCCGAACGTAGGCGCCGGGAACGCGCTCCAGGTAGTAGCTGAAATCCTCCGCCCCCATATTGGCGCTTCTGAGCTGCTGCACGTTGGCCTCGCCGACGGACTGCAGGCCGGCCTCCCGGGCGATGGCCGCCATTTGGCCCGAGTTCAGCAGCGGCGGCGTGCCCTCGTCAACTTCGACCCTGATTTTCGCCCCGTGCAATTGGCTGATCGATTCCGCGATTCTGCGGATCGCCTTGAGCAGATGCGCCCTGATTTCGGGGCTCTGCGCGCGGACCGTCCCCTCGAGCCTGGCCTGTCCCGCAATGACATTCGACGCGCTGCCCGCCTGAAACAGCCCCACCGAAACCACGGAAGGATGGGCGGGATCCACCTCGCGCGACACGATGGTCTGCAGGGCCATGACCATCAGGCTTCCGACCACGACGGCGTCGATGCTTTCGTGCGGCCTCGCCCCGTGGGCGCCCTGGCCGATGATCTCGATCTTGAAGGCGTCCGAGGAGGCATTCACCACCCCTTCACTCACGACGATCGTCCCGGTCTGATAGTGCCGGTCCAGGTGGCCTCCGAAAACCATGGCCACGTTATCCAAAACCCCCTCTTGGATCAGCGTGAGCGCTCCGGTCCCCTTTTCCTCCGCCGGCTGAAAAATCAGGCGGACCGGGGCGGGCAGGGACGGTTCCGCCGACAACAACTCGGCCGCGCCGATCAGCATCGCGGTATGTCCGTCGTGCCCGCAGGCATGCATGATGCCGGCATGAGCCGAGCTGAACGCCAGGCCGGTCTCCTCCGTGATGGGCAGGGCATCCATATCCGCCCTGAGCGCCACGACCGGCATACCACGGGGACCGGGGATATCGGCTACGATCCCGGTCCCGGCCACGCCCGCCCGGTACCGGATGCCGAGCCGATCCAGCCTTTTACAGACCGCTTCGGCCGTTCTTTGTTCCTGCCAGCTCAGCTCCGGATACTGATGCAGATCCCGCCGTAGCAGGACCATTTTCTGATAAAGCTCGTCATTCACCAATGTATTCATCACGATCCCTTGCCCCGCCATCCACCGAAAACCGCCGCCCTCGCGACTCATCGCTGCGTCAGGATGCCGTTTCGGAGGGCGTACGACTGTGTTTTAAAAGCCTCACCGCCTTCACCTGCATATTAATTTCTTTGGCCAACCGTGTCAACGGGCGAAGCCTCACCGAACGCGCCGCACTTGACGATTGGGCTTGTGGTGGTAATCTTTAGTCAAGGGGCCCTTTGACTGCAAAATAGGCTTTCATGAAAGGCATTTGAAAGCCTCGCCGGCAGAGATGGATATTTACAAGGATAGCCTGGACGAGCTTAACAAGAACACTACCCTCTCCGAAAAGATCCAATTCACGCATGGCGTCCTGAAGGCACGGTATGACTTCATCGACCGGATCGCCATCGCCATCTACGATCCCCAAACGGACATCCTCAAAACCTTCATCCACTCCAGCGGCGAGGATCACCCGCTGAACAACTATCAGGCCAAGCTCAGCGATGCGGGTTCTCTACGGGAAATCCTGGAAACCAGGCAACCCCGGGTGATCAATGATCTGTCCGTCTTTGCCAAGGGGCGGCACGAGCACACGCAGCGAATTGCCGGGCAGGGCTACGGATCCAGCTACACGATGCCCATGTACCTGAACGGGAAGTTTTTCGGCTTCGTATTCTTCAATTCCTTCCAGAAACACTGCTTCCAGCCATTCGTGCTCCACTACCTGGATCTGTTCGGGCACTTGATCTCGCTGATCATCATCAGCGATCTGACCACTTTCAGGACGATGCTTTCGACCGTCAAGGCGGCCCGTGAAATTGCCTATCACCGGGATATGGAAACCGGCGCTCACCTGGACCGGATGGCCCATTACTCGCGACTCATCGCCAAGAAGCTGGCGCCCAAACACCATTTTAGCGATGAATTCATCGAGCATATTTTCCTGTTTTCTCCGCTTCATGATATCGGGAAAATCGGCGTCCCAGACGCCATCCTCAAGAAACGGACCAAGCTGGAGCATCAGGAGTTCGAAACAATGAAGGATCACGCCGTCAAAGGACGCCAGTTGATCGATGCCATATTGCGCGATTTCGGCCTCGAAAACCTCCATCATTCGGATATCCTCCGCAACATCGCGGAATACCACCACGAAGCCATCAACGGCACGGGCTACCCGCATGGAATGAAGGGGGATGAGATACCGATCGAAGCCCGAATCATCGCCGTCGCCGATATGTTCGACGCACTGACCAGCAAACGGCCCTACAAGGAGGCCTGGAGCAACGAAGAGGCCTTCAACATGCTGAGAGAATTGTCAGGGTTCAAGCTGGACCGCGACTGCGTCGACGCCATCGTCGGGCTCCCCCATGATGTCGAAAAGATCCAGCAACAGTTCAGGGAGATCCCTTTCGGCTGATTTCCAATGGATGCCCTTTGATTGCCTGTTCCCATGCCCGAATGTTATATTGTGGGGCCATGGGAATAAGGAAAATCCGATCGTATACGGACGTCGCGCAACGCATCGAGAAGGCGGCCGCGTTTCATCCTCATTGCCGGATCGCGGCCGTGGAAGCGGTCCCCCGCAATGCCGGCGCCTATCCCGTCTACTGCCTTGAGCTTTCCCGGTCCCCCGGCTCCCGAGCCCGGGCCAGAAATATCTGCCTGGCGGGGGGGATCCACGGCGACGAGCCGGCCGGGGTGGAGGCCCTGCTGACCTGGCTCGAGAACCCCGACCGGTTCGAGTCCTATTTGGAGGATTTCAATTTTACAATCTTTCCATGCATCAACCCCTTCGGTTTCGAGCATGACACCCGGGAGAACGAGCTAGGCGGGGATCTGAACCGCAAATTCGACCGCAAGCGCCCGCCGCCCGAAGTGGACTTCGTCCGCCGGATGACCCACGGGCGTTCCTACCGGCTTTCGATGGAGTTTCACGAGGACGTGGACACGGAAGGATTCTATCTGTACGAGATCAAGGAAAGGCGGCCTTTTCTGGGAGAGTTGATCATCGAGGCAGTGGGGAAATCATGCCCGATCAATCATCGGGAAAATATCGAGGGGCTACCCAGCGCCGGGGGCGTCATCCGCCCGCCGATCCAGAGAATCCTTCAGTACCGCAAGAAAGACTGGCCGCAGGCGATCTATCTCTTCAGAAACGGCGCCCGCCACTGCATCACCTGCGAGACCCCGGTCACACCTCCCCTGGAAACCCGCACGAAAATCCATACCGCCGCGCTCGATTGCGCCCTCCGCGCTCTACTTTGAGCTCTTCTCCAGGATCCTGAAGAGATTCACCCGCCATCGCCCTTCTTCGAGGACCAGATAGAAGGTCTCATGCTCGAAGAAGGATTCCTCCAGGGGTTGAAGGCTGCGCCGCGGCCTGAGGGCGACCGGCTCCCGGAAGCGGTATCCGATTCGTGCCGTGATGTAGGCGCGATCGGCCGATTCGAGCCGGGCCTTCACGCCGCGAACGGTGGCCCAGCAGCATTGAAGCCGGGTCTTGGCCATTTCCATGCGTGTCGCAAAGTCCTCGCGCGACAGCCTTTTTTGGGATTGCGGCGTCCCGAACCGGTAGAGGGCCTGGAAATCCTCGTCACGCCACAGTTCGATGATCCGGTCGAAGGCCCGGCGGGCGTCCCTCAGCAGCTCCTCTTCCGTCTGCCCTGTGACCGATCCGGCCGAGACCCATGCGGCCAAGGCCATCGAAACCATTCCGGCCGAAAATATCGAATGGATTGCCAGTCGCATACCGTCCTCTGCGGTGGATCGCAATTCGAGACGGATTGACTTAAAACGAGTGTTGCGCCGGCCGCGGGGAAATGAAGCCGGGGAGGAGATCAGAGCTCGATGCCGGCCAGCTTGATCGTGTGCAAATAGTGGTACATCCCTTTTCGTTCCAGGAGCTCCGCGTGGGTGCCCTGCTCTACGATCCCGCCCTTGTCCATCACCAGGATCAGGTCGGCGTTCTGAACCGTCGTGAGGCGGTGGGCAATGACGAAGGTGGTCCGCCCCCGCATCAGGGCATCCAGGGCCTCCTGGATGAGCCGCTCCGACTCGTTGTCCAGCGACGAGGTGGCCTCGTCCAGGATGAGAATTCTCGGATTTTTTAGTATGGCCCGCGCGATCGCGATCCGCTGCCGCTGGCCGCCCGAGAGATTGATTCCCTTTTCGCCGACAATGGTATCATACCCTTTTGGAAAGGACTCAATGAACTCATGCGCGTTCGCCGCCTGCGCGGCCGCGATCATTTCATCCTGGGTCGCGTCCAGCCGCCCGTACAGGACGTTTTCGCGGATCGTCCCGCCGAACAGGATCGTCTCCTGAGGGACCAGCCCGATCTGGCGGTAGAGGCTGGAAAGGGTCACTCCCCGGATATCCCGCCCATCGATCTCGATCCATCCGGAGCTCGGATCGTAGAATCGGTGCAGCAGGTTGACCAGCGTGGTCTTGCCGGCGCCGCTCGGCCCCACCAGTGCCACCACCTGGCCCGGACTGACCTGAAACGAGACGTCCTTCAAGATCGGGACCCCGGGCATGTACTCGAAGCGAACTTGATGGAAGGACACTTCCCCGACGATGGTGGGCATCTCGCGGGCCTCGGGCCGCTGGATGACCTGCGGCGGCGTGTCCAGGATCTCGAAGATCCGCTGCGTAGCGCCCTGGACATCCTTGATCTGGGAAAAGACGCGGGCAAAGGCCGAGAAGGGTCCCATCAGGTAGTCGCGGCCGTCGAGC
>CAYGBP010000020.1:18050-28395 GCA_964348105.1 uncultured Nitrospirota bacterium
GTCCCATCAGGATCCCGGCGTAAAGCACGAAGGCCACCAGATCCCCGGGTGTCATCTCGCCCCGGATTACCTGCTGTCCCCCGTACCACAACACGCCGGCCGCCCCGATGAGGGTCAGAACCGTGATCACCGGGACGAAATAGGCCATCACCCGGGCCTTTTCCAGGGACACCCGGGCGGTCTGCTCCACCTGGCGGGCGAAACGCGCCTTTTCATGCCCTTCCTGAACGAAGGACTTGACGATGCGGATTCCCGAGATCACCTCTTCCAGGACGGTCGAGGTGTCGGCCATCTCGTCCTGAACCTGGGTGGAGAGCTGCTTGAGACGGCGGCCGAACAGCTTTGCCGTGAGCACTACGAAGGGAACGACGGCCAGGACCAGCAGGCAGAGCTGCCAGTTCATATAAAAGAGAATGGCCAGGCCCCCCAGGAGCGTGACCATCTGCTTGGCCAGCTCCACCGGAACCGTGGTGGCCACGTTCTGGATGACCCCCACGTCGTTGCTCATCCGGGACAGGACCTCGCCGGTCCTTCGCTTGGCGAAGAAATCCAGGGAGAGCCCCTGCAGGTGCTGGAACAGCCGAATGCGGAAGTCGGTGACCACCCGCTGCCCCACGAAGGCCATCAGGAGACTGTGGCCCGCGGTGAGCACCCCCATGGTCAGAAACAGGACGATGAGGACGCCCATCTGGGAGGCCAGCGCCCCGGCGTCCCGATCTACCATGACCGAGTTGACCAGATGGCGGATCACCCACAGGATGGCCAGGTTGACGGCCGAGACCGTCATCAGGAGGACGGCCGCCAGGATCATGTACCGGGCGAAGGGTCTCAGGCTGGCATAGAGTCTTTTCAGATTCTCCATGAGACTGCGCTGCGCGGGTCATCCCAGCGGCGTGGCAGGCCGGAACGGGTCAACTGCAGTCCTTCCACTCCTCTTCATGCTGCACCTTCAGCACGCCGCCTTCGAGCTTGCACTGGAACTGGTCATGAATGTATTCCCCCGTCCACTCGTCCCCATCCGCCTTTCCTTCCTGGAGACTCGCGCAAACTTCGCACTGTTTGCTGGTGGACATACCGTAGCAGCCGGTCAGGGCGACGACGCAGAGCACGGCGGAAAGATAACCCAAAACCTTCTTCACCATCTGAACTCCTCCTTTACGTGGTTGGGGAACGGTATCCTTTCAGGCCGTTGGCATGGGATAGTATAGATACAGCAATCGGTCCGAAAAGTCAAATGAGTCCGGGGGAATTCCGGCATTGTTTCAGGAGGATTGGACGCTTTTGTCTCGTCATGTTACAATCCGCTCGAAGGAGGGGTATCTTGAGACTCCGGCTATACGGAAAGAGGGGCGGATTGATTCCGGTCATTGCCGCGGTGGGGGCCCTCACCGGCGCGGCGGCACAATTGGCGGCCGATGATTTTGAATCCAAGCGCCGCCAGATGGTCCGGGACCAGCTTGCCTCCCGGGACATCACAGACCGGCGCGTTCTCAAGGTCATGGGAACGGTCCCCCGCCATCTCTTCGTACCCGCCAATCTGGCGCGCAAGGCCTATTCGGATCATCCCCTCCCGATCGCCGAGGGCCAAACCATCTCCCAACCCTACATCGTGGCCCTCATGACCCAGCTGGCCCGTGTACAGCCGGGCGAAAGGGCGCTGGAGATCGGAACAGGTTCAGGATACCAGGCCGCCGTCCTGGCCGGACTGACGGATGAGGTCTTTTCGATCGAGATCCGGCCCGGGCTGGCTGCATCCGCGCGAAAAACACTCACCGACCTGGGATACGAAAACATCCGGGTCAAGACGGCGGACGGTTATTACGGATGGTCCGAGCACGCCCCTTTCGACGTCATCCTGATCACGGCGGCCGCGAACCACATTCCCCCGCCTCTCATCCGGCAGCTCAAACCGGGCGGCCGAATGGTCCTCCCGCTCGGAAGAACGCACTTTTTCCAGACTCTGACGCTTGTCACGAAAGAAATGGACGGCGAGGTGGAGGTGCGGCACCTCATGACGGTGGCCTTCGTTCCCATGATCGGGGCGGTTCAGGAGGAAGAAGCACCCTAAACCGCACGGCCTCAGGAAGCCCCCCGCCGGTCTTCGGCGGTCCAGATACCCATTGCCGCCCAACCGGCCACCCCGTAAGCCCCTGCCGCGAGGAACAAGACCCCCGTGATCCCCAGGCTGAGGGTCAGAAGGACCGAAAGGATGACCGCCACGACCGAAGTCGATCCGTTGATCGCCAGGGCCCAGGCGATGGGCGCCTCCCGTCCGGAGCGTTTCAGCCGCTGAATCCCCAAGGGAAAGGGCATCCCCATGAGGAGACCCAGCGGGGCCAGGGCGGCGACGGCCAGCACGAATCGCCAGCCCATCGCCAGGGAAAGGGTATCCTCTAGCAATCGGGGTAGAAGCCACCCCTCCGCGAGGATCAGCAGGCACAAGACTCCAATGAACGGCGTTTTCCATTCAATCCCAAGGCGGGTGGTTTTCGCCACCGTCCGGCTCCCGATTCCCGCGAACAATAGGAGCGCCGCCAGCACGATCGAGATGGCATGGACCGGATGGACCAGATAGAGAATGAGCCGCTGGATCATGGCCATTTCAACCCACATGAAGCCCAGGGCGATGCAGAAAAAATAGATAAAGACCCTCCGTCTGTTCCACGGCGTCTCGGACGGACCGGTTCGCACCCGCAGCCAGGTGGGAAGCAGAATCAGCAGGGCGGCCACCGCGGCGGCCTGCAACAGCAGGATCGGGAGGAGCATGCCCCCTTCGATCAGAAACATCCACTTTTCACGAACCAGCGCATAGGTCTCTGCGAGCCGGTCCCACCGGAGAACGTAGGAAAAAAACGGGCGATCATCCGTTGTCGGGCGGATCTGAAAGGGATAAGCGCGGTAAAGCGCTTCCCGCGCGTCTTCATCCAGCAGTGCCTGCACGAGACGGAAATAGACCGGCTCCTGAAAAAGGTTGTATCGATTGGCCTCATCCGCCCCCATCCCGGGATAATGGACCAGATCAAACCGCCTGGATTGAGAAAATTCCTTGAGGGCGCGGATTTCATCCCCCGAAATCCCCCCACGCTTGATCATGAAAGTGATCGTCCCCCAACTACGCAGCACGACCAGCCGCTCCGCCGGCTCAATCCCGGAAAGCCCCACCGCCTCGATCGCGGTTGCGAGCAGCCGCGCGGTGTAAACCGGCTGGGGCTCCAGATAGCGCGTGACACTCAGCCAACCCTCCTCGGCCAGGCGCCCCCAATAGTCCTGAAATGCCTCGATCGTATGGGAATACTCCTCCGCCACACTGGCCGGTCCACCGCCGGAGGCGATGTCCCTCACGCCCGGGATCACGATCAGATCGTAGGGCTCGGAACCCGCCTGCAGGATTGACCGTTCGTGGCCGATCATGAGCCGGACGCGGGGATCGCCATAAATATCCATTCCGTACGCCTTCGGGATCTCCGACAGCACGGCCGGAATCAACGGGTTGGGCTCCGCGCCCGTCACGCCATCGGCACCGAAGTATAGGGCCATCAGCAGGTCGAGGCCGCCTCCGGGACCGGCCACGAACACCGATTTCGGCTTACCCAGCACATAAGGCACGGCAGATGGCAGTTGATTCAAGAATTCAAGGCGCTCAGGCGCTCCGTCAAATGACGTGACGGCCTGCAGCCGATCGGCGTCCACCGCCAGCCCCACCTGCCGGGGAAGGGCTCCCTCATGGGTCAGGCTCAGACCGGGCGCAAACCGGACCAAGGGGCTCTCCACCAGGTCCACCCGGGACACCGCGTTCCACTCCGTTCGGAGCAGCCTGGCATCGGGATATTGCAGCGCCACCTTGAGTCCCCGGTAAGGTGAAAGGTTCAGCTCATAGAGGCCTGGAAATATGAAAAAGGCTCCAATGGCGCACAGGGCGAGCACGCCGGATAACGCCCCGCTCGGAGCGATGCGCGGGCGACCCATCCCGGCCCAGATGAAGACTCCGCCGAGAATTCCAAGCGAGGCCGCGGCCGCGACGATGCCGGGCCCACCCGTCACCGCAAACAGCGCCAGCGGCAGGAGGGCCCCCACCGCCGCGCCGCAAAGGTCGGCAAAGTAGACCTTGCCGGCCGACATCTCCCCAATCAGGAAGGCCGAAGCGATGGTGAGGCCGGAGAAGAAAAAGGGAACGGCCAGGATCAAATAGGCCAGCATGAACCAGCCGATCTGCCGGACCTCCCAGGCCATCCTGACGGTATCGAACGGAATCGCGTTGAGGGCCAGATACCCCCCGCAGGCTGCCAGGCCGAACAGCAGGGGCCCGATCACGATCCATCGCGTCGCCGCGAACGGACGCCACTTGAGGAGCAGGGCAACGTAGGCCCCCGCCGATCCGGTCCCCAGCAGGGCCGTGCTGACGATCAGGAAGGCGAAGTGATACCCCTGCGTAATCGAAAGGATCCGGGTGAGGGACACTTCCAGCAGCAGCGTCGCGCCCGAAAGGATGAAGATTCCCAGGAAGATGGCCGGAGGCACAAGCCCCCCGCTCGGGGAAAGATCCGAATGAACGCGTCCTTTTTTTGTCCGGATCCAACCCACGGCCGAGATTGTAGCGAAATGGCGCTCCGGGGGCAAGTTCGAAAATCGGAGTGGCCGACTTATCGGCCCGTTTTTATTGATGAATCATGGCATCGCCCAGCGAGAAAATTTGGCACTTTCGACACACCTCGTGACTTGACAGGATGGGCTTTCCTGCTATCTTTAAACTCATGGCCTGCGAGCCTGAATCCATTTTGTGTATGCAGGCTCATCAAAGGAGGCGTCGATGTTTGAGCGAATCGTTGCATTGGTCCCCGAGCAGTGGCGGAATCTGACGGAACTGATTCTGGCCCCGCTCGCCTGGATTCCCATCATGCAGGAATACCTGATCGACTTTTTCCTCTATTCCTCATCCGGCTGGATTACGTTTTTCAAGATCACCTTGCTGCTTTTCCCGGTGCTGCTCTGGGTGGCCGCCATATGGTGCACCCAGCTCTCGATCTACACGCTGCCCTTTCGATCCCGGCGCCTGGATTTCTTCTCCACCATGCTGCTGGCCTGGTGGGATGCCGCACGGGCCGTCTGGCTTTACTGGGTGGGCCTGTTCCGGTTCGTCGCGGTCGTTGCCGGATGGTTTCTCACCCTCGGTAGGCTCGCCGTGAAAATGCTGGTGGAGTCGGTCAAGCAGATCATCGTGGTCCCCTTTTCGATGACGGGTCGAATGACCCAGAGCTACTTTCAGCCCGGGGTGCCCTGGGTGGCATTCATGATGCTGGTCTTCTGGTGCCTCTTGGAGGCTCTGATCTTCACCTACACGCTGTTTCCGACCGTCTCGGAGGTGCTGGCCGACCTGGTGGGTGTCGCGGCCCCCTCTCTCACCGCGCCGGTGCTCTATTTCTTTCTGTTCCTGCTGATCATGGGAAGCTTCGCCTGCCTCCAGGCCCTGATGGACAGCGTGCGGCGCCGGGAATACAAGTTCCTGGTCCAGATGATCCTGGTGGAGCTGTTCGTGATGTTCTTCGAGGTGATGTTTCTGTATCGCGAGCTGGTGGACGCCATCACGCCCTGGATCGCCGCCCAGACGGGCGATCAGTTCCGGATGGGCCTGTGGTCCACGATGGCCCTGGCCACCTTCGGGTGGGTGGGTATCCGCGGGATGACCTGGTTCCTGTTCGGCCAGTTCGGCACCCCGCCGCTGTTGTCCTTCATTTCCAGGCAGCCGATTCAGCACCCGGAGGGAGCACCCGCCATGGCCGCGGCCACGGCCAGCGAGCCGGTGAACTGGTGGCGCGCCCCGCTGGAGGACTTCAAGCGGGAGATCGGCTGGCTGCATGAAAAGAGCGACGAGCTCCTGGAATATCTGTCATTGCCGGTCCTGCATGTGCTGGCCGCCGCCCTGAATTTCGCCCTGGTCATGGTCACCTCCAAGCCGGTCTTCAGCATCCCGTTCAAGAGCCTCAAGGAGGCCATGGACACGCGGGAGCTGCTGTCCGCCATGCACCTGCAGCCCAGGAAGGTGAACCCATGAGAAAGATCAAACGCCGAACCCGATACGGCCTGGGGGCCCTGGCGGCCGCGACGATTCTTTCCGGCACCCTGCTGGGCTGCAATCTGCAGGCCGGCGAAAGCCAGCCCCGGATGACGATGTTCGTCGGGGTGGATGCCAGCGGCTCGTTTCACCGCTCCGGTTACTATGACAACGCCCTTTCGTTCCTGGCTCACTATATCTACGGCCACATGCACGGCCTCGGGAAGCTCGAGGTCCCGCGCGAGCTGTTCGTGGGCTCCGTCGGGGGGAAGAGCCGAAACGAGCCCAAGTCATTTCATCCGATCCATGACTTTCAGGGCAAGGACATCGCGCAGATCGAGGCCAATCTTCGGGACTGGTTTCCGCCGACCGACACCTTCACCGACTTCAACGCCTACTTCGGCCAGGTGGCCAGGATCGCCAAGGAGCGCAATCTGATCCTGGCGCCCATCACCATTATGATCATCACGGACGGCGTCCCGGACACCTCGGTTCGCGGCGTGAAGGCGGGTTCCAAGGATCTTTACACGAAGATCGACCTGGACCCCCTCGAGTATCTGTCGCGAAATCTCACGATCCGCGTCACCTATGTGAGTCCCAAAGTGGGCGAGCACTGGCGCACGCTGGTCCCCCGACAGCGGGTACGGCTCTGGACGCAGGATGCCGCCGTCATGAAGGGCTGGCAGGACCAGATGAAAAGCGGCATCGAACCCGCCGGGCAGCACAAGCTTTGGGAATGGGTGAAGGATAACGTCGATTTCCGCGTCCGGGCGCGTAAGATCTGACGCGATTCGCCCGTAGGCCCAAACCCGCCAGTTAGAAAAAGAGTTTCCCTCGGTCTATTGAAGAAGCGATTTGGGCAGTCCCAGGCCCGAGAACGGATCGATATAAGAATGTGGGCCGATCCGGAACGGAATCCAGACCAGTTTGGCCCCGGTGAGCGGAAGGTCATCGCTTCGTGATTTCTGCGTGGGGGGCATTCCATTTATCGACAGATTGGCCAGCGTGAACCGAGCAAACAGGGCGGCATCCTCCTGGCCGTAAAAGCAGCCATGCAGCTCGGGAACCCTGCCCCGCACCACTTCGTAGCGGGGCTGCATCTTGGATAGCGCTCGGGCCAAGTTGCCGATGTACTTCAGCCGCCGGTACCGGAAGGCCGGCAGGTACAGGAGTCGGGGTTTCCCGTCCGCCTCCACGGCCTGGACGATCCAGAACGGGAGATGCTTGACGGCCTGCTTCTTCCATTCCTCCTTGACCGCGGCAATCTCGTAAGGCGTCTGCCTGAGCCCGCTTCCCCGGATCTGCCAGGCCCTGTCACAGGAGCCGCAAAAGAAGATGACGTCGTCCGGTCGGACGGCGAAATCCCACCCGCAGTTGGGGCAGGTCAGGGGTCTGAAACCGATCACGTGAGGCCTTCCCTGCGGCGGGCGGTCGAGCACTTCATAGGCCGAGACGGGGGCATTGAGCTGAACCACGCTGCGGCTTACGGCGTCCAGGACGGTGAGATGGGTTTCCTGCCGCTGCCGGACCTCCACCACCCAGAAGGGAAAATAGATCAGCGATAACACCCTGCCCAGGACCTGCCGGTGCCGTATCTCTTGGGCGCCGATGGTCTTCATCGCCCGTTTCAAGGCCTGAGCCGGTGTGATGCATGCCGCCACGACCTTCCCCTTCTCTTCCAGCACCTCCCGGCGGTAAAGCTCCAGGCGAATGACGCTCGGACGGATCCCGAGCGAGTGCAGGTTCAAATCCCGTAGCTCGCATGCCGCGAAATTCTTCTCCACATAACGATCCTGGAACTGGATCTCCCCCTCCGCCTGGTCGAGCCGGAAATGCCGGTCGCCTTCATTTCGCGGGTCGAGCGGTGACCGCCCGGAGAACAGACCGATCCCTCCCACGGCGAGTTGTCCGTAGGACAGGTGGCCCATCCGATGGCCGGAAAAGGCGGTGATTCCGGACGGCCGTTCCTTGACGGTTCTCTGTAAACGGAAGTCCTGGCCGGTCAGCCGGAAATAGGGAATGAAATAGAGCTGGGTTTTCACCACCCGACAGGCCTGCCCGCTCTGCCGATGCGCCTGGTTGGTGCGCACGATGGCGCCGTGCCGGTCGAGACGCGGGGATACGGCATAGCTTAAGACCTGACCCCGGCCCGTCACCAGCAGATTGGACCGGCAGTGCTTGCACTGGATGGCGTTGCTACCTTCCGAGAAATCCAGGGGGGCCCCGCAGGTGGGGCATTCGGTATGAACAACCAGGCGGCCGCTCATGGCAGGGGATCTAGCCCTTCGGCTCGCCCGGCACAGCCTCGCCGCAGTTGAAGCAGAACTTGGTCCCCGGGGGAAGCTTGGTCTGGCAGGCGGCGCAGTGAAGCTCCCGCCCGAGATCCAGGCCGCAGGAGGAGCAGAACTTGGCGCCTGTCGTAAGATTCTTGTTGCAGCTGGGGCATTTGCGGATGACCACCATCTGGTGGCCGCAATGGGCACAGAACCGGCTGTCGATGGCCACCTCGCCGTGGCATTCCGGGCAGTTTACCTTCCCCTTCTGGACCGCCTGTCCCAGGCTCGCCGGGTCCGTCCCCATGGCTTTGAAGAGCATCCCGGGGATCATCATTCCCATCCCGGCCCCGACGCCCAGTCCCATTCCGGCTGCCGCCTCCCCACCGCCGCCGAAGCCGCCTCCGGCGGTGGCCGCATCCCCCATCGCCTTGGCCGCCTTGAACTTGAAGAACTTGTCCAGATCGCCCACGGCTGCCATGCCGGCGCGCTCATCCATCATCTTCTGGACGTTCTCGGGCGGGGTGATCCGGTTGACATAGAAATCCACCAACTCCACGCCGTATTTTCTGAAATCGTCGATCAGGCGCGTCTTCACGGCGACGCCCATCTCATCGTAGTACTTCGGCAGGTTCAGGAGGCTGTCCACATGCTCGCCCAGGAAATCGTTCAGCCGCGACACGATCACGTCGCGAAGGTAGTCCTCGATATGGCTCGTATCAAAGGTCCCCTGAGTACCCACCAGGGTATTGACGAACAGCAGCGGCTGCGTCACCTGAATCGTGAACACGCCGAATGCCCGCAGGCGGATCAGCCCCAGCTCGCTGTCTTTGAAGGCCACCGGATCCTTCGTCCCCCAGCGCATGTTCGTGAAGATCTTCTGATTGACGAAATAGATCTCGACCCGGAAGGGACTCTTGAAGCCCCACGGCAGCGCCAGCACCTTGGTCAGGATCGGCAGGTTTGCCGTGGTCAGCGTATGCCGCCCCGGGCCCAGCACATCCAGGCCCTTCCCGTCCCGGAAGAAGATCGCCGCCTGGTTTTCCCGCACCACGAGCTGGGCGCCGAACTTGATCTCTGCCGAGCCCTCCTTCGGATACCGGTGGACGATCTCGGCTCCCGTTTGATCGAACCATTCGATGACTTCCATGAATTGAGACATAGCGCTCACCCTACTCCGAGGTTAGGATATCCTGTCGTTGGGAGAAGATTTTTTCGATGCGGTCCAGGGCGTCGTGCATGTCGTCCACCGCCCGCTTCATGGCACTGGAGTCCTCGTGCGCCCCGTGGACCCTTTGGCCGGCCGATTTGACGATCTCCAGCTCGTTGAACATCCCCAGGTCGAATTGATAAAGCTGATCCAGGACCTTGAGGTCCGGGCGACGCTGATCGAACCACCCGCGGTAGCCGCGGGCGGCATACTTGATCAAGTTTTCCAGCTTGTCCAGCTTGGAGGCGGCGCGATCCAACTCCGGGAGCGGCGTTAGGTCCTTTTTCTCCATGAACCTGCGCTTGTCCCGTTCGAGCTCGCGCTTGACCTGCTCCAACTCGTCGGTGAGCTTGAGCCGGATGGTCTTGTCCGTATCCCTGGAGGCTTCCCTGTCCTGGTAACCAGCCACCCCCGGGACCAACCGGGCCAACCGCTCCAATCTCTGGGCAAAACTCATTCGCACCTCCATCCATAACATCCTGTATTTACAAGGATAGCATCCCCCGGCAGGAGCCTGTCAAGCCGGCCCATGCCCCTTCATGTCTTTGTGTTCGCGCACGATCAATGGGGAAATTTGATCCTGGCAAAATCTATCTGTATAAATCATGCAGGAGAGAGGGCGGAGGATGAGCCGTTTGGAGCTTCAGATGGGCCGCTGGGTGGTCAGGCGGCGTTGGTGGGTGATCTTTCTGACCCTGGTCGTGGTGATCGCCGCGGGAAGCGGAATCCGCCATCTGACCTTCAACGACGATCTGCGGGTCGATGCCGCGGCGCACGATCATGGGGTTGGCCCCCAGCGTGATGCTCCGCAGC
>CAYGBP010000021.1:0-20205 GCA_964348105.1 uncultured Nitrospirota bacterium
CACCGGGAGACGGCATCGCTCTACGAGCAGAAGAAGAAGTGGGGAGAGGCGGCCCAGGCCTATGAAGCGGCCGGCAATTTCGAAAAGGCGGCCTCCATGGCGCAAAAGCAGGGGAATTATCTGAAAGCCGGCGAGCTGTTGGCCAAGGGGCGGCGGTTCTTGTCGGCGGCCGAGATGTACGAGCGGGGGGACTCGCTCAAGACCGCAGCCGATCTTTATAAGAAGGTGGGTTATCCCCAGAAGGCGGCCTTATGCTATGAAAAGCTCAATGACACCCTTAAGGCGGCCGAGCTTTACGAAGAATGCTATTTTCAGGAGAAGGCCAAGTGGCGCGACGCCGTGCATGGCACGGAGCAGATCGACCGGGGCAAGGCCAACGGGTACGCCCATCAGGCGGGCCGGCTCTACGAGAAGGCGGGAGAGTATCAAAAGGCGGCCGAAATTCTCACCTCCGCCGGGTTCGACGCCGAGGCGGCCGACGCCCTGACGCAGGCCGGCAATTACGAAAAGGCTGCCGAGATCTATTATGAAAAAAAGCTCTTCTCCAAGGCGGCCGAGGCGTGCGAGAAGGGCGGGGATTCCCAGAAGAGCTATCAGATCCAGGGCGAGATGCATCTCGAAAACGGGAATCGGCTGGAGGCCGCCGTCTGCTTCGAGAAGGCGGGCAACCGCCACCAGGCGGGCGAGGTGTACGAGCAGCTCGGCAATACCAAGAAGGCGGGCGAGATGTATCTGGAGGGGCAGGACTACCACCGGGCCGCCGAGGTGTTCCTCGCCGCCGGAGAGATCCCGATGGCGGCCCTGTCGCTGGAGCGGGGCAAGCACCTCAAGGAGGCCGCCGAACTGTATGAAAAGCTCCAGGAGCCCGAGAAGGCCGTCGACCTTTACAAGGAAGCCGGGGAGCATTACGGGGCGGCGATGCTGCTCGACCGTCTGGGCCGCAAGGAGGACTGTATCGGCGTGCTTCAGAAGGTGGAGATTTCCTCCCCGGACTATCATCAGGCCTCGATCCTGCTTTCCAAGATATTCGTGGAACAGGGGATGCTGGATGCGGCCAAGCAGCGTTACGGAAAGATCTTCGTGGGCGAGCACCCCAGCCCCGAGGCGCTGGAGCATTTCTACCGGCTGGGCATGGCCTTCGAAAAGCAGAAGGAGTATGACGAGGCCCTCGCCATTTATGACCGCATCCTGGCGGAGGATTTCGGATTCGCCGACGTGAAGTCGCGTGCCGAGGCGCTGCGACGGGCCCTCGCCGAGGTCAAAAAGGCCCTCAAGGACGGGAAGGGGGCGGCCGGCAAGGCGCCTGCGATGTCGGACGGCCAGGGGCGCTACAAGATCCTCAAGAAGATCGGCCAGGGAGGGATGGGGGTGGTTTACCAGGCCGAGGATACCGTGCTGCACCGGATCGTGGCCTACAAGGTCCTCCCGCCGGCGGTTCGCGAGAATCCGCGCATCCTCGAGAATTTCCTCCAGGAGGCCCGCGTGGCCGCCTCCTTGAGCCACACGAATATTGTGACGGTGTTCGATACGGGAAAGAACGACGTCGACCTTTACATCACCATGGAATACGTGGACGGGGTGACGCTCAAGGAGCATATGGAGAGCCGCTCGCCCCTTCCTCTGGACGAGCTGTTTCGCATTTCGCAGCAGGTCTGCCAGGGCCTGGATTATGCGCACAATCGAAACGTGATTCACCGCGACATCAAACCCGCCAACATCATGATCAGCGCGGATGAAATCGTGAAGATCATGGACTTCGGCCTGGCCAAGATCGTCAACGAGTCCATGGCCGACAAGACCACCGTGAAGGGAACCCCGATGTACATGGCCCCGGAGCAGATCATGGGCAAAGGGGTGGATCAGCAATCGGACATCTATTCCTTCGGCTGCACCCTGTTTCGAATGGCCACCGGGAGGGCGCCCTTCACGGAGGGAGACCTTTACTACCATCACCTTCACACCCCGCCGCCCGCCCCCCGTGAACTGAATCCCGAGTTGCCCGAAGCCCTGGAGCGGGTCATCCTCAAATGCATCGAGAAGGAAAAGGCCACCCGCTATCAGAAGGTGAAGGACCTGCTCAAGGACCTTGAAGCCAGCCTGAGCCCCACTTAAGCTTTCTTGCATCCTTGATCCCGATTCGGTAAGATCGGGATTCCGGAGGCCCTTTCCTGCCCGCGGATCCGAAACTCATGAAAAAAGCCGTCGTGCTTTGCAGCGGTGGTCTGGACTCCAGCACGGTCATGGCGATTGCCAAGGCCGAAGGATACGACCTGTACGCCCTGAGCTTCGAGTACGGGCAGCGCCACCGGATCGAGATGGAATCGGCCGCCCGGATCGCCCGGCATTTCGGGGCCCGGGAGCATCGTGTCGTCCGTCTGGATCTGGCACAGTTCGGCGGCTCGGCCCTGACGGGGCCGCTGGGCGTTCCGAAGGATCGCTCGCCGGATGAGATGGCGCACGGGATTCCCGTCACCTATGTCCCGGCGCGCAACACCATCTTCCTTGCCTTCGCCCTGGCATGGGCCGAGGTGATCGAGGCCGAGGCGATCTTCATCGGGGTCAACGCGCTGGATTACAGCGGCTATCCCGACTGCCGTCCCGAATTCGTCGAAGCCTTTGAGAACCTGGCACGCCTGGCGACGCGGTCGGGGATCGAAAATCGGATCAAGCTTGCCATCCAAACCCCCCTGATCCGGATGAGCAAGCGCGAAATCGTTCTGAAGGGCGCCGATCTGGGCGTTCCTTTTCACCTCACGCACAGCTGCTACGATCCGACGCCGGCGGGAAAGGCCTGCGGACGCTGTGACAGCTGCAGGCTGCGCAAGAAAGGTTTCAGCGAAGCCGGCGTGGCGGATCCCATCGCCTATGATGCAGCGGGTGAATAGACCCGAGAGGAGGGGAAGCGATGTTCAATCGGCTACGTGTGGCGAAATGCCTCCTGGCCTTGCGGTTGACCGTCCTAGCGGTGATGCTCATCTGGACCGTCGACAAATTCGTCCGGCCGGAGCATGCCGTCGAGATCTATGAATATTTCTATTTCATCGGAGGCCTCGGCCACGGCATTATCTACGCCATCGGCGCATTAGAATTGATCCTCCTGATCGGGTTCGGACTCGGGTTTCTCAAACCGTGGACCTACGGCACCGTCCTGATCCTGCACGCGGTATCGACCCTGTCCTCGTTTCGACAATACCTGGCGCCTTTCGAGGGACCCAATCTGCTGTTCTTCGCTGCCTGGCCCATGCTGGCGGCCTGCTACGCGCTCTTCGCGCTGCGGGATCAGGACACGCTTTGTACACTGGATGCCCGGCGGGCGGGCTCGGGCATTCCAACGGGGAATGGAGGAACGACGTGAAGGCCAAGCTGATAGCCGGGGGCATTCTGCTCGCTCTCCTGGTCCTGTTCACCCTGCAGAATGCCGAGGTGGTCCAGGTCCGTTTTCTCTTCTGGGAGGCCTCGCTCTCCCGGGTGGTCCTGATCTTCCTGGTGCTGGGCATCGGGATGCTGATCGGATGGGGGCTGAAGAGCCTCTCGCGGAGGGCATGAATTCGACTGATCCTACCCAAGCGGGATCCTCCGGTCTTCCCCCGGTATCCCTGATGCCGTAGGGTTTGCTGATCATGGAGCGAACGCTCAGCCATTCGGAGGCCAGAGAATTTTATGACCGCTTCGGCGCCAGACAGGACCGTCAAGGATTCTACGAAGACGCGGCCCTGGATGACCTGGCGGCGCATGGCCGGTTCGAGGAGGCGAAGGCCGTCTTCGAATTCGGCTGCGGCACGGGGCGCTTCGCCAGAAGGCTGCTGAGCCGCTCCCTTCCACCAGCCTGCAGCTACCTCGGCGTGGACATCAGCTCCACCATGATCTCGCTGGCGCAGGAGCGCCTCAAGGACTGGCCCGATCGGGCGGCCGTCATGAGGACAGAGGGCTCCGTCCTGCTGGACGCGGGCGACGGCCGGTTCGATCGATTCGTCTCCACCTATGTGATCGACCTGTTGTCTGAGGCCGAGATCGGGGGGCTGATTGGAGAGGCCCGCCGGATCTTGATTCCCGGCGGGGCCCTCTGCCTGGTGAGCCTGACCGAGGGCCGCGGACCGCTCAAGGGCCTGCTGACGCGGCTCTGGCGGACCGTTCACCGCATCAATCCGCGCTGGGTGGGCGGCTGCCGGCCGGTCCGCCTGCTGGACTATCTGGGCGATTCGCAATGGAAAATCCTCCACCGAGGCGTGATCAGCTCCTGGGGGATCTGCTCGGAGGTCTTGGTGGCCGAGCGGCTCTAAGAGGGTTATTGACACCACGCGGGGGGATCAATTAGAATGAGATGATTTTGCCGCGATGCTAGCATTGATCAATCCTTAGCATGAAGGGGGAGAGGGGTATGTCTCT
The DNA here is from genome assembly GCA_964348105.1 of uncultured Nitrospirota bacterium. Taxonomy (GTDB): domain Bacteria; phylum Nitrospirota; class Nitrospiria; order DATECO01; family DATECO01; genus CAYGBP01. The sequence continues at coordinate 4,387 of CAYGBP010000021.1, forward strand.
GGAAACGATCAAAAACCTTTATAAATCAATGTCCGACAAGGTGCCTGCGGCCCGAAAGAAGTTCGGCAGGCCGTTGACACTCACCGAAAAAATCCTGGTCTCTCACGCCGTCGACCTGGAAAACCAGGTCTGGGAGCGCGGCAAGGCCCAGCTCAGCCTGCGGCCTGACCGGGTGGCGATGCAGGATGCCACGGCCCAGATGGCGATGCTGCAGTTCATGCAGGCCGGAAAGAAGAAGGTGGCCGTGCCCAGCACGATTCACTGCGATCACCTCATCCGGGCGGAGGTAGGCTCCCAGAAAGACCTGCTGCGGGCCATGGATGAGAACCGGGAGGTCTACAACTTCCTGGCTTCGGCCGCGAAAAAGTACGGCATCGGGTTCTGGAAGCCGGGCGCCGGCATCATCCATCAGGTGGTTCTGGAAAATTACGCCTTCCCGGGCGGGCTGATGATCGGCACCGATTCGCATACCCCCAACGGCGGAGGCCTGGGGATGCTGGCAATCGGCGTCGGTGGTGCCGATGCCGGTGAGGTGATGGCCGGCCTGCCCTGGGAAGTCCTGCACCCCAAGCTGATCGGGGTGCGCCTGACCGGCCGTCTCAACGGCTGGACTTCACCAAAGGATGTCATCCTTTATATCTGCGGCCTGCTGACCGTGAAGGGCGGGACCAACAAGATTCTTGAATATTTCGGTCCGGGCGCCGAATCCATCAGCTGCACCGGCAAGGGGACCATCACGAACATGGGCGCGGAGCTGGGGGCGACCACCTCCATCTTCTCCTTCGATCAGAAGATGGTGGACTACCTCAAGCTGATGGATCGGGCGGATCTGGCCGAGCTGGCTCTGGCGAACAAGGAACTGCTGGTGGCCGATCCCGAGGTCTACCAGACCCCCGATCAGTATTTCGACCAGATCGTGGAGATCGACCTGTCCAAGCTGGAGCCCCATGTGGTCGGGCCGCACACCCCCGATCTGGCCAGACCGATCTCCAAGCTGGCCGACGAGTCCAAGGAGAAGGGATATCCGGTCGAGCTCAAGGCGGCCCTGATCGGAAGCTGCACCAATTCATCCTACGAAGACATCAGCCGGGCGGCGCATATCGCCCGGCAGGGTCTCAAGGAAGGGCTGAAGGCCAAGACGCCCTTCCTGGTCACACCGGGCTCGGAGCGGATCTACCACACCATGAAGCGCGACGGCTTCATGGAGGTGTTCGAGCAGATGGGCGCCACCGTTCTGGCCAACGCCTGCGGTCCCTGCATCGGCCAATGGCGGCGGGCCGACGCCGTGAAGGGGCGGGCCGACTCGATCGTCAGCTCCTTTAACAGAAACTTCCCCGGCCGAAACGACGGGGTCAGCGACACGCTGTCCTTCCTGGCCAGTCCCGAGGTGGTGACGGCCTATGCCTTTGCGGGGGATCTGACATTCGACCCGCTCAACGGAAAGCTGAAAGGCGCCGACGGGAAGGAGTTTCAGTTTGAGCCGCCAAAGGGCGAGGAGCTGCCCGCCGCCGGATTTGCCAAGGGGAGCGAAGGTTTCGTTGCCCCGGCCGAAAACGGGGATCAGCTGCAGGTCGAAATCCCGCCCGACAGCGAGCGGCTGCAGCTGCTCAAGCCCTTCCCGAAATGGGACGGCAAGGATCTTTCCAAGCTGCCGGTCCTGATCAAGGCCAAGGGCAAGACCACGACGGATCATATCTCGCCGGCCGGCCCCTGGCTCAAGTTTCGCGGCCATCTGGACAAGATCAGCGACAACATGTTCATGGGGGCCAATAACGCCTTCTCGGGGGAGACCGGCAAAGGCAACAACGTCCTGACGGGGGAGACCAACCAGCCGGTCGCCCAGATCGCCCGGCAGTACAAGGCGCAGGGCGTGGGCTCGATCGTGATCGGCGACGAGAACTACGGCGAGGGCAGCAGCCGGGAGCATGCCGCCATGTCGCCCCGCTTCCTGGGGGTCCGGGCCGTGATCACCCGCAGCTTCGCGCGAATTCATGAGACGAACCTGAAAAAGCAGGGAATCCTGCCGTTGACCTTCGCCAATCCCAAGGACTACGATCAGTTCGAGCAGAACGACCGGATCAGCATCGAGGGTTTGGCCGGACTGAGTCCCGGCCAGCCGGTCACGGTCATTCTCCACAAGGCGGGCGGGGGCGAGGTGGCCATCAAGGCCAACCACAGCATGACGGCACCGCAGATCAAATGGTTCAAGGCCGGTTCCGCGCTCAACGCGCTGAGTTGATCGGCCGGGGCGCGCGCGTGATCTCGAAGGAAGACCTCATCGGATACATTCAGAAGGCCATCCCGGATGCGCAGGTCACGGTTCAGGATCGCACCGGGACGATGGATCACTTCAACGTCCGGGTCGTCTCGGACACCTTCCGCGATCATTCCATGTTGGATCGCCACCGCCTGATCTACCGGGCGCTCAGCGAGCCGATGGGGGACGGGCGGATCCATGCCGTGGAGATCAAGGCCGAGACGCAGAACGGGGATTAGGTTTTGCTAGGCAACATTCATTGACTGTCGAGGGGAGCGAGATGTCCAAATCGGTTGAGGAAGTCGTCAAGGAAGAAATCGGCAAACACAAGATCTGTATCTACGGCAAGGGGACGAAGGCGGCCCCCAAGTGCGGATTTACCGTCGAGACGATGCAGTTTTTCGGCAAGTTCGGATATCCCTTCGAGATCATCGACGTGCTCGAAGACATGGAAAAGAGAAATTTCCTGACCCAGATGACCAACTGGCCGACCCTTCCCAAGGTTTTCATCAACGGGAAATTTTACGGGGACACGGACATCCTGGAGCCCATGGATCAGAAAGGAGAGCTCCAGCCGCTTCTCAAGGAAGCTTTCGAGGGCCGGAAGTAGCCGGCCTTCGCCGCAGCCCGGCTCCGATCACGTCGGGGCGGGGTCGCCGGAATCCGGGTTTCTCGTCGCGCCGTCCGCCACGCTTTCCTCTCTTCCCGAGCCCATGAGCCCTGACCCCCAGCCCGCGACGACGAAGCGTCAGGCCGAGTTGATCCTGTTCGGCGCGACCTTCTTCTGGGGCGGCACCTTTGTCGTCATCAAATGGGGCCTGGCGGACATCAGCCCTTTGCTGCTCATCGCCCTGCGGTTTTCCCTTGCCACCCTGATTCTACTCGCCGTCTTTCACCGCGCAATCATGACAATCGACCGGCGCGCCTTCTTCAAGGGCGCGGCGCTGGGCCTGATGCTTTTCACGGGATACGCCACCCAGACCCTCGGGCTTCAGTACACCACCGTGTCCAAATCGGCCTTCATCACCGGCCTCATGGTGATCTTCACCCCCGTCTTCCAAGTCTGGATCGAGCGGCGCCGTCCGGATCGCGCGAACCTGATCGGCGTGGCCGTCGTATCGGTCGGCCTGTGGCTGCTCACCAATCCCGTCGCCGGCGGCTTCAACAAAGGAGACGCCCTGACCCTTTTGTGCGCCGCCGTCTTCGGCCTTTACATCGTCTACTTGGACATCTTCACCAAGGCGCATTCCGTTGCGCATCTCACCGCCTGCCAGCTTGCGGTCTGCGCCGCGGCGGGCTGGATCTTCTCCTGGGGCCTGGAATCGCCCCGTTTCAGTCCGACGCCCAACGCGATGTGGGCCCTGGCCTACCTGGGCGTTCTGGGCACCTTCGCCACGACCCTGATTCAGACCAGCTATCAGAAATTCACCAGCCCCACGCGCGCCGCCATCATCTTCACGGTCGAGCCGGTCTGGGCGGCGCTCACCGGCTACTGGTTCCTGCAGGAGCGGATCGGGTGGACCGGGGCGGCGGGCGGGGCGTTGATCATCGCCGGGATCCTGGTCTCCGAAAGCCGCCGCTCGCAGCCGATGCCCGCGAAGCGAAGGGCGAATGTTGACACCCCGCCGGCGGGATGCTAGACTGCCGGCCGATAACGGCGAGGGAAGCGAATTGGGCGCGCGGCGGGAATCGGGCGAGAAAAATCTGCGGCGACTGCTTTGTGAATTGATCCGCCTATTCTACGAGAAAGGCTGGGTGTCGGGGACGGGAGGCGGGATCTGCGCCGCCGTCGACCGGGACCGGGTCCTGATGGCCCCGACGGGCGTGCACAAGGAACGCCTCAATCCCTCCGATTTCTTCATTGTCCGCTCGCCCGAGGGAAGGATTCTGCGCCGCCCGAAAAAATCGTCCTTGCGCCTGTCGGAATGCGGCCCCATCTTCTGCCGGGTCATCGACCGACGGCGGTCCGGCTCGGTGATGCATTCGCACGCCCTCTCCGCCGTCCTGGCCGCGGACCTTTCGGCCGACGCCGACCGGGCGGTCTTCGAAGGCCTGGAGATGCTCAAGGGGATCCGGGGCGTCTCGAACATGGACAAGCATTCGGTGCCCGTGATTGAGAACATGGCGCGCGAATCGCAGCTTGTGGATCAGGTAGACCGGGTGTTGGCGCGGCCGGAGTTTAAAAGCGCATTCGCCGTGCTGGTCCGCGACCATGGGGCCTATATCTGGGGCGAGGACGTTTGGGAGGCCAAGCGCCACGCCGAGATCTATCATTTCCTCTTCGAAGCCAAACTCGCCCGCGCGCAACTTCAGGGCATCCGCAAAGGAGGATGAATCGATGTACAGATGCCCCTGCTGCCAGCAGGATGTCAAACATGCCCGGGTGGACGTGCAGAGCGTGGAAAAGGCCGTGGCGGCCGACCGCCTGACCCCGAAGGACGCCTTCAAGCGGACCTACATCGGACACGGGCTTCAGTCCAGCGTCTTCGTCTTCCAGGGCCACAAGGGACCTTTCCGAAAGCATGTCCACATCACGCATGACGAGATCGGCTATGTCCTGAAAGGATCCGGCAAGGTGACGGTGGGCGACATGGTTCGCGAGGTCAATCCCGGGGACGTCTGGGTGATCCCGGCCAACACCCCGCATTCCGGAGAGTTCGGGAGCGAGCCGGTGGAGGTGCTGTTTATCTCATCCCCCACGGACGATCCGGACAATCCCGATCGCGTCTGGCTCGACTAGCGAGGCCGCGAATCCGGACTGAATCCCTGCCGGCAGTCCGCAAGACCCGTGATGATCTTCCATTCGCCGGGGGTGACCGGCTGGACCGACAGGCGGCTGTTGTGAAACAGCAGCATCCTTCCAAGTCCGGCGATCTTTCGCAGCCGCTCCAGGGGGATCAGGGTCCGGCAGGACCTCACGTACCGCACGTCCACCATATACCAGGTCGGATTCTTCGGATCGCTCTTCGGATCGTAATGCGGATCCTTCGGGTCGAAGGCGGTGTCGTCGGGATAGGCCTCGCGCACCACTTCCGCGATCCCGGCGATCCCGCTGGGCGTCGCGTTGCTGTGATAGAACAGCACGCCGTCGCCCTTTCGCATTTCATCGCGCATGAAGTTTCGGGCCTGATAGTTTCTCACCCCGTCCCAGCAGGTGCTGCCCGCCTTTTTCAAATCACCGATCGAGAAGACGTCGGGCTCGGATTTCATCAGCCAGTACCGTCTTATTCGGCTCATGGGGGGATTATCCTTCTACAGTTTACCGGATCAAAAGCCGCGTTAGGGCGATCGCCGTGAAAAAGAGCGTGACCGAGCCTCCCAGGGCCGGCCAGAAGCCGGCGCGGGGAAGCAGGAGCATGAAGGCCGTGACGTAGGCCAGCCAGGCGGGGGCGAAGATCAAAAGCCCCCGCGCGTAGGCCAGGGTGGGGGCTTCGCCGCTGTTTAAATAAATCAGGATGAAGGTCAATAGCGAGATGTGCGGAAGCGTGGCCACGAAGGCCGAGAGGAGCCCCCGGCCGGCCGATCCGAAATAGGTCACGGCGCTGACCACGACGCCGCCCACGACGAAGTAAAGGGCCAGCTTGATCAGCATGACGGCCGTTCCTGATTGCCCGACATCTCCTCCATCACCTTGAGCCGCTTGAGCAGCCGTCCGATATGCTCGACCTCTTGAATCTCGGGAGAGCACAGCCGGATCAGCTCCTCCCGGAACCGGGCCTGGGCCTGCCAGTCGGCCTCCAGGTCCCGCGTCAGCTGATGATGCAGCTTCTGGCCCTTGCCGTCCCAGTCCGTCAACAGCAGAACGCGTGCGTGGCAAGCCGACAGATCCGCGCAAAACTCGTAAAGCGATTTGCCGCCGTGCACCTTGATCAGATCGCCCTGCAGGCCCAGGCGGCGCAGGCAGCGAACGTCGCTGCTGCCCTCCACCACGACGGGGATCTCCCGGTTGACCTCGATGAGGTCCGAGACCAGGGCCTCAATCTGCCGGATTCTTTCGGAGGCCGTCATCATGAGCGGGGGGGCATAAAAAAGTCCGCGTATTATATCACAGACCTGCCCGAAAATTGATTGAAATCCCCTGGATTTGTTAAAATAGTCTCGGGATTTGTTGCGGGATGGCGCGATGAAAGAGAGCCTGTTATATGAAAAGCTGTCGGGGGGGAGGGTCCGATGCGACATCTGCGCCGTGCGCTGCGTGATCGCGGACGGCAAGGAAGGCGTCTGCCGCACGCGCGTCAATCACGGCGGGGTTTTGTACACCCTGATCTACAACCGCGTCTCGGCCGTTCATGCCGACCCCATCGAGAAAAAACCGCTTTATCATTTCTTTCCTGGGACCAGGATCCTCTCGCTCGGCACGCTGGGCTGCAATTTCCGCTGCCCCGGCTGTCAGAACTGGGAGCTGTCGCATGCGGGCTCTGGCCAGATCGAGCGCGGAACCATGGAGCTGACCGCCGAGGAAACGCTGCGCCTGATGCAGGAGTCGGGATGCGCCGGAATCTGCTGGACCTACAACGACCCCACCATCTGGCTGGAATACACCCTCGAATGCGCCGCGCTGGCCAAGCGGCACGGATTCTATACCGCCTATATCACGAACGGTTTTACGACGCCCGAGGCCCTGGACCTCATCGGGCCGTACCTGGACGCCTTCCGAGTGGACCTGAAGGGTTACGAGCCGGCCACCTACAAGAAGATCGCGGGGCTGGGACGGCTGGATCGGATCCTGGAGGCGTCGGTGCGTGCCAAGGAAAAATGGGGCATGCATGTGGAATGCGTCACCAACCTGACCCCGGGGATCAATGACGACCCCGCCGAGATCCGGCAGATCGCCCGGGCCATCCGCGAGCGCCTCGGCCGCGACACGCCCTGGCATCCTACCCGATTTTTCCCGCATTTGGCCCTCTCCCATCTGAGTCCGACGCCTGTCTCGGCGATCGAGCGTGCGGTCGGGATGGGCCGCGAGGAAGGGCTCTGGTACGTTTACGGCGGGAATCTTCCGGACCATCCCTTGGAGGATACCCGTTGCCACGGGTGCGGGGAGCTGCTGATCCGCCGCTCGGGATTTCAAATCATCGAGAACCGGCTCGAAAAAGATCGCTGCCCGTTCTGCGGCGACCGCGTGCCGGGGCGGTTCGTCCGGTGAATCTCTCCAAGAAGGACAAGACGGCCAGGCTGGTGGCCTATCTGGACCGCAAATTCAAGGGCCGTCCGATCGAGTTGGACTACGCCATGCCCCTGCAACTGCTGGTGGCCACCATCCTGTCGGCCCAGTGCACCGATGAGCGGGTCAACCGGGTCACCCCGGTGCTCTTCAGACGCTACCGCACCGCGAGCGATTATGCCGGAGCCGATCCCGCCGAGCTGGAGGGGATCATCCGCTCCACCGGCTTCTTCAGGGCGAAGGCCCGAAACATCATCCGGTGCTGCAGCCTGATCCGGGAAAAGCACGCCGGAAAGATCCCGGACACGTTGGAAGAGCTGGTTCAGCTTCCCGGCGTCTGGCGAAAGACGGCGAATGTGATCCTGGGAAACCTGTTCGGCAAGCCCGCCATCGTCGTGGACACCCATGTCAAACGCGTCTCGCAGCGCCTGGGGCTGACGCGCTCCGACGATCCGAACCGCATCGAGCAGGACCTGGGGAAGATCCTGCCGCCGAGGCGGTGGACCGAGCTTTCCCACCACCTGTTGCTGCACGGCCGCTACGTCTGCACCGCCAAGGCGCCGCGCTGCGGGGAATGCGAGATCTACCCCATCTGTCCCTGGCGGGAGAAGACGGTCTATTCGCGCGAGGCAAAGCCCGCCCGGACGGCCAGGCCCGTGAAGCGGGCAGCGGCCAAAACGGCCCCCCGCGGCCCGTCGCGGTAAGCGACGATCCCTTCGCGAATCGTACGCGTTTCAGAAGTTGGCTATCCCCGCAGGGTCGATTGGGCCGCATCATTGATTGACACGGCCAATATTTCTTTATATACTAACAGTTTAAGTAGATTCTGACACATTCCGCTTCAGACAAGCGGGACGCGGCCGCTATCCGGGTTCTTCGGCCCGGACGGGATCCCGGCAAGCCCCCGTTTTCGGAGGGTTTTCACCCGAATCCATGATCAACAGCATGACAGGATACGGCCGGGCACAGGGTGACTGCGGCGGCATTCAATTCGTTGTGGAGTTGCGCTCGGTCAACCACCGCTTCTGCGATTTCAGCGCGAAGCTTCCCCGGCACCTGGCCTTCCTGGAAAACACCCTGAAAAAAACGGTCCAAAAGAAATTTTCCCGGGGCCGTTTCGACCTGGCCGTTCAGATGGAGGCCGGCGAGAAACCCCTGCAGCAGCTGGCCCTGGACCAGGAATTCGCCCAGCAGTACCATCATCTCCTCGAGCAGCTCAAGAAGGTTTTCGGCCTTCAGGACGAGATCCGTCTTTCTCATTTCATCAGTCATCCGGGCCTGATCCGCGTTCTGGAGGGAACCGGGGGGCGTGAGGCCCAGGCCGAGGCGGTGGAGCGCTACCTCGCCGAGGCGATGGGGCAACTCGGCCGAGCGCGCCAGGAGGAAGGCAAGGGCATCGAGAAGGATCTTCGGGCCCTCCTGAAGGAGGTTGAAAAGGCGGTCGGCCGGGTGAAGAAGAAAATTCCCGCGGTACTCAAAGCGTACCGCCGCCGGCTGTCGGCCCGGGTCCGGGAGATTTCGGAGGGAATGGAACCCGACCGCGACCGCCTGACGCAGGAGGTGGCCTGGTTCGCCGAGCGCTCGGATGTGACGGAGGAGCTGACCCGGCTGGAGAGCCATCTGAAGCGCTTTGGAGGGTTTCTCAAATCCCGCGAGCCGGTCGGGCGCTCGTTGGAATTCCTCCTTCAGGAGATGGTTCGGGAGATCAACACGATCGGGTCCAAGGGCAATGACGCCGGGATATCCCACGAAGTGGTCTTCGTGAAGGGCGAGCTGGAAAAGCTCAAAGAGCTGGTCCAGAACGTGGAGTGAGTGCGGCGAAGGGGGGGAGTTGGCGCTGGGCTTCAGGCTGGTCCATGTCGGTTTCAGCAACGGGATGGCTGTTTCCAGAATCGTGGCCGCCGGATCCGCCCCGATGAAACGGCTGAAGGCCGAGGCCAAGCAGGCGGGAAGGCGGGTGGATGCCTCCCAGGGCGGCAGGACGCGCTCGATCATCGTGACCGACAGGGGCCACGTCATCCTTTCGGCGATTCAGACCGAGACGCTCGTGCAGCGGTTGACCTCGGAGGAGGATAGCATTAAGGTGTCGTCCGGATGAAGGGAGCCAAGCAAAACGAGAAGCGAAGGGGCCTGATGTTCGTCGTCTCGGCGCCGTCGGGGGCGGGGAAGACCACGCTCTGCCGGGAGCTGATGAAGTCCGTGTCCAACCTTCAGCATTCGATCTCTTACACCACCCGCGAGCCCCGGCCCGGGGAGGTGGACGGCAAGGACTATTTCTTCGTCGGGCAGGATCAGTTCCAGGCCATGGTGGAGAACAACGAGTTTCTCGAATGGGCCGAGGTTCACGGCCACCTTTACGGGACCTCTCGCCGCCACCTGGCCGATACCCTCAACGAGGGCGCCGACATCATTCTGGACATCGATTCGCAGGGCGCGATGCAGCTCAAGAAGCGAAAGGAAGTGGAGGGGGTGTACATCTACATCCTTCCGCCGTCTTTCGAAGCCCTGAAGGCCCGGCTGATGGAGCGCCGCTCCGAGACGGAGGAGCAGATCGAGCAGCGCCTCAAGAAGGCCCGTGAGGAAATCTGGAGCTACCGGGAATATTACTACCTGATCGTCAATGACGACATGGAAAGGGCGAAGAAGGAGCTGCAGGCCATCGTGCTGGCCGAGCGGATCAAGATGAAGCGGATGAACCTGTCCTGGATCGAAGAGACATTCATTCGCCCGAAATTCGGCGATCGCCCGGATCGCAAATGGTGATCCGGAGAAACAAGCAGGAACGAAAAAGGAGAATGACCGCATGGAAGTGATTTCGCTGCCCGTTGGGGTGAACAAGGATGAAATCGACAGCCGGTACCGACTGGTCATCATCGTTTCCCAAAGGGCCCGGCAGCTCATGGAAGGAAACCCCCGCGTCGTCTCGACGCGTTACCGGAAGATGACCACCACCGCGCTGGAGGAGGTCATGGAGAAGAAGCTGGACTTCTACACCGGCAAGGACGCCCGGCAGGCCCATCGCGAGGCGCGGCGACTGCATGAAGAGGAAATGAGGCATCAGGCTCTTCAGGCGAAGGAACGCGAGATCTCCACCGAGATCAGCAAGGACCTGAGCGTCTACGTGGACGACTCCGAATCCAAGAAGGAAGCGGAAGCCGAAGAATAGGCACCATGCGCCTGTCCGGCAGGAAAATTCTTCTGGGCGTCACGGGGAGCATCGCCGCCTACAAGGCGGTGCTTGTCCTGCGGCGCCTAGTGGCCGAGGGAGCCGCCGTCACCGTGGTGATGACGGAGGCGGCCCAGCGGTTTGTGGGACCCCTCACGTTCCAGGCCCTTTCCGGAAAACCCGTCTATCACGACCCGTTCGATACCCGCACCGAGATCGTGCACCTGACCCTGGCCAAGGAGGCCGACCTCATCCTGGTGGCACCGGCCACCGCCGATTTCCTGGCCAGGGTCGCCAATGGATTCGGCGATCAGCTTCTCTCCGCCATCATGCTGGCGGCCGAGGGGCCGGTCGTCCTGGCGCCGGCCATGGACGCGGTGATGTGGGAGAACCGCTTCGTTCAATCGAATCTGAAGCGGTTGATCCAGGCCGGAATGGGCGTGGTCCAGCCGGAGGAGGGATTGCTGGCCTCCGGCGTGGTGGGCCCCGGCCGGCTGGCCTCCGAGGACAGGATCGTCGAGGCGGTGGAACGCGCCCTGGTGAGCGCTCCCGATTTCGGGGGGGAGGTGGTCCTGGTCACGGCCGGCCCCACGCGTGAGCCGATCGACCCGGTGCGTTACATCTCCAACCGCTCCTCCGGCAAGATGGGCTATGCCCTGGCGCGGGCCGCGAGACGGCGGGGAGCCCGTGTCATCCTGATCAGCGGTCCCGGCGCACTGCCCGATCCCCCCGGGGTGGAGACCATCCGGGTGGAGACGGCCCGGGACATGTCGGCGGCGGTGTCCAAATACCTCGGGGAGTCGACCGTCCTGATCATGGCGGCTGCGGTGGCCGACTGGCGGCCCGCCGAGCCGGCGACCCGCAAGGCCAAGAAGACCGGCTCGCCGCTCTCGATCGAATTCATTCCCACCGCCGACATCTTGGAGCAGCTGCCCGGCGGGCGGGAAAGCCGGGTGGTGGTGGGCTTCTCGGCCGAGACGGAAGATTTGGAAGCGAATGCCCGCGAGAAGCTTCGTCGAAAGCGACTGGATCTGATCGTCGCCAACGACGTCACCCGCGCGGGCGCCGGCTTCGAGGGTGACACCAACATCGTCACGCTCATCGACGCCGGGGGCGGGACCGAAGGCCTCCCGCTCATGAGCAAGGACGAGGTGGCCGAGCGCATCCTGGACCGCATCCGTGCGATCAAAAGGGAACGCCCGGGCGGCGGGAGCGATTGATCCGGATTTCGCCTGAGACGGGTAAAACACCCGATCTACTTGACTTTTTTGGGCGTTCTGCTAAGATGTTATCCGGTTTATAGGGGACCTTATGGAGGAACAAAAGGGCGAACCGATCCTGTCTCCCGAGATCATCAAGCTGTCCGAGAAACTTGGGAAGGACCCCACCTCAAAGCTGTTTTTTCCTCTTGCCGAAGAATACATCAAGTCCAGCATGGTGGAAGAGGCCATCACGGTCCTTACGGACGGTTTGAAAAACCACCCGGGTTTTCTGGCTGCGAGGGTCTCGCTGGGCAAGGTCTACCTGCAAAAAGGCCAGGTGGCCGAGGCGAAGGCTGAGTTCGAACGGGTGGTCGCACAGAGCCCCGACAATCTGATGGCCCAGAAAAAGCTGGCCCAGATCTGCCGGGACGAAGGCAATTTCGATCGGACGCGCCAAATCTGTGAAGCGATTCTGCTGAACAATCCCAAGGATCAGGAGGCCAAGGCGATGCTGGATCAGGTGCCGGCGGAGGCCCCGATGGGCGAGGCCGATCCGGGCGGGCCCGTCATCGAGCGGGCCAGCTTCCAGGACGAGGCGCAGCCCGATCTGGCTCCCGACCCGCAGATGGCTGGCCGGGTGGAGGGGACGTCCTACGCCACCGGGACGCCGCCGGAGGCCCCTCCGGTTGAGCCCGCGGCCGCCGACCCGACGCCCGCGATGCAGGGCGAGGGGGTCGTGGACTTGAGCGATCTGAAGTTCGAACCGCCCGCGGAGGAGCCGCAGCCCTTTTCGGCCGAGCCTTCCCCCGTAGAGCCCGCAGCCGCCGAGAGGGGCTCGGTTGGCGGCGGGGCCTACGAGCTTCCGGACGATTCCGGCTCCGGCTCAGCCCTCGATCAGTTGGGCGACTTCGGCGTCGAAAAGCCCCAGCCGGAGGTTGCGGGGTTTGATCCCGTCGGCGCCGGGCAGGAAGCGCTGCCCGCCGAGCCGGCCGACAAGAGGGGTCCCGTGATCGAGCTGAATCTGGATGACTCCGCCGGTGCGAGCGCCGAGGAGGATGTCTTCTCGGAATTGTTGGGTGAGTCGCCCGGCCTGTCGGACGCGTCCGACGAACCGCAGGGCGGTCAGGAGGCGGCGCCGGGACTGATCTCGGAGGGGGACGTGGCCACCACGGACCTGGCCGACCTTTACGTGAAGCAGGGTCATTACGAGCAGGGCATCGAAATCTACCGCCGGATGCTGGACCAGGACCCCGATAACGGCGAGATCCGGCAAAAGCTGGAGGACGCCCTTTCCCTGGCCAACCTGCTGACCAAGCGGCCGCGCGAGGGCCGGCCCCGGGGCGAGGGGGATCTCGGCGTCGCGCCCCGGAGCGCGACGCCGACCGAAAGTCGGCCGGCGGATGCGCCGGTGGACCCGGGCCCGGAGCAGGTGCGGCAGGCCAAGATCCAGCGGCTTCAGGCGTGGCTTGAACAATTAAAAAGGAGTCAGAGCCGGTGAGCTTTTCCGACAACCTTCGAAGGATTACCGAAAGCCTGCAGGACGCCCTTGGCGTGGCGCTGGTGGGCATGGACGGCATCGTGGTCGAGGAGCAGAAGATGGACAACCTGCTGGACCTTTCGGCGCACGCCGCCGAATTTTCCACCGTCCTTCGACAGATGGAGGAGGTCTCCGAGAGCCTCAGGCTCGGCAAGGCCCAGGAGCTGAGCTTCCTGGGGGAAAAAGGCGTCATCGTCATCAAAAAGATCAATCCGGAATATTTTCTTCTGCTGGTCATGCAGTCGGACCTGAATTTTGGAAAAAGCCGCTTCCTGATCAAGAAGGAGGTGGCCCTGATGGAAAAGGATCTCTAGGAAGAGGGAGAGCGCGTTCGGATGAGGATACTGGTCCTGCATGGCCCCAACCTCAACCTCCTGGGCATTCGGGAGCCGCAGCTTTACGGGACGGCCTCCCTGGATGAGATCAACAAGCGCATCATGCAATGGGCCAACCGGGAGGGAATCGAAGCGGACATCCGCCAGTCGAACCTGGAGGGCGAGCTGGTGACCTGGATTCAGGAGGCCATCGGACGCTATCAGGGGATCGTCATCAACCCTGCGGCGTATACCCACACGAGCATTGCGCTGCGGGATGCGATCGTTTCGGCGGGAATTCCCACGGTCGAGGTCCACCTTTCCAATATCTATCGACGGGAGCCTTTCCGTCATCAATCCTTCATCGCGGGGGTCGCGGTGGGGCAGGTCTCGGGGTTCGGCTCCGACAGCTACCTGCTGGGACTGCAAGCCATTGTGGAACACCTGCGGAAGGGACGCCCGTCAAAATCCTGAACCCCACTCTGGATTCAATGCGGAGGATGCTGAGCCAGGCATGATTGCCACAACCGATTTTAGAAGCGGACTGAGGATCCAGGTCGCGGGCGAGCCTTATGAGATCATCGACTATCAACATGTGAAGCCGGGCAAGGGCGGGGCCTTCGTGAGGACCAAGCTGCGCAACCTGAAGACCGGCAACGTGAACGAAAAGACCTTCCGGTCGGGAGAGAAGTTCGAGGAGTCCCCGGTCGAGGACCGCGAGATGCAGTTCCTGTATTCGCAGGGTCCCGAGTACACCTTCATGGACACCGGCACGTACGATCAGATCATGGTCACGGCCGACCATCTCGGCGACGCCAAGGACTTTTTGAAGGAAAGCATGGTGGTGCGGATCATGTTCTACGAGGGGGTGCCCCTGGGGGTGCAGCTTCCGGTCTTCGTGGAGCTGAAGATCATCGAGACGGCGCCGGGCGTGCGCGGGGATACGGCGACGGGCGGCAGCAAGCCGGCCACCCTGGAGACGGGGGCCGTCATCAAGGTTCCTTTTCACATCAATCAAGGAGAGGTGATCAAGATTGACACGCGAACTCGGGAGTATGTGGAACGGGCCAAATAAGCTCAGGCAGGGCAAAGCGATGGATCTCAAAGAAATGAAGCGTCAGATCAAGGAGTTGATCGACCTGATGCAGGGGACCCAGGTCTCCGAGCTGGAGGTGGAGCGGGGCGGCGTGCGGATCAAGATCAGAAAAGACGCGCTCGCGGGCGAGCGCGCCGCGCCCGTCGCCCAGGTCCAAGTCCCCGTGCCGGCCGACGCCCTGCCCCGGGAGGCGGCCCAGCCGCCGGGAGCGGGCGCGGGTCATGAACCGGGCGACGAGGACTATGTCGTGATCCGCTCCCCCATCGTGGGCACCTTCTACCGCTCTCCTTCACCCGATGCCGATCCCTACGTGGAGGTGGGGGATACCGTCAAGAAGGGTCAGACCCTCTGCATCGTCGAGGCGATGAAGCTCATGAACGAGATCGAATCGGAAGTGGACGGAAAGATCCTGGAGATCGTGACCGAGAACGCCCGCGCCGTGGAGTACGGCGAGCCGCTATTCAAGATTGAATCGCTCAAGGAAGGCTGATGCCCGCAGCCGGGGCGCGCCCTCCGGCCTTCAGAGCAAACCGGACATGTCATCCATCAAACGAACGGGGCTTTTCAAAAAAATACTGATCGCCAACCGGGGCGAAATCGCGGTGCGAATCATCCGGGCCTGCAAGGAGCTGGGGATCGAGACGGTGGTGATCTACTCCGAGATGGACCGCGATGCCCTGCACGTGCGCCTGGCGGATGAAAGCGTCTGCGTGGGCCCGCCGGACGCCTCGCTGAGCTACCGAAACATCCCCAACATCCTGAGCGCGGCCGAGATCACCGACTCGGAGGCGATCCATCCGGGGTTCGGCTTTCTTTCGGAGAACGCCCATTTCGCCGAGGCCTGCGAGCTGGCCGGGATCAAGTTCATCGGCCCGTCCACCTCGAGCATCGCCCTCATGGGGGACAAGGCCAAGGCGCGCGAGACCATGGCCCAGAAGGGGATCCCGGTGGTGCCGGGAAGCCAGGGCCGGATCGAATCCGCCAAGGAGGTGGTTGAGATTGCCGGGCGCATCGGCTATCCCGTCATCGTCAAGGCGGCGGCGGGCGGCGGCGGGCGCGGCATGCGCGTCGTCAACCGCGAAG
>CAYGBP010000021.1:20215-25475 GCA_964348105.1 uncultured Nitrospirota bacterium
ACTCAGTACGGGAGGAGGTGGATTGGTTGTAGACATCCGTGACAGTCACCTCCAGGGTGAAGAGCTGGCTCATGGAGCGCTGATCGATGCGCGTCGTCACCCGCGAAGAGGATCTGATCAAGTCCGTGCAGACGGCGCAGGCCGAGGCCAAATCGGCCTTCGGCGACGACTCGGTCTATCTGGAAAAATACTTTCTCGACCCGCGCCACATCGAGGTGCAGATCCTGGCGGATGAAAAAGGCCGGGTGGTGCATCTGGGCGAGCGGGACTGCTCGATCCAGCGCCGCCATCAGAAGGTCCTGGAGGAGGCGCCCTCCCCCGTGGTGGATCAGGCCCTGCGCCGCGAGATGGGCCGGATCGCGGTGCAGATCGGCGAGGCGGTGGGCTACTCCAACGCCGGCACGGTGGAGTTCCTGCTGGACAAGAACCACAATTTCTATTTCATCGAGATGAACACGCGCATCCAGGTGGAGCATCCGGTCACCGAAATGGTCACCGGGGTCGACATCGTCAAGGAGCAGATTCGAATCGCGGCGGGACGCGCCCTCCCGTTCCGGCAGGGCGACATCAAGGTGCGGGGGCACAGCATCGAGTGCCGGATCAACGCGGAGGACCCGGAAAGGTTCACGCCCTCCCCCGGCCTGATCACCGCCTACTTTCCGCCGGGCGGCTACGGGGTGCGTGTGGATTCGGCCGCCTATACCAACTGCTACATCTCCCCGCATTACGATTCCATGATCGCCAAGCTGATCGTATACGGCGAAAACCGGGACGAGGCCATCGTGCGGATGCGCCGCGCGCTGGACGAATTCATCATCGAGGGGATCAAGACCAGCATCCCGCTGCACCGGCGGATCCTGGACGACCCCGGCTTCCTCAAAGGCAAGGTTTCGACGAAGTTCCTCGAAAGATTCACCTCCTCGCCCGGCGACGTCTGAGGCTTCCGGGCAAGCATCCGATGCGACTGCAGGGACTTTATCTCATAACGGACCGTGGGGCCTGCGCCGATCGCCCGATCGCCGACGTGGTCCAGCAGGCGCTGGCGGGCGGGCTCAAGCTTCTGCAATACCGGGAAAAGAGCCTTTCCAGGCGCGACGCCTACGCCGAGGCGACGGTCTTGCGGGAAATGACGCGCGCCTCGGGCGCGGTCTTCATCATTAATGACGATATCGATCTCGCGCTGGCGGTCGAGGCCGACGGCGTGCATCTGGGCCAGGAGGACATGCCGCTGGAGGTGGCCCGCCGGATTCTGGGGAGCGATCGCGTCATCGGGATCTCGGCCCGGGATCGCTCGGCCGTGCGCGCGGCCCTCGACGGGGGCGCCGATTACATCGCCATCGGTCCGATCTATGCCTCGAAGACCAAACAGGTGGTCGCGCCGCTGGGGTTCGATCTGGTGCGCGCGGCCCGCGCGATGACGGAGCGGCCCATCTTCGGAATCGGCGGGATCGACCACTCCAACGCCGCCGAGGTGATCCGTGCGGGAGCGGACGGCGTGGCCGTGATCTCGGCGGTGCATGACCGCCCCGACGTGGCCGCGGCGACCCGGGATTTCATCCGCTCGCTTCAGGCCTTGAGGAAATGGCCTGAAAAGAGATTCGAATGATTTAAAAAAATCTTGACATCCGATTTGAAAAAGTCTACCCTTGGGCTTAGGAGCGAATCGCTTCGGCGGTTCTGAAATCGGACGCGAATGATCCTAAACGGTTTGTTATGGAGTATCGGCGCATCTACCTCAAGCTGGGCGATCATGTCATCCACAATCGATATCCGGAGTGGGGCATGGGCGTCGTCGTGGAAGAAAAGGCATCGATCATGTCGGGTGGGACCTGCATCGTTCGCATCGCTTTTCGGGATGGCAAGGAGCGCTCCTTTATCAACGACCTCAACGATCACAACTGCTGCTATTACGCGGGTGTGAGGCTTGACGGATTCGGGACCGATTATTAAATCCACCGCCGGATCGTCACAATCAGCCTCTCCCCTGGAAATCATCCGATTGAATTTCCAAACGCGACAATCCCCGAAAAAGCAGTTTTCCGTTACAGGCGCCGCCATCTCTCCGGCGCGAACCCGAACCACAAGCGCGAGATGAGCCAAGGATGGCAGGCGAGCGAATCCTGATCGTCGATCATGACGAGGCCGCGGCCGGTGAATGCCTGCAGCTGCTTTCGGCCCAGAATTTCTCGGCCGAGGCGGCCGGGGTGGGCCTTAGCCTCCTGAAGATGAGCCGCGAGGCCTTCGACCTGATCCTGGTCGAGCTTTCGCTTCCCGAAATGAGCGGCTTGAAGCTGCTGCAGCGCATCGAGTCGATGGCGGACGGCGTCCCCGTGGTGGTGATGGCCGGTCCCGGCCAACTTCAGAAGGCCGTCCTGGCCCTGAAGTTCGGCGCGCGCGGATTCATCACCCGGCCGTTTACGCCCCGGGAGTTTTCCATCGCCCTTCAGGCCGCCTTGAAAAAGGCTAGGCCGGTTGCCCGGGCGAAAGAGGACGGCGATCTGCTGGAGGTGCTGGAGAACGCCCATTTCGAGGCGATGAAGGCGCTGGCCCAGGCGATCGAGGCCAAGGACCACTACACCGGCGGGCACTGCGACCGGATGGTGAAATATTCGGTCGCGATCGCCTCCGAGATGGGATTGTCCCAGTTGGAGAAAAAGTTCCTTCGATACGCCGCCGCGCTGCATGACATCGGAAAGATCGGCATCCCCGAGTCGATTCTCAACAAGCCCGGCAAGCTGACTCCCGAGGAGTACGAGGTGATGAAGGCCCATCCCGTGAAGGGTGCGGCGATCATCCGGGGCGTCAGCTTTCTCGCGCCGGTGGTCCCGGTGATCTATCATCATCAGGAGTGCTATGACGGAAGGGGCTATCCCGGCGGCCTGACCGGCGAGGAGATTCCGCTCGGATCCCGGATCGTGGCGGTCCTGGACACCTTCGACGCGATGACCTCGGACCGTCCCTATCGAAAGGCGCTTCCGCTGGAGCGGGCCTTCGAAGAGCTTCGCCGGTATTCCAACCGGCAGTTCGATCCCTTTATCGTCGACCTGTTCCTGCGGCTGTGGGAGGAGCGCTCATGGAGCCTTCAGCATTTTTCCCACGGGTATGTACCGGGCGGCGAGATTCACCCGACCGCCTGACCGCCTTCTTCCTTTTCTCGAATCCGCTAGATACGGAATCCGGGCCAGGACCGGCAGCCCGCAGATTTCCTCCAGCAGCCGTGGATTGGTCCGTTCGGCCAGCCCGCCCCGGCCGCGCCGCGTTTCGTTGATGATGATTCCGAGCAGCCGGATCCTGCGGGCCCGCGCGTAGGCCACCGTCAGCGCGGTGTGGTTGAGCGTTCCCAGCCCGGCCCTTGCCACGACCAGCAGTGAAAGCCCGAAGGCCGCCGCGAGATCGAGCACCGTGACCCGCGGGGTGATGGGCACCGCCAGCCCTCCGATTCCCTCCACCACCATGAATGCGTGCCTTCGCTGAAGCTCGCGGTAGGCCGCGGTGAGCACCGAAAGCCGTACGCGAACGCCCTGAAGCCGTCCGGCGGCCAGCGGCGAGAGGGGATGCCTGAGCCGGTAAGGGGTCACCAGCCTCTGCGGATCGTCGACGCCGGCCGCGCGCATCAGGGCGCGGGTGTCGGAGTCGTCCCGGCCGGAGGGTCTGGCGGGCACGCCGGTCAGGACCGGCTTCATCACGCCCACGTCGACGCCCTCCGCCCGGAGGCGCGCGGCGATGGCCGCCGCCACCACGGTCTTGCCCACGCCGGTATCCGTGCCAGTGACGAAGATTCCCCCCTTCATGCCCGCTCGGCTGAATTCATCCTTCGGTCAATAGATGCGGCTGTCAAGGTTGAAGACCTGGCCGGAGACGTTCTTCATCGAGGCGAGGTGGACGACGAAGCGCGTGACCTCCGAAAAATCGGTGCTGCGCCCCAGGGTGTTTTCCCGGGCGATGCCCTCGGCGTATTTTTTCCGAAGCCCTCCCGTCATGCGGGTGGGAAGAAATCCGGGCATCACGGCATTGACCTGCACATTGAACCGGCCCAGCTCCTTCGCGGCGCTTTTGGTCAGCGCGATCAGGCCGGCCTTCGAGGCCGCATAGGCCGACTGCCCGGCGTTTCCGCGCTGCGCCACGATGGAGGAGATATTAATGATCTGCCCGGTCTTCTGACGGATCATGATCCGCGCCGCTTCCTGCGTCGCGAAGAAGGCACCGGAGAGATTCACATCCATGACCTCGTCCCATCGCTTCTCGTCCAGATTTTCGATCTTGGCGTCGAAGGTGACGGCCGCGTTGTTGATCCACAGATCGATTCCCTTCCAGCGCCGGAGGACTTCGCGCGCCATCTCCCGGATCGCCTCACGGTTTCGAAGATCGGCCTGAAAGGCGAACGCGCGCCCGCCTTCGGGATCGATTCCGTGCGCGAGCGCCTCGGCCTGCGCGCGGCGGGTGGAATAATGAATCAGCACGAAATCGCCGCCGCGCCCGAAGGCCGGCGCCAGCTCCGACCCCAGTCCCCCGGAAGCCCCCGTGATCACCACGCGGCTCATCGCAGGCCCAGCTCCTTTCCGATTCGCCCGAGGACCTCCAGCGCGTGGTCCAGATCGGCTCGCGTGTGCGTTGCCATCACGCTGGTGCGAAGGCGGGCCGTGCCCCGCGGAACGGTCGGCGGCCGGATCGCCGGCGCGAAGATCCCGTGATCCCACAAAGACCGGCTGACCTTCAACGCCTTTTCGTTCTCTCCGATCAGCACGGGGAGGATGGGTGTCTCGCTGTCCAGCGTATCGAATCCGAGCTGTTTGAGTCCGCGCGCGTAATATTCCCGGTTTTCCCACAGCCGCTCGCGGATCTCGGGATTTTTCTCGATCAAATCGAGCGCCGCCAGCCCCGCGGCCGCCACGGCGGCCGGCACGGCCGTCGCGTAGATGAATGACCTCGCCCGGTTGACCAGAAGATCGATGACGTCGCGGCTCGCGGCCACGTACGCCCCGAAGCCGCCGAGCCCCTTGCTCAGCGTTCCCATCTGGATCAACCCGGCGCCCTTCATTCCGAAATGCTCGCAGGTGCCGCCGCCCGTCTTTCCCAATACCCCGGTGGCATGCGCGTCATCCAGCATCAGCGTCGCACCGTGCGCCTCGGCCGCTTCGACCAGCGCGGGCAGGGGAGCCAGATCGCCGTCCATGCTGAACACGCCATCGGTGACGACGAGTGCTCGTCCGTAGGCGTCCGCTTGGGTATCCTCGATCACCTGCCTCAGACCCTGCGGATC
>CAYGBP010000021.1:25485-28093 GCA_964348105.1 uncultured Nitrospirota bacterium
TCCATGCTGAACACGCCGTCCGTGACGATCAGGGTGCGTCCTTGTCCGCGGCGGCCGGAAAGCTTTCGGGAAAGCGCCGCCGCGTCCCGGTGAGCAAAGACCCGCAGCCTGGCGCCCGACATCCGGCATCCGTCGATCAGGCTGGCGTGACAGAGCCGGTCCACCCAGACCGTGTCCTTCTCGGTCAGCAGGGCCGAGAGCGTTCCCACGTTGGCCATGTATCCGGTGTTGAAGATCAGGGCCGCCTCGGCCCCTTTCAGGCGTGCGACGCGATCCACCAGCTCGCGGTGCAGCCGCGTGTGGCCCGAGATCAGCGGCGATGCGCCCGTCCCGACGCCGTAGGCGCGCACCGCCCGGATCGCGGCATCCTTGATCGCGGGGTGATCCGCCAGTCCCAGGTAGTTGTTGGAGGAAAGATTCAACACCTTCTTTCCATCCACCACGATCCGTGCCCCGCAGGGCGACTCCGTCTCGCGCAAGGACCGAAACAACCCCTCCCGGCGCAGGCTTTCGATCTCCTTTTCGAACATAGCCGAGTAATACACCCCGTGGACAAAGATTGTCAATAGGCGCAAAATTTGTCCGGGCGCGCGCGGGCCGCGTCACGTGCGGCCGGAACAGGCCGGCAAGCCGCGCGAGGGTAGTTTCATCGCAATATCAGCCAGTTAAATGCTTGACAACAAATTGACCAAAGGTTACAATAATTCCAAGAGCATTGAAAAGTTGTTTTGATTTGGTGATGCAGGCGCGGCATCGATTGCGCGCTTCTTTAAAATCGGGACGAGGCCGGATCGCACAACCAGATCGAGAGGAGGAAGGATGTTCGAACGGTTTACTGATCGGGGAAGGAAGATAATCATCCTGGCAAGGGAAGAGGCCGAGCGGCATCAGAACGACTATCTGGGCACGGAGCACCTCGTGCTGGCGATCCTGCGTGAAGGCGACGGCGTCGCCCTGGCCGTCCTCAAGAAGATGGGACTTTCGCCCGAGCAGGTCCGCCTCGAAGTCGAGCGCAACCTACCCGGCGGGAGCAGCACCATGACCTTCGGCGAGATTCCCTTCACGCCGAGAGTCAAGAAGGTCATCGAGTACGCGATCGAGGAGGCCAAGCTCCTCGGGCATAATTATATCGGGAGCGAGCACCTTCTCCTCGGTCTGCTGCGCGAGGAGGAGGGAATGGGGGGCCGCATTGTGCGCGCGCTGGGCGCCAACCTGCTGTCGGCCCGTCAGCTGACCATCAGTCTTCTTAAGAAATCCCCCACGCGCGAAAAAGACAGAAAGAGCAACACGCCGGCCCTGGATGAATTCGGCCGGGATCTCACCCAACTGGCCGCCGAGGGCAGCCTGGATCCCGTGATCGGCCGTGCGGACGAGATCGAGCGCGTTTTGCAGATCCTCTGCCGCCGGACCAAGAACAACCCGGTCCTGATCGGCGAATCCGGCGTGGGCAAGACGGCCATCGTGGAAGGCCTCGCGCAACGCATCGTGAATCTGGAGGTTCCGGACAACCTGCTCAACCGCCGGGTGATCGCGCTGGATCTGGGATCGCTCGTGGCGGGAACGAAGTATCGCGGCCAGTTTGAGGAGCGCCTCAAGGTGGTCATGAAGGAAATCGTGAATGCCGGCAATATTATCATCTTTATCGACGAGCTGCACACGCTCGTCGGGGCGGGCGCCGCGGAGGGCTCGATCGACGCCTCCAACATGCTCAAACCCGCTTTGGCGCGGGGAGAGGTACAGTGCATCGGCGCCACCACGCTGGACGAATACCGCAAGCACATCGAAAAGGACGCGGCGCTGAAGCGGCGCTTCCAGCCGATCTATGTGCAGCCGCCGAACCTCGACGAGACGATCCGCATCATCCGGGGCCTGAAGGACCGCTACGAGGAGCACCACAGCGTTCAGATCTCGGACGAGGCCATCGTGGAGTCGGTCCGACTGACCGACCGCTACGTCTCGGATCGCTTCCTCCCGGACAAGGCCATCGACGTGATCGACGAGGCCGGCTCCCGGGCCAAGCTGCTGGCCTATTCGCTCCCGCAGGAGCTCAAAGGCCTGGAGCAGGAGCTCAAGCGCGCCGCCAAGGAGAAGGACCTGGCGATCCGCCTTCAGAACTTCGAGGAGGCGGTCAAGCTGCGCGAGGAGGAGGAGCGCCTCAGAAGGCTTTTGGATGAATCCAAGCGCGAATGGAAGAAGAACCAGGAAAAATCCCGTCCCGTCATTTCGCGTGAGGAGATCGCCTACGTGGTCTCCAAGATGACCGGCATTCCGCTGCAGAAGCTGGAGGAGGGCGAGACGCAAAAGCTGCTCAACATGGAAGTGGAGCTGCACAAGCGCGTGGTCGGCCAGGAGGAGGCGATCACGGCCGTCTGCCGGGCCATCCGCCGGGCGCGCGCCGGGTTGAAGGGCGAGCGTCGTCCCGTGGGCTCCTTCATCTTTTTGGGTCCGACCGGCGTGGGCAAGACCGAGCTGGCCCGCACGCTGGCGGCCTTTCTGTTCGACGATGAAAACGCCCTGGTCCGGATCGATATGTCCGAATACATGGAGCGCTTTTCCAGCTCCAGGCTCATCGGAGCGCCTCCGGGCTACGTGGGGTACGAGGAGGGCG
>CAYGBP010000022.1:0-13420 GCA_964348105.1 uncultured Nitrospirota bacterium
AGCCTGCGGCGCTGTCTCCTGCTTTTTCGCCTCTTTCTTCTTGGACTCCTCCGGCTTGGCCGTCTGGGAGGGCGCCTCCGACTGTGCCAGGATGGAGCGGCGCTTTCGCTGCAGGCGCTTCAATTTTTTCCGCAGCTTCCTGAAGTTCTCATCGGGCGCGGCATCGCCGAACGCCTTTCGCCCTTCGCGCACCTTTCCCCTGAGTGCCTGAATTTGATCGGTCAATCGCTCAACCTCCACCATTGCCTTCCTCCCTCCTACCATTCACTATATGAAGTCCCATCCAAAGCAGTCCCGGTGCCCACGCTATAGACGTCGTAAACATCCTCGCCGCACCAGCTGGTAACGTCGGGGTCGTCCGCATAACAGCGCATCCCCCATTCGTTTGAGTTGGTCATCGGATCAACCGGTATTCTTCTCAGGTACCTCTTGATCGTCGTTCCGCGGATCGTGGCTTCCTGCCCCGTCAGCTCAATGCCCAGAAGGGTGTCCAGCGTCGTTGGATACCCATAGATGCTGGTCACCTCTTTGCAGGTGATCTGGTTCTTCTGGCAGAGTAACCCCACGAGGCGATCTCCTTCGCGGTCCCAGTCGAGGTTAAACCGGTCAATGGCATCCCGCATCAGCCGCAGGTGATGCCTCAGCTCGATTTCCTTGCCCCGCTTCACGGTCACCCTTGAAAGGGGCGTCACGATCGAGGCCAGGATCAGGATGATGCTCAGGGTAATCAGTAATTCTAGGAGTGTAACCCCCTTCCGGTCGGACTTCATTCACTGGATCCTGACTTGCCCTTCGCCGGACAGGCTGACGGAAAGGGAACTGTGCAGGGGATCGAGAAAGGACCCGCTTCGAAGTGAAATGGGGGAAGCCCCGGCCTCTTTGCCGGAGAATACGAGTGAAAACAGCAGCCCCGACCCGTTCACCCCCCGATGATCCGATACCCGCTTGATGTGAACCTCCACCTGTCCCGAAGCGGGATTGACGGTGGACACGAACGATGTGTTGATCCCGTCCCGCCCCATGAGGTCACCCTCGGCCGCCCTTTTAAACTCAAGCACGGCCGGATCATACGCCAGTGACACCCTGGCTTCCGACAGCTCCTGGACCCCGTCCATCCTCACACCCACCATGACCTCCTGAGCGGGGGGCAGGATGGGCGGGTTCGTCTCCACACTCATCCGGGCAAGGGAGGGCACCCGGGGGGCCGAGGGGGGATGTCCGCTTGGCGAAATCGTGGAGGGACTCGGAATCGCCGGTACCGGCGGCAACGTCGCAGGCGGCAGAGGCGCCGGCGGGATGATGCGGGGGGGGCTCGGTACGCCTTCAGCCCCCCCCTCAAAGGCCTCGCCTCCCGAATCGGCCGTTGTGGGCAGGTCCGAAAACAGCGGCTTGGTGTCGTAGGAGGCCTCGGTCCCGGACCAGAAATACTGCAGGTCCCGTTCCGGGGGCTCCAATCCTCGAATCACGCGCGGGGTAATCGTGAGCAGAACATCCGATTGCTGTTTCTCCTTGGTCGTGCTGGAGAAAAAATAGCCCAAGACAGGAATATCGCCTAATCCCGGGATCTTGTTTCGCGAGACCCGATCGTCATCGCGGATCAACCCGCCAATCACCACGGTCTCACCATTCTTGACATTAAGGACCGTCTTCGCGCTGCGGTTGCCGAAGCTGAACTGATCAGCCTCTTCGACAAAACTGCCCAGGGAGGTGATATCCAAGGTCAACTCCAGCGTCACGTCGTTGCCCAAATGTACCTTGGGCTTCACACCCAATTTGATCGCAACATCCTTGAATTCGGTGGACTGCGTCTCGGTCAGGCCTCCAGTCGTCGTCGCAGTCACCGATTGCGTCGTGGTGGTCGAGATTTTGATTGGGAATTTTTCACCCACGGTAATTTCGGCCTGTTTGTTGTCCAGGACCCTGATCCTGGGGTTGGCCAGTGTCTTGGCGTCTCCCTCCGTCTTCAAGAAATCCACGATCACGCTGGGCACCGTGAAAAAGTAGGTATAATCGCCCCGAAAGGTTTCAAGACTGACCACGCGTTCCGCCCCGGTACCGCCGGATTTGCCGATGCCCGCCCTGATTTGATTGTCCGTAAGACTCAGCCCGTATTGAAGCTTCTTGTTTCTTTGTACCTCTATGATTTCCACCTCGAACATCACCTCGGCCACCATGCGGTCATTGGCCTCGATGATCTTCTCGGCCAGCTTGATCTTCTCGGGCGTATCCCGAAGCACCAGTGTATTGAGCTCCTTGTTGACGTAAACCCGCCGCGTCTCGAGCATGGTCCGCAGCAGGTTGACCATATCCTCGGCCTTCACGCTCGAGAGGTAGAAAGTGCGTATCAACAGGTCCTGATACTGGTCCACCTTCTGCTTGGTTCTGGGAACGATGAGAATGGTATCCTCGCTGATTTTTTTCATGAACAGATTATTCGTGGTGAGGATCAGGTTCAGCGCCTCCTGAAACGAGGCGTTCCTGACAAAGATCGTCACATTCACCGATTCGGGGCGGACGTCCTTGTCGAACAGGATGTTCACACCGGAGGCCTTCGAGAGAAACTCAAACACCTCGTTCAATCGGGCATTTTGAAACTTCAGCGTGATCGGCTGGGTCGACTTGAGGGTCAGTTCGTCTTCGCGGGCCAGGATGGATTGCTCCCGGCTGATCAGGTTGCGGATGGCCTCCTGGGCGTCGACCATCGAGGGATCCAGGTCGAGCGCCTGCTCCAGCTGGGCCAATGCCTCGGAATACTTTTCGGCCCGCATCAATTTCAGACCCGATTGGTAAAGGTCCCGCGCCTCTTTCAGGCGAAGCGCCTCATTGAGGGCCTGCTGATGCTCCTGCCGGGCGGGGTCCAGGGTCATCGCGCGCGTGAATTCATCAAGCGCCAGCGACAGATTTTTTTCTTTGAGGTGCTCCCGACCCTTCTGATAATGCCCCTTGGCGGCGTTTGCCTTTGCGATTTCCATCTTGCGCCGCAGATCCAGGTTCTTCGGGTCTTTTTTAACGGCCTCCTGGTAAAGATAGACGGCGCCTTCCCAGTTGCCCTGCCCCGCAAAATCGTCCGCCAGGCGAATTTCCCGGTTAACGGCACAGCCCAGGAGGAGGCCGATCAATACGGTTCCAACGATTCGTTGAATCGATGTATTCATTACTTCAGCGCCCCGCGAAAAAAGTCCACCGTGTTTTTGAGTCCCTCCGTTAATGAGACCCTCGGCTCCCAGTCGGCATCCTTTTGAAGCCGCGCAAAATCGATGCAGGAGCGAAACTGCTCTCCCCGTCGTTCCGGTCCATGAACCTCCCGGGCGGTCGAATCGGTCAATGAGGTCAGGTGGCGGAAAAGCTGATTCACGGTGGTCTCGCGCCCCGTTCCCACGTTATAGATTCCGCTCAGTTCCGCATTCATAGCCGCCATATGGGCCTCGGCGACATCGCTGACGTAGATATAGTCCCGGGTTTGCATCCCGTTCCCATTGATCACCGGCTGTTCGCCGCGAAGCATCCGTTGACAGAATATCGCCACGACCCCCGCTTCGCCGAACGGATCCTGGCGGGGTCCGTAGACATTGCCGTACCTGAGACCTACGTAGGCCAGGCCGTAGGTCCCGTGATAATAGTGAAGGTAGCGCTCACCGCTGAGCTTGGTCACCCCGTAAGGGCTTTGCGGCCTAAGGGGATGATCCTCGGTGGCCGGGAAGAATTCCTGCTCACCGTAAATCGCCCCCCCGGAGGAGGCGAACAGAACCCGCTTGGTCCCGAAGCGCACCGCATTTTCCAGCAGATTGAGCATCCCCAGGATATTGACCTGCGCATCGAAAATCGGATCGGCGACTGAGCGGCGCACATCCATTTGCGCGGCGTGATGGCTGATCACCTCGGGCTTGAATTTTTTAAATACCCGGTCCAGACGGGGGCTCAGGATGTCCATCTTGTAAAACTGGGCATCTTTATGAATGTTTTTTCGCTTCCCCGTCGACAGATTGTCCAGAACCGCCACCTCATGGCCTTCCGTCAACAATCGATCCGTGATATGCGATCCGATAAATCCCGCCCCGCCGGTTACCAAAACCCGCATGTATCAACCATCCCTCTCAATTATTTATATTCTACCATTTCGGATCATTTTGTATACATTGTAAAATTCCACCCTATGGCCGATGAGCCTGTCATTAGGATAAAGAGGTTGTCTGCGATCCATCCTTGGGGGGCTTTCCCCCCGGTTTTGCATCATAGCGAAAATACACAAAAAACTCCAGATTTCCCTTGCGGCCCGGGATCGGGGAAGGGGCCGTACCCAGAGCAACGAGGCCGAGCCCTTCGGCGTACCGGATGATCTCCCTGACCACCTCCTCCTGTTGCTGCCGGTCCTTCACGATTCCCCCCCTCCCCACCTTGCCCTTTCCAACTTCGAATTGCGGCTTGACCAGGGCCAGGATCAATCCCCCGGGCCTCAGGATCTTCAATGCGCCCGGAAGAACCAGCTTCAGGGAGATGAAGGAAACATCCACGGTAATGAGATCGGCCGGCGGCGACACCCGCGCCGGATCCAAATACCTGATATTGGTCCTCTCCAGAAGAACGACACGCGGGTCCTGCCGCAGATTCCAGGCTATCTGACCGTAGCCGACGTCGATCGCATAGACCCTTGCGACGCCCTTTCGCAGCAAACAGTCGGTAAAGCCTCCCGTGGAGGCCCCGATATCCACCGCTGTGAATCCCCGGGGATCGACGCCGAACGCATCCAAGGCCGCCTGAAGCTTCACCCCCCCGCGACTGGCGTAGGGAGTGCCCTCGCCCACCAGCTTGATCTCGGATCCAACCGGAAGCAGCGTGCTGTTTTTCAAAATTTTCCGGCCGGCGGCATGCACGAGCCCTTTTGCAATCAGATCCTGCGCCTGCTCACGGCTTTCGGCGAATCCCCTCTGAAGCAGCAACCGGTCGATTCTCTCCTTCTTGATTGATTTGCGGCCGGACATCACCTGCCTGTCCGAGATCCGGGTGGGAGGGCAATCCCGACCTGCGGGCTGGGGATCGCCCGCGGTTTCAGCGTTGGGACTCCGGGCTCAATCCCCCTCACCACCCGTCGCTTGGGGCTGGTAAGGGCCGGCCCTTCGATCCCCGTTTTTTGCCTCCAGCAGGATCTCGACCTTTTTCTCCGCCTCCTCCAGCATCTTCAGGCAATCCTTGGATAGCTTGACCCCCTCCTCGAACACCTTCAACGACTCCTCAAGAGGCAGATCACCGCCTTCGAGCCTCTTGACGATCTCTTCCAGGCGACCCAGGGCATCTTCGAATTTCAATTTGGCCATCAGTCGATCTCACTCGCTCGTTTCGATTCGCAAGCTTGACAGCCGGAGGCTATCCCGGCCCCGGCCGAAGGACTTCCTCCACTTTGCAGATTAATTCGCCGCGGTATAGTTGGAGCTCAAGCTCGTCACCCACCGCCGCCTGTGTCGACTCCCGGATGACCCCCCGGTCGGCGCGATGGCGAGCGATGCAATAACCCCGCCCCAGGACGGCCAAAGGACTCAAACCGTCGATGCGCCCAGCGGCATGGGCCAAAATGGCTCTCCGCTCGCCGATCAGCTGAGCGATCCGCTTCAAAATACGGTCTTCGCGGCTCACCACCACTGCCTTGAAGTGCCGGATCTTCAGATCGGGGCGCAGGGCGATGAGACGGGCACCGCGTTCGGTGGCGCCGCCCTTCTTTTCCCTCAGGAGGCGCAACACTGCCTGGGAGGCCCTCCATCCCATTTCATCCATCCTCATCATGTAACCTTCCAGGCGTTTACGGGGGTCCGCCAGGGCGCGGTCGGCCGCCCGCCGCAGGGATCCCAAGGCCTCCAGCCGGTGGCGCAGGGCGCGAACCGCCCGATCCTTCAGGACGCAGACCATCGATAGCAATTCCTCCCGCGGCCTGACCACCAGCTCAGCCGCCGCGGAGGGAGTGGGCGCCCTCAGATCGGCCACAAAGTCCGATATCGTATAGTCCGTTTCATGACCGACGGCGGAGACCACCGGAATCCCGGAGGCTGCAATGGCGCGCGCAACGACTTCTTCATTGAAGGCCCACAGATCCTCCAGCGAGCCCCCGCCACGGGCCAGAACCAGGACCTCCAGCCCCCCCCGCGAATTTAATTCTTTAATTGCAGCCGCAATTTCCCCGGAGGCGCCCTGACCCTGGACGGAAACGGGGCAAATGAGAACCGACAGGTTCGGAAAACGTCGCTCCAACACCCTTAACATGTCCTGCAGCACCGCCCCGGTGGGTGATGTGATAATGCCGATCCGCCGGGGGACCATCGGCAGGGGACGTTTTCTCGATTCATCGAACAGCCCCTCGGCCTCCAATTTCGCCTTGAGCTGCTCGAATGCGGCCTGGAGCGCGCCCAGGCCGCGGGGCTCCAGATCATCCACGATGAGTTGGTAGTCTCCTCGTGGCTCGTAAACGGTCAAATGCCCCCGGAAGAGCACTTGCTGCCCTTCCTCGGGCCTGAACTTTAAGCTTCGGCCAATGGAACGAAAGATGACGCCCCGGATCTGGGCGGATTCGTCCTTGAGTGTAAGATAGATGTGACCCGAGGTCGGCATCCTCAGGTTCGACACCTCCCCCTCCACCCAGAGGTCGAAAAAGTCCTCCTCGATTCTTCTCTTGATCAGGAACGTCAGTTCACTGACGGTTAAGATTTTGCGCAGGGTCACGGATCAAAGTCCTTTGAGAAGAATCCTCTCGATGGAAAGGGCCCGACCCGTCTCCCGCTCAACCTCCACCAGCGCGCCGGAAATCTGACCGGGGCCTTTGGCTGGCTCGATGCGCCTGGGCATCTGGCTGAGGAACCGATCGAGGATGGCCTCTCGGTCCACACCGATCACGGACTCGCTGGGCCCGGTCATTCCGACGTCGGTTATATAGGCCGTACCCCTCGGCAGGATCCTTTCGTCCGCCGTCTGAACATGCGTATGCGTCCCGAGCACGGCGCTCACCTCGCCGTCCAGAAACCAGCCCATCGCCTGCTTCTCGGACGTGGCCTCGGCATGAAAATCCACCACAACGATTTTGACCGTCTGCTTGAGCAGAGCCAGCTCCGCCCTGGCCTTGCGAAACGGGCATTCCAGCGGGGCCATGAATACCCTGCCAACGAGATGCAGGACCCCGATCCGGTCGCCGCTGGTCCCGGTCGCGATGCATCGCCCCGAGCCGGGAGTTCCCTCCGGATAGTTTGCCGCCCGCAGGAGTCTTTCTTCCTTGGGTATATAATCGATGATCTCCCGCTTGTCCCAGGCGTGATTGCCCAGTGTAATCACATGCACGCCGACCTTCAGAAGCTCTTCAGCGATCCGCGGGGTCATCCCGAATCCCCCTGCCGCATTCTCCCCGTTAGCCACCACCAGGTCGATCCCGCGTTGCTGGACCAGGGGGAGCAGATGCTCGCACACAACCCTGCGACCGACATCTCCGACAATATCTCCGACCAGGAGAATCCTGACCCCCGCGCCCTGAGGCTGTGATGTCATCCTATTTCGCCCGCTCCACGTATCGGCTTTCCCGGATCACGGTCACCTTGATCTGGCCCGGGTAGGTCATGTCCTGCTCGATGCGGCGGGCCATCTCCCGCGAGATCTGGGCCGAATCCAGATCGGAGACCTGCTCATGCCGAACAATCACCCTCACCTCACGGCCCGCCCGGATCGCGTAGGCCTTCTCCACGCCCTTGAACGACAGGGCCAGCTGCTCCAGTCCCTGAAGACGCTTCAGATAGGACTCGTACTGCTCCCGCCGGGCCCCGGGACGGGAAGCGGAAAGGCCCTCCGCGACCGAAATCAGCACGGACTCGGGGCAAATGGGCTCCACGTCGCCATGATGCGCCGCGATGGCGTTGATCACCTTCGGGGACTCGCCGTATCGCTTGGCCAGATCGGCGCCAATCGCCGGATGCGTTCCCTCCTCCTCATGGCTGAGGGCCTTTCCGATGTCGTGGAGCAAGGCCCCCCGCTGCGCCAGCTTGGAATCCAATCCCAGCTCTTTGGCCATCATGCCGCACAGGATCGCGGCCTCGCGCACATGCTGAAGGTTGTTCTGTCCGTAGCTGGTCCGGTACTTCAATCGGCCCAGCATCCTGACCAACTCCGGGTGAAGATCCACGATGCTCAGTTCGAACAGGATCTTCTGTGTCTCCTCCACCATCAGCCTCTCAAGGTCCTTCTTCACCTTTTCAACCATCTCCTCGATGCGGGCGGGATGAATCCTGCCGTCGGCGATGAGCCGCTCCAGGCTGATCCGGGCGATCTCCCGGCGCATGGGATCGAAGCCTGATATAATGACCGCCTCAGGGGTGTCATCGATGATCAGATCAATCCCGGTGGCGCCCTCCAGGGCTTTGATATTCCTTCCCTCGCGGCCGATAATTCTGCCTTTCATCTCCTCGTTGGGAAGCTGCACGACGGATATGGTGGCCTCCGACGCGAAATCCTGTGCATACCGCTGAATCGCGTCCACCACGATCTCCTGGGCCCTTTTCCCCGCCGTTTCCTTGGCTTCATCCTCGATGCGCTTGGCCAGCTTGGCGGCCTCAACCTTGGCCTCCGATTCCATCATGCTCAGCAGGTGGCGTTTGGCCTCATCCGAGGTCATCCCGGCCAACCGCTCCAATTCCGCCTTCTGCGCGGCGACAAGACCGTTGAGCTCCGCTTCACGGGTAAGAACGCCCTTTTCCCTGGTCATCAGGTCCTTCTCCCAACGACTCAGGTCAAGCTCTTTGCGGTCCAGCGCGCCCTCCTTGCGCTCCAACCCCTGTTCCCTCTGCATCAATCGCTTTTCGAGGGCCGTCAGCTCGGCGCGCCGACTCCGGGACTCCTTCTCGAATTCCGAGCGAAGCTGATAGACGTAATCCTTTCCTTCCAGCATCGCCTCCCGCTTGCTGGCCTCGGCGTCCCGGCGAGCTTCGAGGATGATTCGCTCTGAGTTCTCGCCCGCCTGTCGGATCCGCCGTCGCATCAGAAGCTTCGATAAGAAGATTCCCGTGCAGGCTCCTGCAGCCAACGCGCCCAGCCCAATCCATACACCGATCATCGTCGCCGTTGTCGTCATCCCTCCTCCTTTTGAGAGGTGGTTCGCCCCGGGGCGGTCACGGCCCCACCCGGATGGTCGCCGGGGGCCGGTCGGGGCAGCGAATTTTTTGGATTATTTGACTTGGATCTCAACTTCTCAATTCGGCGGGCCATCCTCCCCTCCGACCCTTCGCGACCAGGCCGATAATAACGCTTCCCGCCGGGCAGGTAGGATTGCGCCACGAAGCGGTCCGGGAAATCATGCGGATAAAGGTAACCGGCGCCGTGTCCGAGCCGGCGGGAGCCAGAAGTCCCGGCGTCTTTCAGATGAACCGGGACACCGTGAAGGGATTTCTGCTCGACGTCTTCCAGGGCCTCCTCGATCCCGCGGTAGGCCGCATTGCTCTTGGGCGCACAGGCCAGGTAGACGGCGGCCTGCGCCAGCGGGATCCGCGCCTCGGGCATGCCGACCGCCTCCACGGACTGCAGCGCCGCCACGGCCAGCGGGAGCGCTGCCGGGTCCGCGTTTCCGATATCCTCCGAGGCGCAGATGATCAACCGGCGCGCGATGAACAACGGATCCTCACCCGCATACAACATCTTGGCCAGCCAGTAAAGCGCCGCATCAGGATCGGACCCCCGCATGCTCTTGATGAAGGCCGAGATCGTGTCATAATGATCGTCCCGGTCATAGCCCAAGGCCTTCTTTCCGGTTGCTTCCCGCACCGTCTCGGCATCAAGCCGAATCAAGCCCGACGGGTCCGGCGCCGTGCTCGTCGCGGCAATCTCCAGGCCGTTGAGCGCCCTTCGGGCGTCACCGTCCGCGTGGCGGACGAAATGCGCAATCGCCTCATCGGTGGCCGAGATCCTGAGGCGGCCCAACCCGCGGCCGGGATCTCTCAAGGCGCGCCACAGCAGGGTTTTCATCGTTTCCTCATTCAGCGATTTGAGCTCGTACACCTGGGACCGCGACGCCAAGGCGGCAATAATGGCGAAACTGGGGTTCTGGGTCGACGCGCCGATCAACGTGATCGTCCCCCGCTCGATATCCGGCAGCAGCGCGCTCTGCTGAACCTTGTTGAAGCGGTGGATCTCATCCACGAAAACGAGGGTGCCGCCCCCCTCCCGGGGCGCCGAGCGACGCGCCTCGCTCAGAATCTGGCGGATCTCCTGGATACCGGAGAGCACTGCATTGATTTCACGGAATCGGCTGCCTGTCCGGGCTGCGATGAGATGGGCCAAGCCCGTCTTGCCGCACCCCGGAGGACCATAAAGCAAGAGAGAGGAAACCCGGCCGGCCTCGATCGCGCTCCGAAGAACCTTCCCGGGGCCCAACAGGTGATCCTGGCCGATCAGTTCGGAGAGGTCCCGGGGGCGCATCCTCCAGGCCAACGGCACCCGCGGATCCGGCTCTTCACCCCGGGGCGAGTGCGGTCCTGGGTCGTACAGGTTTGTCATGAATGAAACCGCCTCTTCCTGGCTGGAACGTTGCCCCTGCGGGATCGCATGAACCGCGGCGAAGACCGCCCTACCGGAACGGCATTTCCAGACCGACGAGAAAACCGCCGTCCATGCTGCATGGTGAATGTCCCCGCTTGACTGGGCGGGTTTTGGGGGGCCCGACCGGGGAAAAGCTCCCCGAGGGTATTAATGGGGTTATTGCGCTTTCTCGTAACCCGGGAAGGTTACATCTCCGGTCAAAACAGACGAAAGCGTTTGATGGATCCTTTTCAAGTACCGACTTTTTGAGCTCTCTTTTTACAGCGAGTCCGTTGAAAGGCAGCCGACCCGACCTCGCTGCCAGGCCTCGCATTGCATCCCTAATCTGCACAAGCCCCGGCGAGACACCCCACATCCAAAGCGATTTGAGCTTATCAAAATCGGCAACACAATTCAAGACCAAACCTCATTCCATCTCAAGGTCGTCGAACTGCCCCTCCAGGGTTTCGATCAAGTCCGACATCCGTCTCTCGGTATTTTTGAGGACACCGTCCTTACGCTGAATTTTGTCGTCTTTCTGAAACAGCTCGTCCGCCAGATTGAGCGCGGTGAGAATGGCGATCTTGGATAGATTGTGCACCTTCGAGGCCACCGCGACCTCATGCATCCGCCGATCCAGGAAGAGCGCCAGCTTCCTGACATATTCCTCCTTGGCCCCTCCCCGGATCGTATATTTCTGTCCGTAGATTTCGATCTGAATTGTCTTGTTTGAATCACTCACGGGCGCCCTCCTCTCATCATCGATTCAGGTACCCAAGCCATCGAAACCGATGAAGTGAATCGATGGGTGGCGCGGCGGGGACGGCCGCCTGCAATCAGGCCTTCTCCGCCATTTGCGACAACTTCGATGCTTTTTGGATCATGGCCTTGGCGGTTTTCGAGTCGCCGGGGTAGGTCGCGTATCCGATGAAAAGCTTGAGCGGAAGCAGGGAGAGCCCTCGCGTCAGTCTGGTCACGGCGTCCGACACCCGCTCCCCCGTATCCGGCATCAGAATCGCGAACCGCGCACCGGTCATTCTCACCAGGATGTCCACGTTTCTGAACTGATCCTGAAGCACCTCCGACACCTGCTTGATGAACACCTTCTCCGCCGATGATCCTTTATCGTGAGGCAATGGGGCTTCGGCCTTCGCCTCAAAAATCATGAGGGAGAGGCTTCGTTGATAGCGCTCCGCCCTGCGCAGCTCTTCGGGAAGCCGGAGCATCAGGTAGCGCTCGTTTCGAAGGCCGGTCAGCTCATCGATCGTGATGAGGGCGGATCGGGCCTGCGCCTCCTGGACATTTTTCAGGGCCTTGCAAGCATAATAGGACAATTTCTCCAAAATTTCCAGGTCGTCTTCATCGAAGGCGACGCATCCGAAGGTATGGGCGGAGAGCTTGTTGTAGACCGAAAGCGTTCCTATCCTTCCGCCTTCATGCTCGATGCCCCGGCTGGCGCAGAAACGATAAGGGAATTTGGCGGGAAGAGAGGGGTCGTACTCCGAGAGATTATTGATCAGCATCGGCCGGTTCGCCTTGAGGACCTTATAGGATATCTTCCCGTCCAGATCCACCAGTCGGGCATCCGTCTCATTCTTGTGAAGGCCGTAGGTGGAGCCCACCAGCAGGCGGTTTCCGCCCTTCTCGAACACCCTCAGGACGGCCGTTTCGGCATCGACCAGCATGGCGGCCGAGGCCGTGATCATCATGTAGAGCCGCTCGCGATCCGTGATCGACAACAGCTCCAGGCCTTCCTCCTGAACCACCGAGAGCTTGAGCAGCTTCTGCTGCATGCGCTCCTGCTCCAGCTGGGCCGATACGGCCTGGGCCAGGGTATCGGCGATTTCCCCGATCATTTTTAACAGCCGGTTCGCACCCTGGGGGGCCCTGACCTGCTCGAGACACAGACAGCCACACATCCGACCGGAAGCCTGAAGCGGCATCCAGATCAGACATTGAAGGTTCCCGTTGGCGAAGGATGGATCCCAGCTTCTCATCATGACGGGGCGGCGCTTCCTGGCAACCTCTCCCACGATTCCGTCTCCGGCCTGAACCTTCATGCCGCCCCATAGCTGCGGGGCGTAATAGGTTGAAGCCTTCAGGACAAACTCGGTGGAGGATCGATCACTCACGTAGAGATGGACGTGTGCTCCCCCGAGCACCTCGCGGATCTTTTCGGCGGCCGCGGCCAGCTTGGGTTCCAAGGTCAGCGAACCGCTCATGATTTCTTTGATCTCCGAGCGAAGCATCTCGGCGATGGAGCGCTCCCGTGTTTCCAGTATGGCCTGATATTTCTTGAGGGACCTCCCGGCCGCGTCGGCCAGGCGGGAGCAGGCGGATGTTTCGGCCTGCGTGAAGGTGCCCAGGGCCGCCCGCTGGACAAAGCGCATCACGCCCAGCAGATCGCCTTCCGCCATCAAGGGGACGGCAAGGGCTTCCGTTTCATTCTGCCCCGATCCGTCGATGGGGGTCGCGCCCGTTGCAACGCCTCCAGAAGTCTCCTGGAGGCGAACCGGACGTTTCAGGATGGCGGCCTGCTGAACGGATGCGGGAACGCAGGGCGGATCGGTACACCTGCCGTCCGGCGCCGTTTGGATGACATCAAAATCGGGTGTCGTCGAGTATACGGGGAGGGGCTCCCCTTCGCCGGATCTAACCAGATAGAGATCGCCTGAATGTGAGCCGGTGAGATATAGACCCACCTGCAGCAGTATCTCGAAAAATTCACTTTCCTCCCGCGCCAAATCGACCGCGCCCATCAACCGGGAGGCCGCCTCCAGAATTGGCGTCAACTCTTCTTTCTGGGCCTTCCTCAGCCACCACAGATACTCCGCCGCCTGCCCGGAGATGACCCGGACTCCCTTATTGTAAAGGGGCCACAGGCTGGCCT
>CAYGBP010000022.1:13430-16079 GCA_964348105.1 uncultured Nitrospirota bacterium
GGAATGGGGATTCGACGGATTGATCACGCTGGAGCCGACGGCGGGCATGGACCTGGCCAGAGTTCGGGAGCAGGTGGGCCACAGGCTGGCCTTGATCTGCGGACCGGAGGCGGCATGGATGACAAGATTGAAATCGGGATCGGCATTGAACTGATCGAACTCGCGGGTCACCTGTACCTTGACCTGATCCGTCAAGGCGAAACCCAGATCGCCCATCCGGTGGACCAGGTCGTCGGCAACGGGGGCCCAAAGCCGGACGAGCTCGCAGTCGGGTTCCTCGCACAGCTGGGCCAGAATCTCCAGGGCCTTTCGACCCCCGCCCACGAGTCCGTACCGGCGGCGCTTCGAGCCGGACGAGGATGATTTGGACTGCCCTCCCATCAACCCTCCTTGGCCTTCAGAATTCCGCGCGCCACCAATTCCTTCAAAAACTCCATCTCCTCCCGATCGGACGCCGGATCGGGAATCGGAGCGGCCATGACATCCTCCGCCGAAGCGACCTCCGAAGGATGCTCGAGCTCCGCCGAGATGGTCTTTTCGAGGTCATCGAAATCCATGGCGCCCGACTGTTCTTCACCCGCGGCCTCCGCCTTGCTGGCGCGGGTCTCCGGATCGATCCGGTGAGCCGGCGTCCCGATTGAGCCGCCGGGAGGCGCCCCCGAGGCGCCCTGCGCCGAAATCGCCGTAATGTGCCTGAGCAGCTCCTCGAAGGTGTAGGGCTTCTGAAGGTTTCGCACGGGCGGTCCGGACTCCTTGGCAAACTCCGGGGGCAGTTCCTTCTCCGTGCTGAGCAGAATAAGGGGTACGCGAGACATCGCCTCGATCGAGCCGAGGATCCTTCTCAGTTCAAGCCCGTTCAACTCCCGCAGGTGAAGCTCCGAGATGACCAGATGAGGCTTGACGATGATGGCGGTAACGACCGCATCCTTGACCGATTCCGCCGTGAAGGTCTGATACCCCCGTTCCGAAAGTCGCAAATCCAGAAGCTTGAGGGCCCGGGAATTATCATTGACCAGGAGGATCCTTTGATGGTGATTTTCTTCCATTCAAAACGGCCGTCAAACGCGTATAAGTTATCGACTTTATTTGATATTTCAACTATACTCCCCGGCCTGTTCTTTGTCAAGAAATCGGGGGGGCCGGGGGGGCATAGATGGCGCGGTATTCGTAATAGCTTCGCAGGACTCTTTTGAGGTAGCCGCGCGTCTCGGGGTAGGGAATTTCCTCGATGAATTCATCCGGAGGCAGCCCGGGTCTTTTACGAATCCAGCGGGATACCGCTTCGGGTCCCGCGTTATAAGCCGCGACGGCGAAGACGATGTTGCCCTCGAAGCGCCTCAGGAGCCGAGACATGTACCAGGTGCCGAGTCTGACATTCAGCCGGGGGTCGCGAAGCATTTCCGGTTCAAATTCAAGAAATTGCAGTTGTCGGGCGGCCCGTTCGGCCGTCTGGGGCATGAGCTGCATCAAACCGATCGCGCCGGCCTTGGAAACCGCGTTGAAATCAAATGAGCTTTCCTCCCGGATGACGGCCGCGATCAGAAAAGGATCGCTACCGGGCAGGAGTCCCGGTTCGGCGACCGGGTCCAAGTTCGCAACCGGATAGGCCTGATACCAGAAGGATTCCGGCATCTCGGGGTTGCCGTTGTTGAGGACCTCCCGGAAGTTCAACCGCAGGATCTTCAATCCCTCCGCCACGGCCCCGACGGCATACAGCCGGTCGGCCAGAAATAATAGCGCGTCACGCTCATCCGGAAAACGACTGGCGGCAGCCTGAAGCTCGCGACCGGATTCCTGCCACATCCCCATCCAGGCCAGCTCCTTCGCCTTTAAAAAACCCAGGTCTTGTGCCACCCGCGCAGGGGCCTCGGTCCACCGCGGGTCCGATTCAGGCACGGGCTGGAACGACACCCCGGCGGTCTGAGGAAGGCCGGCCGGCTCGACCCGCCGGGAAGAGACCAGAGAGTCGTGCCCGGTCTCCGGCCCTCCGGGGTACCCCCCTGGCTCTAGGGCCATGCGGCAGTAATAGGTCCTCGCATACTGACGGCAAAGATGGGCGTATACCGGCCTGGCCTCCTCGGAATGGCCCATCTTTTCGAGGGCCCGGCCGGCCCAGTACCACACCCTCGGCGTCAGCACGGCGTTCGGGAATCGATCCTGAAATTCCTGAAAGGTACGGTAGGCCTCATCATAGCGGCCCGCCTTGTATTCAATCCAGCCAAGACGCCAATGCGCCTGCGGGGACAGTCGATGGTACGGAAAATTCGCGATCAGCTCCCGACAGGCCTCCTGGGCCCCCTTGTCCTCCCCGGCATCCTCTTGATACCGAATGAGATACCAGAGCGCCCTGGGCAGATCGTCATTTCCCGGCATCTCCCGTTTGAATCGCGCGTATGCCCCCTTCTGGGCCTGAAGATCCCCCTGCAGAAACGCGTCCCGCATCAGCCAGATGTAGACCTCGGAGACTCGAGGATGCGGCGGCCGCAGCTCGAGGAGCTCTTCGAACTGCGCCCGGGCGGCCTCCCTGCGGCCGAGTCCCGCATAGACGAACCCAAGCTCAAAACGCATCGATGCGACCTGACCGTGGGAAGGCGTGGAATCGCTCAAAAGCGCTTCCAAGATCTGGGCGGCCTCCCGGAGCCTGCCCTC
>CAYGBP010000022.1:16089-16924 GCA_964348105.1 uncultured Nitrospirota bacterium
GTCGACGTGACGGCCTCCGACGAAATGCGCGCGCCGGAGCCTGCCCTCCTCTTTCATACGTCCCACCCGGTCGAGATTTACTTCAAACCCGGGCACTGACGGAACGACCCCGCTTGCCCGTAATTGATCCAGCTCCACCTGGGCCGCTCCGGCCACCAGCCGGTCATCATACTCCCAAACCACCTGCTGGAATCGCTCGGCCGCGCTCGAGGCGTCACCCCGCATCAGATGGGCGCGCGCCGATTGAAACAGGACCTCGCCGTCGGCATCCATCTCGGGGGACGTTCGCAGGAAATGATCCGCATGCTCGATCACGCGATCGAGATGGCCAACGGCCGCGTAGGCGCGGACCACCTGCATCCGGGCTTCGGCCGCCAGCAGGCTATCGGGGTAGCGGGTGACCAACGCCTCGAAGGACAGGGCCGCGGCCAGGCTCCTTCCCCGCTCCAGATGAGCCTTTCCCAGTTCGAGTAAGCCATAATCCTCCAGGATCGGAAGCTTGGAAATTCCCTCCCGGTAATTTTCAAGCGCCTCTTCGCTTCCCAGCCCCCGCTGCGATCGCGCCAGGAGGAACCGAAGGCGCCCTTCCCGCTCGGACGGAGCCCCCGAATCGAGCGCGGCCTGGATCAGGCGGATCGCCTCCTCGTAATCCTCCTCCCGGTATGCCTCCCGGGCCGCGACCAAACAAACCCTTCCCGGACCGCAGGGCGATTCGGAAACCATCGGCCCGGGCGCCGCCAGGGTCGGGTGGGCACAACCGCTCAGGACGGCCGTCAGTCCCGCCAGGATGATTTTGGCACAGGTACGCGAAGGCATCTCGCCCACATCCTCCTTA
>CAYGBP010000022.1:16934-17970 GCA_964348105.1 uncultured Nitrospirota bacterium
GGTCGTGAGCCCGGAGCTGGCCGGAACGACCCGGTTCGGTACGACAGCACCGGTGATGGTCCGGGCATCGTTATAAACGAAGATAACACTAGAATCACGGTTTGTCACGTAGAGCTTGGCGGGATCCGAGAAGGTATCCAGAAACACCCAATTCGGGGATTGGAGGCGAAATTCTTCCCTGGCCTCTTCTGCCGAAGCGGGCGTGATCTTTCGAATCGGCGCAAGGTCGCAGACGAAGGCCGCCGGATCGGCCGCGTCCTCGACGCAGGCGCTCGACAGGGCGGGATCAGACAGGTCCAGGACCAGGATCGAATTATCGCCCCGGTTGGCGATATAGAGGGTCTGCGTATCGGTGTCCACCTCGATCCCGGCCGGACCTCTCAAGGGACCAGCCGTGCTCTTGATGCGGTAAAGGGGTTCCCAAACTAGGTTTACATCGTTTTCATCGCGGCCGAAGACCACGAGCGAGTCGCCCGCCCTGTCCCCGAAAATTTTGTCCCGGTAGGCGACATAGAGCAGATCGTCCGAGATATCCGGGGTTCCTTTCTCATCGACCTCGATCCCCAGTGGCGCCGCGACCGGGTCGTTTGAATTCGCGTAATTGATTACATCCGGCGTGAGATTACAGGGCAATGTGCTGGGAGTGGAACAGGTCGCAATATCGAACAGGGCCAGGTCAAACTCAAGGATCTCGTTCGTGAAAAGATTGGTGACGTACAGCCGATCCGTTGCGGGATCATCGGTTTCAATGAGGGCCAGGCCCCCTGGACCACTCAGGCGGGTATCGGGGCCGAAGATCCGCCAGCTCGGCAGGATCCCTCCGGCAACGGAGGTCGAATTAATATTTTTAAATACCGATACGGCATCTCCCTGGATGTTGCTGGAATAGAGGACCTCGGTCTCCCGGTTCACGACGACGTCCGTCGGGCCATGGATAGCAGGCGAGATCATCTGGCTCGGTTTTTCATTATGAAACGTTGTCGGATCTTCCAGTCTGAAACGCACCGGCAGGCCCTCGAAGAAATTCAGGGAATAG
>CAYGBP010000022.1:17980-27939 GCA_964348105.1 uncultured Nitrospirota bacterium
ATGCCGGCCCTATCGGGTACTGCACGTAAAGTGCCGACCACATTCGATACGGGCAAAAACCGTGGCGCTCCTCAATGGTCACCGGCTGGCCCTCGAAGAAATTCAGGGAATAGGTTGAGAAGTGGCCCTGATTGGTCACAAACATCGTGAGCTTTCCCGCCGCCTCGGATTTGAGCACCACACCGCGCGGGATTACCAGCTGGGTCTTATCCCCGCCGACGATCTGGCTGGGCGTCGGGCGGCAGACCGTTGGGGGGGGAAATGCGGAATTAGCCGGATGATCCGGGTCGGGCCGGCAGCTCGGGTCGGACAGATCGAGGCGGGCGTCGATGTCTTCGAAGAGCTTTACCCGAGCTCCGCCCTCCTCCGCAACCGCCAGAATCCGCTTCACGTCGCCCGACAGGGTATCCGACATGGTCAGAATCGAAATCATATAGGGGAGTTGGAATAAAGGCTCCTCATCGATCGCCCCCT
Source organism: uncultured Nitrospirota bacterium (assembly GCA_964348105.1). Taxonomy (GTDB): domain Bacteria; phylum Nitrospirota; class Nitrospiria; order DATECO01; family DATECO01; genus CAYGBP01. The sequence continues at coordinate 18,455 of CAYGBP010000022.1, forward strand.
TGAGGATCCAGGTGGGGGCGACATTTCCCGAAATGGTTGAGGCATTTTCGAAAATCAGAATCGCGTCGTCCGCCCGGGTCGTTGCCCTCCCGCGGCTGACGACGTACAACCGGTCGGTTTCGGAGTCCACCCAAATGCCCCGGGGATCCTGGATCCGGGTTTCATTCAAACCGGTTCCCACCGGGGAGATGAACCGGCTGGGGGGAACCGTTCCCGAATGTTCATCCACGTTGTCCAGGATCGCGATATTGTTGCTCCCCCTGAAGGCGACAAAGAGCACGTCCTTCAAATCCGCATTGTCCGGGTATTTGCCCACCGCCCCGCCGACGGCCTCGGTATAGGGAATGAAGTCCGGTTCGCTCTGGATCTCGACCGACCGGGGCACCGTCAGCAGCTCGCCGGCCTTGCTGCCCTGGTCGATGATGATGATCCGGTTGTCGCCGAAATTGACGATGTATAAGCGGTCGCGGGCCGAATCGGTGATGAGGGCCAGGGGCTCGCGGATCTTGGACAGACTGCCCTTGATCGTGCGGGATGGCGGAATATCCCCCGATGGAATTGGATCGACCCCTTCCGTCCAGTCATAGGCCAGAATCGTATTGGCCCGGAAATTGGCGACGTACAGGCTGTTGAGAACCGGTCCATCGGTCGCGTCCGGCGGGTCGGTCACGGCCGCGAATGCGGCCCCCACCGGGGCATGTAATCCGCTCCGGTTGCTCGTGATCCGGCGGGATCCCGTGCGCTCCGCCTCGCCGGCGTTGTCGTAGACCAGAATGCTTCGTGAGGCGAGGTTGGCGACATACATCTTGCCCCCCACCTTCGTGGTCTGCTCGACCACCTGACGGTTCGGCTCCACGTGACATCCCCGGTCGCGTGCCCTCACCACGAAGCAGTAGCGGGTCGAGGCCGAGAGATTGGAAACCCGGTGCGAGCACTCGATCGTATCCGGATTGGTATCAAAGCTTGTGCAGGCCTTTTCGGCCTTCACCGTGACAAAGGGCGCGGTGAAATTGATATTTTCCGTATCGCATGCGCTGCCGATCCCCCGGAAGAACAGGTAGTTTAAGTCCTCTGGCTTCGTGGCCTGATCGAACCCGTCGAAGCCCGCGCTCCATGAAATCGTCACCTCGGAGGCGCTGTTCGGCACGATTCCTTGGGCACCCTCGAACGCGGGCTGAAAGTTGTCGATCCGCTCTCCCGTAGTGAACCGCCAGACCGTATTCTGATCCAGGGGAACACCCGCCTCGTCCGTGGCGCTTCGCGTAATCCGCACGACATACTGCTGATCCGGCTTGAGCGACTGAGGTTTGACCGTGATGGTCCGGGTGGCGGGATTATAGGAAGGCGAATCACTCTCCAGGACGATTGTTTCCCCGTCCAAAGCGGCCGCCGCCGGGCAGGCGGCCTGCAGAAAAGTATTGGTCCGAACGGAGGTCGGATTCATATCCTTGTTGAACATTGCCCAGATCTGCGATTCCCCTGGCTTATGCTCGAACTGTACCGTACCGTCCGGCGGGCTGTGCATCGTGATGGTCGGGATCTCTGCCTCGGGCGGGCTGATCTGGCTCTTCTGCCCGCATCCCGTCAGGAAAAGGAGGAAGGAAGCGCCCATCAGGGCGGTGGCGCATCTGAGCTTTTGTCGACGCCTTGACATGGATGTCACTGGCAAACCCCTGGAGGATGAGAGCAAGAAGTATGCCGGAGGGAATAAGCGTTAAGCATATGATAAACAAGGCGTTATCATCCGTTTCATTTGTGCCTGTGCCTTTTCTTTCCCAAAAGAACGAATCTTTTACACAGGAGGGCCAGGGACTTCATCCGCCGTGGAAACCTTGTGGGGGGCGGCCGCTTTATATTAGAATGGCATTCATGGACCGACAGGATTTGAAGGCCATGAGCTTCGAGGAATTGTCCAGGTTTGTCACGGACCTCGGATGGCCCCGGTATCGCGCCGAGCAGATCAAGCAGTGGCTCTACGCAAAAGGAGTCACGGATATTGAGGCGATGACGAACCTCTCACGGGAGCAACGGCGGCTGCTCGCCGGGGCCGCCCGGATCAGCAGGCTCGATGTCCTCACCCGCCTCGCTTCGGCCGACGGAACCCGGAAATTTCTGTTGGGTCTTGAAGACGGGAACCGGATCGAGGCGGTCCTCATCCCGGATGAATCGCGGGTTCGAAGGCGCCTGACCCTCTGCATCTCCAGCCAGGTAGGCTGTACCCTGGACTGCGCCTTCTGCCTGACCGGTCGAATGGGCCTGATTCGAAACCTGCGGGCGCATGAAATCGTAGACCAGGTCCTCTCCGTTCGTAGGCTGCTGGCGGAAAACGGTCCGGGTGAGCGAATCACAAACATCGTCATGATGGGAATGGGCGAGCCGCTGGCCAACTTCCACGCCGTCACCGAGGCCGTTCGGCGCCTCACCGACCCGAAGGGCGTCTGCTTTCCGCGGCGTCGAATCACTCTTTCGACGGCCGGCCTGGTGCCGCAGATCCGGCTGCTCGCGACCCTCGGGCTCCGGGTCAACCTGGCCGTTTCGCTCAACGCCGCTTCGGATGCCGTGCGGAACGCGACGATGGGGACGATCAACCGAAAATATCCGCTACGGGATCTGATTCAGGCCTGCCGTGAGTATCCGACCGGCCCCCGGGAGCGCATCACCTTCGAGTATGTCCTGCTGGAAGGCGTGAATGACGCTGCGGCGGAGGCCCGGCGCCTGGTTCGCCTTCTGCAGGGCGTTCGCTGCAAGGTCAACCTCATCCCCTACAACGAACATCCGGGCGGCCGCTTCCGCAGACCCGCCGATGCCGCGGTGACGGCCTTCCAGGCCATCCTGGTGAACAGCGGCCTGACCGCCTTCATCCGCAAAAGCAAGGGCCGGGATATCCTGGCCGCCTGCGGGCAGCTACATTCCGAGCCGGCGGCCGCGCCGGAGCACCTCTTGACACCCCGATAAACCTGTTGTTAGGATAACTTTCCGTGAAACGATTCATCCTCCGCGCTTTCCTCATCGTCCTGATTGCGAACGCCTCCCCTCACCTGCTGCATGCCTTCGACGGCGAGGTGCACAGCCTTCCCAACGGCTTGAAGGTGATCCTCGTGAAGGAGCCCAAGGCGCCGGTGGTAACGTTTCAGGTCTGGTACCGGGTCGGTTCCCGTAACGAGGTGCTGGGTCAGACCGGCCTTTCCCATCTGCTGGAGCACATGATGTTCAAAGGGACGCCCACCCACGGCAAGGGCGAGTTCTCCCGCATCATCGCTCGAAACGGCGGCACCGAGAATGCCTTCACCTCCCGTGACTACACCGCCTACTTCGAAAACCTGGCCAGCGATCGGATCGAGCTGTCGATTGACCTGGAGTCCGATCGCATGAGAAACATCCTGCTCGATCCGGAAGAATTCAGGCTGGAGCGTGAGGTGGTCAAGGAGGAACGCCGGCTCAGGACGGACGATGATCCGTATGCCAGCCTGATCGAGCAGATGTTCGCCGTCGCCTTTCTGGTTCACACCTACCACTCGCCCACCATCGGGTGGATGGAAGACTTGAACCGCCTCACGGTCGAGGACGCCCGCCGGCATTACGACACCTACTACCGCCCCAACAACGCCACGCTGGTCATCGTCGGGGACATCGAGCCGCGCGCCCTGATGAAAAGGATCCGGAAAACCTTCGGAAAGATTCCGAAAGGCCCCGAGCCCCCGACTGTGCCCGTCCCGGAGCCTCCCCAGCAGGGCGAGCGCCGGATCGTGGTCAAGCGCGAGGCGCAGCTCCCCCTCGTCGTCATGGGATATAAGGCTCCCAATTACAGGGAGGAGGACGCCTACGCCCTGGAGGTGCTGGCCACGATCCTGTCGGCCGGCAAGAGCTCCAGGATCTACCAGAGCCTGGTCTACGAGGACAAGATCTCGTTGGAGGCCGGAGGGGAGTACGGCGCGGGCACGGCCGATCCGAATCTTTTCTATTTCTACGCCCTGGCCCAGCCGGGCCACGGGCCCGATGTCCTTGAAAAGGGACTTCAGGCGGTGCTGGAGCGAATCCGGACCGAGCCTGTCTCGCAGCGTGAGCTTCGGAAGGCCAAGAATCAGATCGAGGCCGGCCATATATTCGGCCAGGATTCCAACTTTTATCGGGCCATGCTGATCGGAAAGGCCGAGACCATCGGGGCCGGTGTCGACTTCCTGGACCGGTATCTGCAACGCATCCGCAAGGTAACCGCGGAGGACATTCAGCGGGTGGCCCGGACCTATCTTCGGGAAGACACCCGGACCGTCGGAATCCTGATTCCGTTGAAACCGAAGGAGTGATTCATGCATTTAGCTTCGCCCGCCTGCCCCGGCCGGACGGTGCGCCTGGCCGTTACGGCCCTGGCGGCGCTGTTCCTGGCAGTCGGCCACGCCGGCCCCGCCCGGGGCGCGGATGTTCAGTTCAAGCGATGGGCGACCGATCAGGGAATGACCGTCCTGCTCCTGGAGCGCCATTCCCTTCCGACCGTCAATCTGATTATGCAGTTTCACGCGGGCTCGATTCATGACCCGGAACCCAAGGCGGGCCTGGCCCATTTGACGGCCGCCTTGCTGGACGAAGGAACCACCAGCCTTACGGCTTCCCAGATCGCCGAATCGTTCGACTTCATGGGAGCCAGCCTTTCGACCGGAGCGGATGCGGACTCCGCCACCGTCTCCCTTCAAATCCTGAAAAAGGATATCGACAAGGGCTTCGCGCTATTGGCCGACGTTCTGACACGGCCCAGCTTTCCGGTCCAGGAGGTTCAACGGGTCCTCGATCAGGTTTTGGGCGGGATCGTGGCCGAAAAGGACGACCCCGGGACGGTCGCCACACGGGCCTTCGACCGGATCCTCTATGGGAATCATCCCTACCACCGGCCCGCCGAAGGCCTGCCCGAGACGCTCCCCGGGATTGAACGCAAGGACATCGTGGCCTTCCATCGCAGTTTTTACCACCCCAACAACGGCCTGATGGCGGTCGTGGGCGACCTGACCGAGAAGGAGCTTCGCGCCCTGATCGAGGAGCATCTCGGCCACTGGAAGAAAAAGGAGGTCCCCCCGGCGAAACTGCCGGACCCGCCCCCGCTGGAGGGACTGAAGATCGAATTAATCGATAAGAATCTCACCCAGGCGAACATCCAGATCGGCCACTTGGGGGTCAAGCGGACCAACCCGGACTTTTACCCGATCCTGGTGATGAATTACATCCTGGGAGGCGGCGGTTTCTCCTCGCGCCTGCTCTCATCCATTCGCGACGAGCAGGGCCTGGTCTACAGCGTCTACAGCACCTTCGACGCGAATTATCACACCGGCAAGTTCTTCGTCAAGCTTCAGACCCAGAACGCCACGGCCAACCGGGCGATCCAGGAGGTCCTCAAGGAGATTCGAAAGATCCGCTCCACCCCGGTCACCCGCCAGGAGCTGGAAGAGGCCATATCCTACCTGGTGGGCAGTTTCCCCCTCCGAATGGACACCAACGCCAAGATGGCCCGCCTGTTGAGCTGGGTGGAGTTCTTCGGCCTCGGCGAGGGATATTTCGAGGATTACCCCCGCAAGATTCAGGCCGTGACCCTGGAGGACGTGCAGCGCGTCGCCAAGGAATACTTAAATCCCGACCGGATCCTGCTGGTGGCCGTCACCAACCAGGAGGAAGCCCGGATCAAAATCAATGAGCCGGGATAAACGATTCCCCGGAGGTGGCCATGCAAAAAGATCCACGATACCTGAGGCTTCAGCGGGCTGTCGGTGAGCTGGGCTCGGTCCTGGTGGCCTTCTCGGGCGGCGTGGACAGCACCCTGCTGCTCAAAGCCGCGCGGGACACCCTGGGCAACCGGATGGCGGGCGCCACCGCGATCTCCCCGGCGTACGCCCAGGATCAGCTGGCGGACGCCCGGAAGATCGCCCAGCGGATCGGGGCATCCCAGTTCTGGATTCGTTCGGAGCAGATGCAGGAACCCGATTTCGTCCGAAACGACGCCCGCCGCTGCTATCACTGCAAGGCGGAGTTGTTCGAAAAGCTGCGAAAGCTGGCGGACGAGAAGGGATTCACCCATATCGCCGAGGGAACGAACCTGGACGATCTGAAGGATTACCGGCCGGGCCTGGAGGCGGCGCGCGAATTCGGTGTGAAGAGCCCGCTGGTGGCGGCCGGTCTGGACAAGCAGGCGGTGCGCGAACTGAGCCGGGGCCTGGGGCTTCCCACCTGGGACAAGCCGGCCGAATCCTGCCTGTCCTCCCGGTTTCCGTACGGCATCCCGATCACGCTGGACAACCTCAAGCGCGTGCACCGCGCCGAGGCCCAGCTCAAATCGATGGGTTTCAGGGAAGTCCGCGTCCGGTACCACGAAAAGGTCGCAAGGATCGAGCTGCCGCTCGAGGACCTGACGCGCGCCCTCGCTCATCCCACGCGCGAACGGATCGCCGAAGCGATCAAGTCAGTAGGCTTTCAGTTCGTCACGCTGGACCTGGAAGGATACCGCAAGGGCAGCCTGAATGCCGAACTTGAAATGTAAAGCCGCCGCAGGAGCCTTCCTATTCTTGGCGGCGTTCTTATCCGGGTCCGAGTCACACCCGGCCGAGCCTTCGGATTACGCCTTCACGGCCGACTTTGTCTCCAGCATTTTCGTGGAGGACCGGCGGATCCCGCAGCAGCGCGCGCGGGTGCATGTCGCCGCCCCGTCCGTCCGGGTGGAACTGGCGCCCGAGGAAAGCGACCGGGCCTACAACGAGATCATCCTTTATGACTTCGGTCAGAAAAAGATGCGGCGGATCTTTCTGGACGATCGGATCTACTTCGAACACTCGATCTCCAGCGCCCTCGTCGAGAAGGCCATGCTGGAGGGCTGGATCCCCTGGGAGGATTTTCCGAACATCAAGCGGCAGAGCATCAAGCTCAAGGAGGATGTGGTCAATGGACATCCCTGCCGCCTCATGCTCCATGAACGGGTCCTGACGGTTTCGGGCGTCAAGGGCGAGGAACGGAGAATCCGCTCGTATCATCTGCGGTGGGAGGCGAGCGACTTAAACTTCCTGCCGGTGCGGATCATCTATTTCATGAACGACGGCGGGGGCGTGATGGTGGAATACGAAAACATCCGGGCCGGCAGGCCGGATCCTGTGCTTTTTCAAACACCGGAAGGCTTTCTGCACCTAAGCCCGTTCTGAGGGCCACGCGGCTTTTAGTTCTTGCCGTAATGCTGCCCGATCTTTCCGAGCGTCTCCTGGATCAGGGCCTTGTGATCCTGATCGCGAATCTCCCTGGCCAGGACCTTTTCACTCACCTGCAGGACCAGATCGGCCACGTGCTCCCGAAGCTCCTTCACGGTGCTCTGCCGCTCGCGGTCGATATCGCGCCGGGCGTCTTCCAGCATCTTCTGCGTCTCGCGCTCGACCCGCTGCTCGTTTTCATCCAGGGCCTGCTGGGAGCGCTGCCGGGCCTGCTCCAGGATCGAATGGGCCTCCTGCTGGGCCGCCGCCAGCTTGGCCTTGTACTCCGCCAGGAGTTGCTCGGCCTCCTCCTTCATCCGGTCCGCATGCGCGATGCTTTCACGAATCCGCTTTTCCCGCTCGTCGAGAATGTAGACCAGCGCCGGGAAGGCGAACTTGTACAGCAGGAACATCAGGATCCCGAAGGAGACGACAGACCAGAAAATCAACGAGCTTAAGAAAGTGGTATCAAACTGAGGCATTTCTTCTCACCCCATTTAGAACGTTAGTCAAGGATGCGGCGCGGCGCGATGCATCCGATGCCGGCCCGCCGCCGCCCCTTCTGAAACGGATCCGACCGATCAGGCGGACCCCATGATGATAAAGGCCACCACCAGTCCATAAAGGGCGATCGCCTCCACCAGCGCAAAACCGATCCACATGTACTTACCGACCTTGCCCTCGGCCGCCGGCTGGCGGGCCACTGCCTCGATCATCTTGCCGAAGATGTAACCGATCCCCACGCCGGCGCCTCCGAACCCGGCCGCGGCCAGCCCCATCCCCAACAATGCCGCTGCTCCTGCCTCCATCGATGAACCTCCTTCTTGTGTTATTCCCGTTTGGTGATGATCCCGAACCGGTCAGGCCGGCAGGCATCAACCGGCGCGGACGCTCCGGACCAGACTCTCAGTGTAGTTTGATGGCGTCTCCCAGATAGACGCAGGCCAGCACCGTAAAGATATAGGCCTGGATGAACGCCACGAAAACCTCAAGGATATAGACCGGCACCGTAAAGGCGAACGGAAGCCAACCGATCACGGCCCCGCCGGCCAGCATGAGCCCGAACAGCACGTAAAGTATGGTATGGCCCGCCGTCATGTTGGCAAAAAGCCGCACCCCGAGGGTGACCGGCCGCGCCAGCTGGCTGACGATCTCGATCGGCACCATCAGCGGAACCAGCCACCAAGGCGTCCCGGAGGGAATCAGAATGCCCAGAAACTTGAACCCATGCATCGCGAACCCCACCCCCAGGCTGATGAGATAGACGATCAGGGCGAAGAACCCGGTCACCATGATCTGGCTGGTCACGGTGTAGATCTCGGTGGTCGCCCTATCATTAAAAAAGAATAGTATGAAGAAAAATAAAGTGGCGATGAAAGGAAAGAACTTCAGGCCCTTCTCCCCCATGTTGTCCACCACCAGGGCCTTGAGAAACTCGACGGAGATCTCGGCCATGCTCTGAATGCGGGTGGGAATCAGCCGGCGGCCCCGGCCGGCCGCGAAAAAGAACAGAAAGACTCCGGCGGCCACCAGCCACATCATGATCACGGCCTGATTGACCGAGATGTCGAAGCCGAACAGGGAGAGATGAATGATCGGATGAAGCTCGAAATGGTGAAGCGGATTTTCCACGAAAACGCTTTCTGTAAGTTAATGCCTTCGCTGTCGGAAGGGCGCCCTGGCTGCGGTCGCGAAAACCGGGACTAGCGATTCATGCGCTGGACGAACCGATAAACGTTCAGAAACCCGGCGGCCGCCCCGACCACCACGCCCGCCACGATCAGCCACGGCTTCGTCCCAAAGTAGCCGTCCAGCAGGTATCCCAGGAAGGCGCCGACCATCGTGGCCGCCACCAGCTCGGTCCCCACGCGGGCGGCAAAGGCAAGGCCCTTTCTGAATTCGTCCTGCTCCTCGGGCACCGGCGCCTCAGTTTAATCCAACAATTTACACATCATGAACGAACCTTGTCAAGGCCTTTATGGCGTCTCGACCGGGCAGGATGGGCCGGCCCGGCGTGGCGCTTGCGATGGCCGCCCCGCTTGTCCCCGTGGTATATTGAATCAAACAAACGGGCGGCTGTCTCGAAGGAGGAAATTCGGTTGGATCCGGACGCGCGATGGATGATCCAGTTCCGGGAGGGCGACCCCGCCGCCTTCGAGAAACTGTTTGAAAAATACCAGCGTCCCGTTCTAAACTTCTGCTTCCGGTTTCTGGGACATGCCCAGGACGCGGAGGACGTGGCCCAGGAGACCTTCGTGCGGGCCTACCGCTCGG
>CAYGBP010000023.1:0-2672 GCA_964348105.1 uncultured Nitrospirota bacterium
GCGGCCTCCTCAAAGTTGAGATGATCCGCCTCCCGGTTCATCTGCTCCCTGAGCCGGTCAATCAACTCACTGTCCTTCCCCTGCAGAAAAAGGATCATCTGGTCGATCATGGTCCGGTACTGCTCACGCGTCTGATTTCCCGTGCAGGGCGCCAGGCAACGTTTGATCTCGAACTCGATGCAGGCCCGGTCCGCCTTCCCGTCAATCTTGATCTTGCAGTTGGGAAGCGGAAAGACACGGCGCAGCAATCGCAGCGTCTCACGCAATGCATTCGTGGGAACATACGGCCCGAAGTACACCGCGCCGTCGCGCTTCACCCTCCGCACGATCTGCAGACGCGGATAATCGTCCTTGAAGGACAGCCGAAGGAACGGATAGTTCTTATCGTCACGGAGAAGGACGTTATACCTCGGCTGATGTTTCTTGACGAGGCTGTTTTCCAGGATCAGGGCTTCCAGCTCGTTCAGGGTCACCATATACTCGATGTCCCGGACCTGTTCGACCATCGTCCGAACCTTTGGGGTCAGGGCCGATCCTTTCTGAAAGTAGGTCCGGACCCGGGCCGAGAGGGAACGCGCCTTCCCGATATAGAGGATTTGCCCCCCCTCCCCCTTCATGAGATAGACGCCGGGTGAAGCGGGAGCGGAGGCCAATTTCGCCCGAATATCCATAGGTTATCCATTATAACATAGCCCTTCCCCGGTTGTTCAAATCTACATTACACATGTCAAGGGGTGGTCTGATGTGCGGGCGAATCCCGAGGAGCCAGGCTTCCTTGACCGGCAGGGGACGGGTGCTATACTTGAAATAAGCGGTTTCGTTTCCTAGACTTGCGGGGTGAACCGGCCGCTCCGCGCCATTTTCCATATCGAGCGCCTCCGAAGCCAGCCAAGCGAAATGGAAGCGTCGATCGACAGAGGGGCAGCACTTGTCCGAAAACGGTATCCGAGTCCTGTTAATCGAAGACGATCCGACCTATTCTACCCTCCTCGCCAGGACGCTCAGCAGGGAATCCAACCCGAAGTTTGAAGTCTCCTCCGCGGATCGCCTGGAGACCGGCCTCGAGCGCCTGTCCGAAGGCGAGACCGACGTCGTCATCCTGGACCTCTCTCTCCCGGACAGCAAGGGGGTGGAGACTTTTTCCCAGGTCCATAACCAGGTCCCCACCATGCCGATCATCGTCCTCACGGGCTATGACGACGACAGCCTGGGCCTGGAGGCGGTGGGAAAGGGCGCCCAGGATTACTTGGTCAAAGGCCAGGTGGACACGAAGATGCTGTCGCGCGTCATGCGGTATGCGATCGAGCGAAAGCGCGCGCAGGAGGCCCTGGCCGAGCAGGCAATCCGCGACGCCTTGACCAATCTGTACAACCGCCGGTATTTAACCCGCCGGATGGAAGAGGAACTCCGACGGGCCGAGCGGGAACATTCCAACCGCGCGATCCTGCTGTGCGACCTGGACAATTTCAAGGTGATCAACGACACGCAGGGCCACCAGGCAGGAGACGAGGTGCTCAAGGCGGTTGCCAAAAGCATTCAGGAATCCACCCGGGGAACCGATCTGGTGTTTCGCTGGGGCGGCGACGAGATCGTCGTGATCCTGACGGAGAGCAGCCGGGAAGGCATCGTGGCGGCGGCCGAGCGGATCCGCAAAGGTGTGCAGCGAATCGGCGAAATATCCTACCTGGGGCTGGACCTGAGCATCGGCGTGGCCCTTTACCCGGATCACGGGCAGACGGTTGACGCTCTGATCCGACTGGCCGATCAGGCCCTTTATATCGCGAAGAAGGGGGGGGACAAGATCCATATCGGAACGGAGGAGTTCCAGATTGATGAAAAATCGATCAAGGTGGTGTATCAGCCGGTCGTGGATCTGAGAACCGACCAGACGATCGGATACGAGGCCCTCAGCCGGGACCCCCAGGGCAAGCTGACCGTCCTGGAGCTTTTCAAGAAATACCAGGCCATCGGGCAGCTGGGGGAACTGAAGCGCATCTGTTTTCGGAGCCAGGTCATGGCCGCCCAGAAAGCCAAGCTCAACCGCGTCTTCGTCAACGTGGATTTCGCCATTCTGGCCAAGATGGAGGTCCTTCCCAAGGATCCCAACCTTCAGGTCATCCTCGAAATTTCGGAGGCCGAAGCCCTCCATGACATCGAAAACCATCTCCTCAGCGTCCGGAAATGGCGCGAAGCGGGGTACCGTTTCGCCATCGACGACTTCGGCGCCGGATTCATCTCACTCCCCTTCATCGCAAGGTTGGTTCCCGATTACATCAAGCTGGATCGGACCACGATTTTGCAGGCCATCGCCTCGGAAAAGTTCAAACAATTTCTGAAAGACATGGTCAAGGCCCTTCAGAACTATGTCACGGAAGGCATTATCGCCGAAGGGATCGAGCCGGTGGCCGAACGCATCGAGACCGAGAAAGAGCTCGAGGTGGTCAAAGAAATGGGAATCTACCTGATGCAGGGGTTTCTCACAGGAGAACCGCGGGAGCTTCCCTAAAGGCCGCCGATCGGTCAGGCGGCCTTGGCCGCCTTGCCTTCCAGAACCTCCAGAAAGGCACCCACCACGCGCGGATCATACAAGCTTCCCTCGCCGCGACGCAGCTCCGAGATGGCACCCTGAAATGACCTGACCGAATGGCCGGGGCGCTCCGAGGTCATGCCGT